>JBGTLW010000145.1:0-5558 GCA_041743835.1 Phycisphaeraceae bacterium | reverse complement strand
AGCAGGATCGGCACGCAATCCGCGACGCGGATGCACAGCAGCTTGCCCGGCTGATCCGTGACGATCGCATCGGCGCACGGCGCCGCGGTCCACGCCACGGGCTTGTCTGGCGCCGACCAGACCGACGCCTCATGCACCTGCCGCACCTCGTAGCGCGGGATGCGCTCGAGCTTGAGCGCAGCGCGGACCCGGCGGAAGTTCTCGCTGATGGCGGTGTTCGCATCGCCCGCGCCTTTGGTCAGCACGCCGAGGTTCAGCGAGTCATACGGCGGTTTGCTATACCCGCCGAGGCGCGTGGTGAAGGCGTGCGGAACCCCGGCCGCGCGCAGGAGCGGGGACTGGTAAGTCACAAGGCCTTGGCCATGTTCGACGCGGTCAAGCATCGTGATACGGTACTCCAATCGCGCGGGCGTATCACTCACCCTTGAGGGTCTGTGTGATATTGAGCTCCGCGAGCCTGACCGTCGCGTGGTCCATCGCGGTGAGTGCGGCGGCAAAGGCGTCGCCGTCCGCGGCATCACCCTGCTCGATGAAACCCTCCACCTCCGCGACGTGACGCAGGACCCGCTCGCGGTACGCGGGGTCCAGTTGGTCGGCCACGCGCTCAAGCTGCTTGCGGATGTGGCGGATGTCGAGTTGGGCGTTCATCTTCAAGTCGATCAGCCGGTGCTGAGCCATGTCTTCGCGGGCATGGGCGTAGGAATCTGCTTCCATGCGATCGACCTCTTCGCGCGTCAGGCCGTGGTGCGGCACAACCTGGATGGACGCCCGGCGGCCCGAGCGCTGCTCCACCGCCTGCACGCTGAGGATGCCGTTGGCATCGACCAGAAACGTCACCTCGATCTTCGGCAGGCCCGCGGGCATGGGCGGGATGCCGCGCAGGTCGAACTCGCCGAGGCTCCGGCAGTCCTTCACCAGCTCGCGCTCTCCCTGCAAGACGTGGATCTTCACGTTCGTCTGACCCTCGGCATAGGTGCTGAACATCTCCGTCGCGCGGGCGGGGATCGTCTGGTTCGCCACGATGAGCTTGGACACCGCGCCGCCCATCGTCTCGATCCCCAGGCTCAGCGGGATCACATCCAGCAGCAGCATCCCACGGTTCACCCCCGCCAGGATCGACCCCTGCACCGCGGCACCCAGCGCCACCACCTCGTCAGGATTCAGCGCGGTGTAAGGCTCACGCGCAAAAAGCTTCCTGACGCCTTCCTGAACCGCGGGGATGCGCGTCGAGCCACCCACCATCACCACGCGGTCGATCTGGCTGGGCTCAAGCCTCGCATCACGCAACGCACGCTCGCAGCAAGCCAGGGCACGCGAAAGCCAAGGCCCGATCATCTCCTCGAACTCGTCCCGCTTCAGCGTCCGCTGGTACTCGCGCCCATCGCCAAGATCAATGACCAGCTCGGTGCTGTCCTCGGTGGACAAGCGCATCTTCGCGGCCTCGGCGAAGTGGCGGAACGCCTGGCGCGTCGCGGGCGGGAACTCGATCGCCTCTCCCGCAAAAAACCGCTCGCTGACCTCGCGCTGGATCAGGTTGACGATCATCTGATCGACATCATCGCCACCCAGGTGCGTGTCACCCGCCGTCGCGATCACTTGATCGATGCTGCCGTCCTTGGTCTGCTCAAGGCGCAGGATGGACACGTCGAACGTGCCGCCGCCAAGGTCGAAGACGGCCACGGTCTGGGCGTTGGAGCGCCCCGCGTCGCCGCTCGTCGTCTGCGATTGCGGGTCGTTGCACGCCTCGGGATTGACTTTGGTGCTGAGCGAGACCGAGCCCTCGGCCCGCTTGACCAACGGGGTTGCGCGGCCTTTGTTGTCATCGCGGAGCTGACGGATGCCAAGGCCATAGGCAAGCGCCGCGGCGGTCGGCTCGTTGACGATGCGGACGATCTGTAGCCCAGCGATGCGACCGGCATCCCGCGTGGCCTGACGCTGGGCATCGTCGAAGTAGGCCGGGACGGTGACCACCGCCTTGCGCACCGGGTGGCCCAGCGCGGCTTCGGCCCACCGCCTCAGCTCCGTCAGGATCATCGCGGCGATCTGCTGCGGCGCGAGCACGTGCCGGCCAACCTTCACCCGCGCGGTGTCCTGCTCGCCCTCGACCACCTCGTACGCCAATCGGCCCTGTTCATCGCCAAGGTCGGCGGCGGCGCGGCCCATCAACCGCTTGCTGGAGTAGATCGTCTGCGTCGGGAACTCCACCGCGTGCCGCCGGGCCTCGTCGCCGATCGCCTCGGCCTCGCCGGTGTCGGGCGACAGCCGGACGACACTGGGTAGAATGCGCTGGCCGTCGGGCGACGGCAGGATGCGTGGCCCCGCCGCATCGCAGTACGCTACCAGCGAGTTGGTGGTGCCCAGGTCGATCCCGATGATGCACGGGGTTGCGTGGTCTGGCGTGGTTGGCTCGGTCATGAGATGGGAAGTGTAGGCCGTGAAGTATCAGATCACCATTGAACGTGTCTTTGCGGCGTCTCACGCGCTGCGTTTGGCGGACGGGTCGCTTGAGCCGGTGCATGGCCACAACTGGCCGGTGCGGGTCACGGTCGGGGCGGACCGGCTCGACGCGATGGACTGCGTGATGGACTTCCACGCGTTGGTGCGGCTGGTGGATGGATTGATCGCCCCGTTTCACAGCCGTCACCTCAATGATGTGCCGCCGTTTGCTTCTGGCGTGAACCCCAGTGCCGAGCGTGTCGCGGAGTATCTGGGCACCGCGGTTGGCGCTGCGTTGCCGGGGGGTGTACGGCTTGTGGAAGCGGCTGTGGGCGAAGCGCCCGGCTGCACCGCGACATTTCGGCCATAGCGCAAAATGAATGACGCCTCACTCCGGCAGCGGCGCGGGCGGGTCGATGGTCAGCGGGGTTTCGTGGCGGAGGCGACGCGCGATGTCGGCGACGAAACGCGGATCGAGGTGCGCGTGGATGTGGGCACCGCTCCACGGCCGATTGGCGACCCACCAAGGCGACTGCCCCGGCGGTGCGGCATTCGCACTGCCGATGATGTTGTCTCCCAGACGCACATAAGCGATCAGCGCATAGTCCGACGCCGGCAACGCGTGGTCGAGCTGCGTGAGGAACGCGGAGTTTGCTTTCATGTCCCGGACGGTGGGGTCGTAGTGCGGCACGGCTGAGAGCATGGCCCCGCGGTGCGGCGTGGCGAGCGTGAACAGATTGACGATCCGCAACCGTTTGGCCGAAACATCCCCCCCACCCCCGCCCCCGGAACCACCCCCACCCCCGGAACCACTCCCGCCCCCGGAAAGTGATTTTGGAAGGGGTAGGGCAGCGTAGCGCGCGATGAGGCCACCCATCGAGTGGGCGACCACATCGACTTCGATGGTCTGGTGCGGGTCGTCGCTGGGGTACGCGGCCTCAAGCTCGCGCAGCAGCTTGGCTCGGCAGTCATCAAAGTCGTTGATAAACGCGAAGCCGATGCCGAGCACGTGCTCTTGGCCGAAGATCGCGCGGAGTTGTCGGTCGAGGCGTGCGCGGTTGAAGCCGGGGTCCGCGTAGCCGCCGAGCACGAGGATGGGCCTGGCTGGGGGGATGGGGTCCGCTTCCATCCGCCGCAGGTCTGCTTTGGCGTCGGCGACGGTGACAGGGAAGGAGGGGTTGGTCGGCCCCGCGCAGCCGAGCGCGGTGATGAGGGCCAACACGAAGCTGGCGGTCATCGGTGCGGGGTTGAAGCGGCTAGCCATGCTCGGATGATAAACGCGTCGGGGTCACTGTGTTGACACGCTTATCCGAGCCGCCTCGTCCCCGAGGCGGGTTTGCTACGCGGCAGAAACGCGAGCTTTGCTCGCCCCGTCGCGGGGACGCGACGGCTGGGTTACAGCTTTCACAGGAGGGGGGTACGCTGCGGACAAAAAGAAGCCCCCACCTTGCGGCGGGGGCTTCCTGCGTTGGAACGTTGGGTGTTGAAGTCGCTTAGGCGAGGCGGCGACGCTTGAGGCCCATCGCACCGAGGAGGAGCATGCCCGCGGTGACCGCGGTCGGGCTGGGCATATGAGCGGACTCGATGGGCTTGATCTGCGTGTCCTCGATCGCGTCGCCACCGATGCGGCTGACCACGACGTTGTCCAGCAGCGGGCCACGGGTGCCGGAGACGTTGGCGAATACCACGCGGACGCCAGCCATGTCGGTCGGCAGGGTGAGGTTCATGACCTGGGAGACGAAGCTGCCCGAGGCGACATTGAAGGTCTGCACGTAGTCGCTGCCGGCGAAGCCGAAGCGGACGTGTACGGTGCTCGTGCCGGAGGTCGAGGCGATGTCGAAGCTGAGGGTGTAGTCGCCGGCCTCAAGGCTCAGGCCACCATCGAGTTCGATCTTGCTCGCGGCCGAGCCCTGCATGTTGACGTACTTGTTGCCGCCGTTGCTGACCACCGCGACGGTGTTCTCGACGGTGAAGTTCGTCAGGCTCGCGTTGTTCGAGACCACTTCGCTGTTGAAGTCGTCTGCGAAGATCACGGAGTCGGCCATGGCCTGGCCGGCCATCAGAGCGGCTGCGGTCGTCATACCCATTGTTAGTGTGCGGATGCTTTTCATAGTTCTTATCTCTCCTCTGGTGCGGGGGTGTCTGTTTACCCGAGTTGTTCGGGGCGTCTGATCGTCAGACAACCTAATCATGCCACGGATCTCGGGAAGGGCAAGAAAAGTTGCATAAAAATTTCGTTCTCGGACCTAAAGTTCATCTGTATTCTGATTTCTTCAGAGCGCAACATTGTAGCAGAAAACACCTGAAAAGTCTACAAACTTCGCAAGTAAAAGCCGCGCGTATCGCTTGTTCGCTACGCAATCGCACTAAACCAGTATCAAGGGACGCTACCCACGCGTCACGAGCACATCCGCGTGCTCGAAGGCCTGGCCCAGCGCTGCCTTGCTGTCCATCTTCATCCAGCGATCGAGCACACTGGCGTACACGCTGCGGAAGTCGATCGCGTGCTTGAGGTCGCCCTGATCGAGGTCGGTCAGCGATGGGTGCGCGCCCACCAGACCGGCACGGACCTGATCGCCGAACAGGAACACCGGCCCCGCGCAGCCGTGGTCGGTGCCCTGCGAGCTGTTTTCTCGGACCCTGCGCCCGAACTCGCTGAACGCCAGCGTCACCACCCGCTTCTGGTGGCCGGTCGCCACAAGGTCGTCCTGGAAGGCCTTCATCGCGTCGGCAAACTGCTTCATCAGGTTGTCGTGTGCGTTGGACTGGTTGGCGTGGGTGTCGAACCCGCCCATCGCCACGTAGTACACCCTTGTGGGGAGCTCGGCCCGGATCATGTTCGCAACCATCTTGAGCTGGTTGCCCAGCCCGCTGTTGGGGAACGCGACTTTGGGGTCCATGGCCACAGCCTTGCGGACCCGCTCCGACGCGACCTGGGCGTTAAGCGCGGTGCGATAGACGTACGCGGCTGGGTCATCGGTGCTGGGCGCGGGAGCGGCGTGGAGGGCGTCGTATGCGTCGGACAGGTCGTCGTGCAGGTCGCGGCCGGCCCAGCGGAACAGGTCCGCACGCTCGAACGCCACGGGCTTGATGCGCTGGCCCTGCGTGGCCATGGGCGCGGT
>JBGTLW010000144.1:0-11783 GCA_041743835.1 Phycisphaeraceae bacterium | reverse complement strand
GCGACGGGTCGTCGCGGAGGAGTTTAATGGCTGTGTGGATGACCTCGCGCGTGAGCTTGCCACGCATGGACTCGATGTCGCCGCCCGCCTCGGTGACGACGCGGTCCATCGCCTCGAAGAGAGCACGGTCTTGTGAGGTGTTGCGTAACTGGCTCATGGCTGGGTCGATTAGTTAGCGAGAAAGCTCCAAGCGAGGAACGCGGCAAAGAGCGCGCCCATCGCCAGCCCGATGATACTGGTCACCAGCCCGGCTGTGTTCATGCCTGATGAGCCCGGGCTGTAATTTCCCTCTCGGATACCCGCCCGCGCCATCTGCCAGAAGACCAGCCCGACGACCCCGCAAGGCAGGCCGATGACCGGCCCGAGACAAAAGCACCCGGCTGTGGACGCGGTGGTGGACACGATCCCCAGCACCATCGCGGTGATGGCATACCCCGAGGCGGGCCTGCCCCCCACCAGCACCGAGGGGTCCACAGACATGCCGCACTCCGGGCAGGTCCCCCCGATCACGACGCCGGTGAGGTTGTACCCGCACTGCACGCACCGCACGCCGGTGGAACTCACGCCGCCGGGCCGGGGCACCAACACCGGGGCGTCGGCGAGGCCCGCGATCGGCAGGTCGCCAGCGGTGTCGTCGTCCAGCAGGTCGTAAGACCCGTCATCCGCGGTGACCTCCGGCAGGGGATCGCGCGACTTAGGCGCGTAGGGGTCCAGCCGGGAGGGGTCCGGCTCATAGGGGTCGCGGGTCGGGCGGTGTGAGTCGGTCACGCGGGGGTCCTGCGATGGGAGATGCCGGTTTGTACCGCCGGGGATGGGGCGGAGCAAGCGCGACGGCTGCGCGGGCACTGGTTTACAAAAGATACCGCTCGACCCTCTACCGCAGAGTGTGCGGAAGTCAGGGGGGATTACACTCGCCCCCGCACATCGCCCGCAACCAATTACACTGCACACATGGACCGCGCTGAACAAGACGCGCTGCTGACGCTGCTGCTGACGCCCGGCCTTGGGCCGACGCTTACCGCACGCTGCGTCGAGGCGATGGGCTCCGCCGCCGCCGCAGTCGAAGCCACCCCGCAGCAGTTGGCGGGCGTCCGTGGCATCTCGCCCGGCACAGCCGCGACCCTCCGCAGCGAATTCGATGCGGTCCGCGCCAGGGGCGAGCTCGACCGCGAACGCGAGTTGATGGAGAGCCACGGCGTTGGTCTTGTGACATCCGCAGACGCCGAGTACCCCACGCTGCTTGGGCACATCCCCGACCCGCCGCCGCTGCTGTGGGTGCGTGGCTCGTTGCGTGAGGATGATGCGTTGGCGGTTGGGTTGGTCGGGTCTCGCAAGTGCTCGCACTACGGGCGCGAGCAGGCGGACCGCTTCGCTCAGGGTGTGGCCCGCGCGGGGCTGTGCGTGATTAGTGGCGGGGCGTATGGCATTGATGCCGCGGCTCATCAGGGCGCGTTGCGCGCGGGCGGGCGTACCATCGCGGTCATCGGCTCGGGGCTTGCGAACCCTTACCCCAAGGACCACGCCAAGCTGTTTGACCAGATCGTGAATGAAGAGCGCGGCGCGGTGGTCAGCGAGTTGCCGATGTCCATCGCGCCCCGGCCGGAGAACTTCCCCCGCCGCAACCGCATCATCTCCGGCATGTCGCTGGGCATCCTCGTCATCGAGGCCGCGCTGCGCAGCGGGGCACTGATCACCGCCCGGCTGTGCGTCGAGGAGCACAACCGCGAGTTGATGGCTGTCCCCGGCCGGGTCGATAGCACGACCTCGGCCGGGTGCCACAAGATCCTCCGCGAGGGTTGGGCGACACTGGTCACCTCGCCGAGCGATGTCATCGAGTGCCTCGGCGAAGCGGGGCGTCTGCTCGAAGTCGCTCAGGACAAGCCCGCTTTGGCTGGCGGCGGCAACGGCGCGGGGAAGGCTGTCGCCCCGGCGAAGCCCGCGGGTGCTGCGGGTGCCACGCCGTCGCTTTTTACGCTCAACCTCAGCGATTCTCAGCAGAAGGTGTGGGACGCGCTGGACAGCAGCCGGGGGCTTGATGAGTTGGTGGCGTGGACCGGGCTGCCCGTCCACACCCTCCAGGCCGACCTGACCATGCTGGAAATCCGCGGCAGCGTGCAGCGCAAGGGCGGCCTGTTCCACCGCGCCAAAACCCACTGACCCCATCGCGCCACGCCAGCCGCCGCGGTCGCTCATGGCCCATGTCGGCGGGGTCGGCTTAAATCGTTACATTGTCGTGTCCACGAAAAGGAACCCCCATGCTCCGTGTCCTGGATCAGAATACACCCGTCGGCCGGGCCGGGCTGGCGGACATGCTCGCCCGGCTGCGTGGCACCGCGTCCATGGCCGGCGATGCCGCGCGGCTCGCGGCGGACATCCTTGATGATGTGGCCCGGCGCGGCGACGCGGCTGTGGTGGAATACATGCAGCGCTGGACCGACCCCGCGTTCGATGCGTCGCGCATCATGGTCACCGGACAGGAGCTTGCCGCGGCCGAGCAATCGCTTTCCAGCGACCTGCGTGATGCGCTGACCGCGGCGATCGCCAATGTCACGCGCTACCAGCGGCACATCATGCCGCGCGATGTCGAAGCGATCACGATTGATGGCGCTGAGCTTGGCCTGCGGTTTTCGCCGGTGGACAGCGCGGGGTGTTATGTGCCGGGGGGCACGGCGGTGCTGTTCTCGACGATGATCATGACGGTGGTGCCGGCGCTTGTCGCGGGTGTGCCACGGGACAAGGTGGCGGTGGTCTGCCCGCCGCCGACGAGGCAGGCCGAAGCTGATATCCGCGGCGACATCTCGCCGCTGGTCTTGGCGTCGGCGAAGCTGCTGGGCGTCGAGCGCGTGTATCGTCTGGGCGGGGCGCAGGCGATCGCGGCCCTTGCGTATGGCACGCAGACCGTCCGCAAGGTGGACCTCATCGCCGGGCCTGGCAATGTCTTCGTGCAGCTCGCCAAGGCCCAACTCGGCGCGGCCTGCGGGACGGACAACGGGTTCTATGGCCCCAGCGAGATCGTCACCATCGCCGACGACACCGCGCGTGTGGACAACGTCGCGGCCGACCTCATCGCGCAGGCGGAGCACAACCCCGGCAAGTGCTTCCTCATCAGTTGGTCCGCCGACGTGATTGCCGCGGTGATCGCGTCGGTCGAGCGGCAGTTGAAGCAGCGAGCACGCAATGATGCGATCGTGGCGGCGCTGGACAGCGAGTCGTGCGCGGTCTTGGTGAAGGATGAGGCTGAGGCCCTGCGTGTGGCGGACACGTTCGCGGCTGAACACGTGAACCTGGCGGTGGCTGACCCCGCGGCCATGCTGGCGAAGCTGCGTCACGGCGGGGAGTTTTTCCTGGGCGACCAGACGCCTGTCGCGGCGGGCGACTATTACGCCGGGCCTTCGCACTGCCTGCCGACCGGGACCACCGCGCGGTTCGCCAGCGGGATCAGCGTGTACACGTACCTCAAGCGCAGCGGCACGGTTTGCTATCCGCGGGGCATGTCTGCCGACACGGCCAGGCGCATCGCGTTGCTGGCCGAGGCAGAGGGGCTCGACGGCCACGCGGCTTCGGTGCGGATACGGGGGGAGTAGCCACAGATAACACGGATAAACTCAGATGAGATCCAATTTGCTTCGGCAGTATCGCATCGCTCGTGGCGAGACGAGGTGGTCGCGGCGAATCAAGTGGTGCTTGTTCGCCGTATTGAGGGTATTTGTGTGCGGGCTGTTCTACCTATTGATTACCAAGTTGTATTGACATCCGTGTTTACCTGTGCCCATCCGTGGCTAAACACAGACTTCACTTCCGATATCGTCGGAGGACGTTGACGACGGTGCGGTGGACTTCCAGGGGGTTGGCGACCATCTGCCAGTAGGCTTCGGTCATGGCAGTGCCCGCTGTGTTGAAGCCGATCGTGCCGAGGTTGAAGAGGCGCTCACGCAGCGAGAGATACACCTCGCTGTGCTGGACCTGCTGAAGCCCCGCCTCGAACACACTGACGCGCAGCACACCGCCGACGCGGATCACCCGCTGGTCGGTCAGCACATACACCCGGCCAAGCCATTCGAGGCACTCCCAGAACACGCGCCCGGTCACGATCGCAAGCCCAGCCAGCAGTATCCGCGACGCGGTCTCGTGGTGGCCCAACTGATGGGCGATGGTCGCGCCAAGTGTCGCCAGCAGCACGATCACCGTGAGCTGCTTGAGCGGCGCGAGGACCACCATGAGCGGGCTTGGCTTGAGGACCAGCACGATCAGCTCGCCCGGCTGGAGTAATTGTGCGGGCAGCAGCAGTGCCGCGCGGGCGTCGAGGGCTTGCTGCCCGTTCTGGGGCAGGTCCTCGGCGGAGGCGCCCTCGGCCGCGAGTCGGTCGCGGTGCGGCGGCGGCGCGGTCTTGGTCTTGGCCGATGGACTCATGTCGGATGGCTCACGCGTGCGGGGTCTGTTTATCGTAGCGACGTGGGCCGATTCCTGATATCCGCTCCGACCGCGCACCCCTTGCTCACGGCAGATCACGACTGGCGGACCGCAGCGCCGGGACGCCCGCGCTTGTGGTGCGTGGGTCAAAGCATCACAATATGGCTCGGGATGGGAGAGGCTCGGGGTACAAGCTTCGGGGGCTTGCTCCCGGGTTTGTTTCCGGGGGTAACTTCCGAGGGTGTGGCTTGGGCGTTAAAGGCTCGGCGGAGCATCGCATCGTGCAATTGATGACGTGGACCATGGCGCGGTTGGGCAGCAGGTTCAGTCTGCTATTTGAGCCTTATCGTCGGCGGGTGATGCACTCGGCGATGGGGCGCTTTCTTGACGCCCCGCTCGACTTGCAGGCCGGGTTCGTGGAACCCGATGGCACGGTCCGCGTGCTCCCTTTCACCACCGAAGCGACCACCGCCGCGGGCCAACCGATCCGCGACCTCTACAACGCCGAGCAGTTCGACCGCATCAACTCCATCACCTTCCGTGGCTACAGCGAGACGTACAACCTGCGTTATGAGTTCAATGTCCACAGCGTGTTCTGGCCACAGAACGACCGGCTGTGTCTGCTGCCGGTGTTTTACCTGGAGATGCGGGTCAGCCCTGTGCGTCAGGTGCGCTGGCACCGCTCCGAGCACGCCACGCCACGGAGCGTGAAGCTCTGGCTGCGCGTGGCTCGGCCGGGCACAACGATCATCGCGACACCCGATGGCTACCGTGGCGACCCGGATGCGCCGCCGGTCTTTGCGGATGACTCGGCTCCCGCGGCCCCGCCGGCGCAGGTGTCGATGTCGTACGCGTGCCCGCTTCGCTTTGACCGCAGCAATCTCCAGGCGGTGCCCGACCCCGCGTCCAGCGACGACAAGCGGACGGTGCAGGCCCACGAGCGGATCGTCTGCATTAACGAGGGCTGCCTGGTGACCGACGATGGCCAGGGGCTGATGTATGAGATGCCGGTCAGCGCGGCGGGGTCGGGGACCAAATGGCGGCTGATCTGGGCGGCGCACGTCGGCGACCCGGTGATGACCGTGAAGGAGGCCGAGCCCCAGGGCGAGGCGGTGGCCAAATTCCGATACAACGACTTCTGGTCGAGTGTCGATGCGGTGGTGGCCGAGGCGATCGACACGCGTGACGACCGCCTCGCGCACTCCCGGCGGTTTGAGAAGATCATCGAGCAGGCCCCCCTCGACCGGGCGCAGGCCCACCTGATCCATCAAACATTCCAGTCGTACCTGTCCAACACGTGGTGGTGCCGGTTGCCCGCAGCGAAGGGTCTGCCCGCGGAGACGGGGCGCGAGTGGTTCGGGGTGACCGAGGGCGCGTCGGGCTTCCTCTCGCCGGTGGATGTGGAATACAACAACGCGATGTTCTACCTGGCGCTTTGGCCGGGGCTGCTCAAGCTGCACTTCGACAACTGGTCGCGGCGGTGCAACAAGCACGCGGCCTCTGGCGGCGCGTACCCGGACCACGACCTGGGCTTCGGCGCGGCCGCGACCGGGCAGCGGTATCACCACGCGATGGAGCTTGAAGAAAGCGCGAATTTCCTGCTCCTGCTCCAGGCCTACACCCGTTGGACCGGCGACACCGGGCCCGTCGAGCAGTACGCCGACCTCATCGAAGACCTCGGCCGGTATGTGCTGTGGACCGACCGCGACGGCTCGGGGTTCCCTTCGCAGGGCGTCGCCAACACGATCGACGACGCGGCCCCGGCGCTGCGGCTTGCGCGCAAGCAGACGTACCTGGCGATCAAGCGTGTCGCGGCGCTCCGCGCGGTGGCGGACCTGGGCACATTCACCGGTCGGCCGGAGCTTGCGAAGCTGTGCGAGCAGCGGGCGGAGCACGACGTGCCTCTGATCGAGGCGGAGGCCTGGCTTGGCGACCACTACGCGACGTGCGTGGATCGGTCCGCGGCGGGTCTGATCGACCCGGTCACCGGTGAGCCGGCGCAGCAGTTCGAGCTCGACGGTTGGGATGCGTATTGCATCTACACAGCCAACGGCCTGCTGCTGCCGATGCTCGTGGGCCAGCCCCCGCTCCTCGACGAGCAGCGCCTGCGTCAGGAGCTCACCGCCGCCGACCGCGAGAACCAGGGCCGGTACGCCGATGGCCACACGTCCGATGATGCGGACAACTGCCGCATCTCGCAGAACCTGTGGCGTGACATGATCGCGCGTTACGCCGGGCTCGGCGGGCCGTCGTCCGCCGGGCAGTATTGGGACATGCAGGTGATGTCCAACACCGGGCCGCAGTCGCTGGGGTACGTGGACACATACATCAACAACTGCCTGGCGTTCTACCCGCGGGGTATCGTGTCGATGGGTTACTTCATCTCGACACCGAGGTTGATCGTGGACCGCCACGCCGCGGGCGGGCCTTACATCACCGTCGAGCCGAACACCGGCTGGCCCCAGCGCTGGCCGTTGCTCCCGCTGGCGAACTGGCACGCGGGCCGGGTCCCGGTCTGCGTCGTCGATATGCACGGCCGGGTGACGATCGAAGCAGAGACCGATCCGGTCATCATCCACGGCCAATCCGCAAGCCCCGGCCGCGGCCCCGCGTCCGAGATGATCGGGTAGCGGCTTAGCGCAAAACACCGGCTTGCAGCGTGGCGATGCTTGGGATTACGATCCGCCGCGACTTGGTAACCATCATCGCTCGTTGGCGGAGGGTTCCGCACGCGTGTGCTGGATCGTAGAGCGACCACCAGCCGTCGTTCCCTGGAGTCGCGTGTTGAACACCCACCACTCAACGTCAAGCGAGCCGCTGCTGCAGGCCACGGGCCTCGTCAAAACACTCGGGGGCAAGCGCGTCGTCCACGGCATCGACCTCACCTGCCATGCCGGTGAAGTGCTTGGCCTGCTGGGGCCAAACGGCGCGGGCAAGACCACCACGCTGCGCATGTGCTACGGCTACCTCCGCTGTGATGAGGGCAGCGTGCATATCGGTGGCCACGACCTTGCGACCGATGGCGATCCTGCAAGGCGGCTGCTGGGTGTGTGTACGCAGGATGAAACCTTTGACAGCGACTTCACCGTGCGTGGCAACCTTGTGCAGACCGGCCGGTACTACCGCCCCCGCCAGCCCGACCTCGAACAGCGCATCGAGTCTCTGCTCGACCGCTTCGCGCTCCGCGAGTTTGCAGACCAGAAGCCCGAGACGCTGTCCGGCGGATACAAGCGCCGCCTGATGATCGCGCGGGCCGTGGTCCACGAACCCAAGGTGGTGTTTCTCGACGAGCCGACCACGGGGCTGGACCCGCAGGCCCGCGTCGCGTTGTGGGAGCTTGTTAGCACGCTGCGTGATGAGGGTTTGGCCATCGTGCTGACGACGCATTACATGGACGAGGCGGCCCGGCTGTCGGATCGCTTGCAGGTGCTGCAATCCGGTCGGGTGCGGACGCAGGGGTCGCCCGCGAATGTGCTCGGTGATGTGGTGGGCGAGCACGTGGTGCTGCTCAATGCCGCGCTGCCGGAGACGGCCGGGGCGTTGCTTTGGTTCCGTGGCCGGGGCATCAGGCCGTCGCAGGTGCTTGCGTACTGGCACATCCCGCTCGATGCCGCTGGGCTCGCGGCGTTCGTCGGCACGTTCCCGACGCTTAATTATGAAGTGCGGCCACCCACGCTTGATGATCTGTTCCTGGCGCTGGCGGAAGAGGGTGTCCTATGAGGATGCTGGTGTCGGCCTTTGAGTGGCAGAGCCGCGCGGTGCTGGCCAGGCACGTGCGTGTTCACCTGCGCAACTGGCACACGGTCACGCTCCCGCCGGTTTGTGAGCCTTTGATCATGCTGCTGACGTTCGGTGTGGGCCTCGGCGCGCAGATGGGCGAGTTGGTGTGGCAGGGCAAGACGCTGGACTATCTGCATTATCTTGGGCCGGGCATTTTGGCGTACACCGCGTTCATGTCGGCCTTCTTCCAGTCGCTGTTCGCCGCGTTCATCCGCATGCACTTCCAGAAGTCGTGGGAGGGCCAACTCACCACACAGGTGCGGCTGGAACACGTTGTGTGGGGCGAAGCGTTCTGGGCGGCGACACTGGCGACAAGCTACGCGGTGGTGGTGTGCATCGTGCTTGCGGGCTTCGGTATCGCGGGCTTTCTGGACCTTCATTGGCATTGGCTGCCGGTGGTGGTGCCGTTGCTGTTTCTGGTTGCGTTGGCCTTTTCAGCGATGGGTTTGTTGTTCACCGCGATTTTGCCGAGCATCGACCACATGAGCCTGCCGTTCTTCCTGCTCATCATGCCGCTGGGTTTTGCATCGAGCACGTACTTCCCCTTGCCGGATGTCGTGGGGCTGAATCAGTTCGCGATGGTGAACCCGTTGCATCACCTGGCTGAGGGCTTGCGTTGGCTGCTGATTGCCAACGAGCCGACGTGGCACCTCGCGGCCTGCGGCGGGTTGTGCGTGTTGCTGCTCGCGGCCCTGGTCCCGCTGGATATGCGCCTGCTGCGTCGGAGGGTTTTCGGCGACCGGTGAGCGCCCCGCGGGTGAGAAGGATACGTTGCGTTAGCGCAGCTCGACCGACCAGTACGCGTTGTCGAGGAATGCTTTCCATGAGGCGTACTTGTCGTGGCCGAGGCGGAGGTTGATGACGGGGTTTCGGCTTGGCTTCACGGGCTTGCGGATCAGGGCCATGCCCGATTGCTTGGGGGTCCGTCCGCCCTTGCGGGAGTTGCACGCGACACAGGCGCAGACCAGATTGGTCCATGAGCTGCCCCCGCCTTGGGTGCGCGGGACGATATGGTCGAGTGATAGCTCGGAGGTGGGGAAGTGGTTGCCGCAGTACTGGCACCGGTTGTGGTCGCGGGCGAAGATGTTGCGGCGGTTGAGCTTGACATCCTGCGCGGGCAGCCGGTCGTAGCCATAGAGCCGGATGACCTTGGGCACGGGCAGGTGGAGGCGCACGGTGCGGACCCACTCGTAGTGGTCGCGGTCGAAGCGTTGGCGTGCGTTGGCGATGTCGGTCCACGACTCGAAGCTGTGCCCGGCAAAGGAGCCATCGTCCACACGGATGACCTCCGCCAGGTCGCGCACCAGCAGGGAGAAGGCCCGGCGGGCATCGACCACACGGATCGCCATCCACAGCTTGTTGAGCACAAGCACGTGGCTGTCGAGGGCGTTGGGTGTGGTCGCGGGGCTGATCATGGATCAATCTCCCTACCGTGTAAACGCTAAGCCAAGGCCCAGAATCCTACCCAACCGACGGACGCGCGGCAAAGTTAGTTCTCCGTGCGGCTGGTTTCACCCGGCTACCCGTGGTCGGTTTCCCCCGCCGCGCCCCTTTGTGCAAATACAACGCCGAGCCAATCAATCGCTCACATTGGCCCGATAACGTGTGTCACGAAGGTGGGCGACCGGAGGAGCTCGCCCAAGGCCAGGCCAAGGGGTGGGGGATGGACACGGTGCGGGAGACTGGCGCGAGGGGGTTTGGCAGGGGAAGTTGGCGGGTGGAGAAGGGCGAGCAGCCCCGCGTACGCGCGGGGTTGTTTGTTTGTGACCCCATGTGTCCCCGCGCGCGATGTATCAGGCGATCGCGGCGGTGTGGGCCTTGATGGCTGCGGCCACCTTGGCGTAGTCCGCTGCCCCGTGGGAGTCGGGGGCGTAATCGAAGATCGGTTGGCCGAAGCTCGGGCTTTCCGCGAGCTTGATGTTCCGGCGCACCGGCGGGGCGAAGACCACCGCATCCCGCCAGGGCACATCCTGCCCTCGCGCCGCCTCAAGAAACGCGGTGAGGTCGTTGATGACTTCGCCCGCGAGGAGCGTGTTCGCTTCGTGCATGCACAGGACGATGCCCGCGATGCGCAGGTCCGGGTTGATCCCCCCGCCCACCATCGCGACGGTCTCGAACAGCTTGCTCATGCCTTGTAAAGCGAGGAAGTGGGCCTGCATGGGGACGACGACTTCGCGCGCGAGGACCAGCGCGTTGATGGTGAGTAGGCCGAGGCTCGGCGGGCAGTCGATGAGCACGTAGTCGAACTCGCCGATCACCGGGCGCAGCTTGTTCCGCAGCACGGACTGGGCCATGCCCGTGGCGACCAGCTCAGCCAGCTCGCTTTCGACCCCCGCCAAGGCGACTTCGGAGGGGACGACCGCCAGCCGTGCGCCGCGCTTGGTGTAGCCATCGATCTCGTGGATGACATCCATGGCCGAGCACTGCCGATCGGTCAGCAGGTGGTAGCCGCTGTGGTCCAGCGTCTCGGGGTCGATGCCCAGCGAGAGGGTGAGGTGGGCCTGCGGGTCGAGGTCGATCGCCAGCACCCGGCTGCCATCGCGTGCCAATGCTGCGGCGATGTTCACGACGGAGGTTGTTTTCCCCACGCCACCCTTCTGATTCATGAACGCGATCACCCGCGGCTGGGCTGGGCCAGACCCCGGCAACGCAACACCCACGGAACCCCCGGAAGTCGCGGAAGTCGCGGCATCTCCTGAGGTCGCGGCGTCCCCGGCATCCCCGGCTCCCTCGGCCGACGACGGTGAAGCAATGATCTGTGTGTCTGTCTCAGCCATGCGTCGCCTCCATGCGTCAAAGCCAACCCACCCACCCCCGAGTATACCAACCCCCCCGGAAGCCCCCCCCGGAACCTTCCCCGCTCATCTGGGCGCTGCGCATCAGCGCAGCGATTCAGGCTTGGGTGAGCCAGCGGTGGATGTCGAAGATGGGGGCGCACCAGATGCGTGCGTGGTGGTCGCCCAGCCAGCGGAGCAGGTTGGCGTGTGTCCGCAGCGTGAGCGCATCGAGCCCGGCCGCATCGATCCGCCAGATGCCCCAGTGGTGCTGGCTCATCGCGGCTTCGATCTCGGCCTGCCAGGCTGGCAAGCTGTCGGGGCTGGGCATCGAGGGCAAGGCCGCCGGGGGTGACTGCTTTGGCGGGACCAGCCCCGTTACTGTGGTGAGCTGATAGCCCGGCGGGTCGGTGCGATGGAGCAACAGCCCCGAGTTGGTAGTGTCTGGCGTGATGAGCTCGGCCAGGTCCCAGTTGCGCTCGGCGAGGGTCTGGAGTGTGGCGCTGGCGGGGTGACCCGCGACGGTCGCACGGATGCCGACCGCGGCATGGTGTGTAGCCACCGCGTCCAATTGGTCAGCACGCAGGCGGATGTAACACAGACTCGCCCCCCCGACGCGTCCTTCTTTCCAGGGTCCGTTGCCAAAGCTCATGAGCGGGCCTCTCGGGGTGTGTGGGGTCGATCGTGCGGTTCCAGCTGGGATGATAGGTCAAAAGCTGGCCGCTCTCAGCCGGGGCGTGGGCGATGCGTGGCGGGTTGTTTCACGGCCCCGCATGTCGCCGGGCGGATTGCCCGCTACAATCCGTCGCTTAACCTCTC
>JBGTLW010000143.1:0-10068 GCA_041743835.1 Phycisphaeraceae bacterium | reverse complement strand
TCGGGCTGCGGCTGCCACAACGCGCGGGCGACCGGCAGCCGGGGCAGCGCGGCGTAAGGCTCGACCACATCGACACAATTCACCACGAGGCGGAAGCGGTTGCCCATGTCCACGAGGCTGGCGTTGATCGCCGGGCCGGTCGCGCTGGTGAAGACCAGCCGCGCGGGGTCTTCCTTCCCGCCGATGCCCAGCGGATGGACCTCGACGCGGGGCTTGTCGGCCGCGATCGACGGGCATATCTCCAGCATGTGCGAGCCGAGCACCGCGCGGCCGGCGGGGTCGAAGTGGTAGGTGTAGTCCTCCATGAAGCTGGTCCCGCCCGGGAACTGGTGAGCCATGACCTTGAGCGAACGCACCAGCGCCGCGTGCTTCCAGTCGCCCTCGGCCCCGAAGCCAAAGCCCTCTGCCATGAGCCGCTGCGACGCGATGCCCGGCAACTGACGCAGGCCGTGCAGATTCTCAAACGTATCGGTGTAGCCATGGAACCCGCCCTCCGCGAGGAACGCGCGCAGGCCCAACTCGATCCGCGCCGCCTCGCGCAGCGATGCGCGCTGCGCTCCCCCGGCCTCCAGCCCCGACGCGAGGGTGTACTGTGCCGCGTAGGTGGCGCACAGCGCATCGATCTGCGCCTCGGTCACCGCTTGCGTGTGGAGCGCCAGGTCGCCGAGGCCATAGCCGTTGACCTCGTAGCCGAACTTAAGCTGGGCCTCGACCTTGTCGCCCTCGGTGACGGCGACCTGCCGCATGTTGTCGCCGAGGCGGGCGATCTTCATGCCCCGGCTGTCGTGCCACGCGGCGGCGGCTCGCATCCAGGTGTTGAGCTGCGCGTGGACGGCTTTGTCCTGCCAGTGGCCCACGACGACCTTCCGCTTCTTCCGCAGGCGGGAGCAGATGAACCCGAACTCGCGCCCGCCGTGGGCCGACTGGTTGAGGTTCATGAAGTCCATGTCGATGGACGCCCAGGGGATGTCGCGGTTGAACTGGGTGTGGAGGTGGCACAGCGGGGTGGTCAGCCTGCTCAGGCCAGCGATCCACATCTTCGCGGGGCTAAACGTGTGCATCCACGCGACGACCCCGATGCAGGCTGGCGACGCATCCGCGTCGCGCAGGGCGGCGGTGACCTCGTCGGCGGTCTTGAGCACCGGCTTCCACACCAGCCTGATCGGCAACCCGCCCTCGGCATTGAGGCCATCGACAATCGCCTGCGCATCATCATCCACCTGCTTCAGGGTCTGCGGCCCGTAAAGGTGCTGACTGCCGACAAGGAACCATATCTCAAGCGGTGTAAAGTCAATCATATTCACGTCCCTGTTTAGCGCGGACCGTCAGGCCCCGCGTTCCCCCCGCCACCCACCGACCAAACCCCGCCCGTCTGCCCATACGTCGCATTCGCCCCATGCTTGCGTTGGTGGTGTTTACGCAGGACAAACGCTTCAAGCACCGGCGCGTCGGGCCGAACCTGTCGCGTGCCGATCGCCAGACGGGCGATCGCCTCTAACGCCACTGCATTGGTCACCGACTCGGCCACGGTCTTGCCCCACGCAAACGGCGCGTGCCCCGCGACCAGCACCCCCGGCAACGCCAAGGGGTCCAGCGATGCAAAGCACTCGAGGATCACACGCCCGGTGTTCGCCTCATATTCGTGCTCGACCTCCGCCTCGGTCAGCGGACGGGTCACCGGCACCGGGCCCATGAAGTGGTCCGCGTGCGTCGTGCCCAAGCATGGGATCGCTTCGCGCGCCTGCGCGAACATCGTCGCGTGGAAGCTGTGCGTGTGCGTCACCCCGCCGATGCCTTGGAAGTGCTTGTAAAGCAGCACGTGCGTGGCGGTGTCGGATGAGGGCTTTAGCTTGCCCTCCACGGTCTTGCAATCCAGATCGACCACGACCATGTGGTCTGGCGTCATCTCCGAGTACGCCACGCCGCTGGGCTTGATGACCACGCACCCACTCTCGCGGTCATACCCGCTGACGTTGCCCCACGTGAGCGTGACCAGGCCGTGCGCGACCAACTCGTGGTTCGCCCGGCAGACCTGCTCCTTGAGTGCTTCAAGCATGGGTTACGCCTTTCGTGCCTTGTCGCGGATGGCGATGAGTCTCTTCATCACGCCGGAGAGGTCGGCCGCGCGATCCACCCCGCCAAACGCATCGTGTACCTGCCCGTACAGCTTGAACAGCTCGGCATAGACCGCGGCGTTCTGCTTGATCGGCTTGAACACCTTGGGCTTCACGCGGGTCATCTTCTTCTGCGCGGCCGGGGCGTCGTCATACGCCCCGCCGACCACCGCGCCGAAGATCGCGGCCCCCAGCGCGCACGTCTGAGCCGAGGCGCTGACCTTCATCGGCCGGTTGCACACATCCGCGTAGGTCTGCATCACCAGCGGGTTCTTCTCCGCGATCCCGCCACAGTTGACGACCTCCCGCACCGCCACGCCGTAGTCCTCAAGCCGATTGATAATCATCAGCGCGCCGAACGCAGTCGCCTCGATCAACGCGCGGTAGATTTCCGCGGCCGTGGTGTGCAGCGTCTGCCCGAGCAGCAGCCCGGTGAGCAGCGGATCGACGAGGATGGTGCGGTTGCCGTTGTTCCAATCCAGCGCGAGCAGGCCCGAGCTCCCCGGCTTCAGCTTCAGCGCCTCGCGGGTGAGCGCTTCGTGCCCGGCGGTGCCCAGGTGCTTGACGAACCAGTTGAAGATGTCGCCCACGGCCGACTGCCCGGCCTCCAGCCCGTACATGCCCGGCAGGACCGAGCCGGGCACGATGCCGCAGAGCCCGGGGATGTCCGCCAGCGTCTTGTCACCCGGCCAGACCAGGCAATCGCAGGTGCTGGTGCCGATGGTTTTGACCAGCGTGCCGGGCTTGCACCCCGCGCCCACCGCGCCGTGGTGCGCATCGAACGCGCCGACCGCGACGGGGATGCCAGCGGGGAGCCTGACCTGTCTGGCGATCGCCTCGGTCAGCTCGCCCGCCTTGTGGCTGCTGGGCACCGCGTGCGCGTTGTAGCGGTCGCGCAGCGGCACGAGGGCCGGGTCCAGCGACTTGAGGAACGCCTTGCTCGGCAGGCCGCCCCAGTCCGCGTGGTACATCGCCTTGTGACCCGCGGCACAGATGCAGCGCGGCATGGTGTGCGGATCGGTGTGCCCGGTGATGTAACCCGGCACGAAGTCGGCGAGTTCCACCCACGCATACGCGGCCTTGAACACAGCCGGGGCAACCCGCTTGCAGCACAGAATCTTGGACCAGTACCACTCGCTCGAATACGTCCCGCCACACTGGGCCAGGTACTTGATCTTGCTCTGGCGTGCCATGCCGGTGATTTGAAAGGCCTCGAGCCAGGCGGTGTGGTCCTTCCACAGCCAGGCCTGCGCAGCGAGGTTGTGCTTGAACCGTGGCTGCAACGCAAGGGGCATCCCGTCGCGGTCCACGGGGATCGGCGTTGAGCCGGTCGTGTCCACACCGATGCCGATGACACGCTTGGCCTCGAACCCGCGCACGCGGCTGGCCGCCTTCACCGCGTCGCGGACGCTGGCGATGAAGCCGGCGATGTAGTCGGCGGGGTTCTGGCGGGCGACGTTGGGGTCGCGTGCGTCGAGCAACACGCCCGCGTCGCCGGAGGGGTACGCGAAGACCGCCGAGGCGATCTCCTTGCCGTCGGCGGTGTCCACGATCAGGGCGCGGACGCTGTTGGTTCCGTAATCCACGCCCAGGGCGTAGGTGTGATTCGTGGTCGGGGGCATCGGGCTTGATCCTCGCGGTTTTGCCACAGCATAAGCTGTTGCAAGTCCCGTGTGAAAAAGCCCGGTGCGGATCAGTACGGCGCGCTGCTGCCCGCGTCGTGGTCGTGTTCCTCTTTGAGCAGGGCCCGCGGGTCGCGGATGCCGCAGCCGAGGAGGCCTTGGTCGTTGTCGGCCATGACCGCGGCGATGTACCTGCTCTGGCGGGCGCGCTCATCGGGGTCCAGCGTCGCGGCACAGGGCGTGCAACACACCGCCAAGGGCAGGGACATCCTTGTCGCCACTCCCAAATCAGCGGTTAACTGTCGTGTGGCCACCCGGTCCGGTCGACTCACTAAGAAACGGCCAAGCCCACCGCGGCCGAAGAAACAAGGGCGGTGAATGTCTTCACCCTGGCGGCAGGCCGGTTTATCTCCGTGGCCGGTCCGGGCATCTGTTATCATGTGCAAGGTCTGTGACTTTCAGATATCTGGTCAGTTTCGAGGGCAATCTCATGTTACGAGCAGGTGCGGCAATCGGGCTGGTGATCGCGTCGTGGTTGACGATGCTGCCGACTGGGGCGACTGCCCAGACAGCCGAGGCGGTTTTTGAGCGGGTCTCGCGCAGTGTGGTCCGCATCGATGATCTGGAGAGTCACGGCACGGGTATCGTGATCGACCCGGATGGTCTGATCCTGACCAACTACCACGTCGTAGCTGTGGCGCTGGACCTGTCGGTCACGGCCCGTGTGGTTCGCGGCGGCAAACTCGAAACGGCTACCTTTGAGGAGGTTGAACTGGTCGGGGTACACCCCGAGTACGACCTGGCGCTGCTTAAAATCAAAGCGCCTGGGGAGCGATTCGTGCCGGCCACCTTGGCGCCGCAACGCGCGGCGCGGACCGGCGAGACCTGCTACGTGATTGGTAACCCTGGCGGGGCCGAGGGGGCCTTGGACAACTCGATCTCCGATGGCCTGATCAGCGCTGCGGCGCGGACGATCGAGGGGCTGGACTATATCCAGACCAACGCGGCGATCAACCCCGGCAACTCAGGCGGGCCGTTGGTCAGCCGTACTGGTGCTGTGCTGGGTGTGGTTACTTTCAAACTAGATCAGGCGGAGGGCATCGGCTTTGCCATTCCGGTCGCGGCCTACGAAAAGAAGGCGTTCAAGCCGGCGAGCGAGAGGCCGGGCGACCCCGAGGCCGCAGCCGAGTATACCCAGGCCGCGACCCGCTTCTTCGAGGCCGCGAAACGCACGCCGGACCCGCAGCGTGCTGCGTTTTTGATGACGATGGCGGCGACAGGCTACCGGCTGGCGGTGATGGCCGACCCGACCAACCCGCGCCACTACTACCACACCGGGGTCAGCTTCTGGAACGGCGGGGTCAAGGATGTGGGTGTCGCGTACCTGCGGCGGTCGAGGCAGATCGACCCGGATTTCGGCCCGCCCTGCAAGCTCCTGGGACTGTACGCACTGGAGCAGAACGACCCGGAGCAAGCGATGCAGCTATGGGAGCAGGGCCTGACTCTAGCGGAGAACACCGAGCAGGAGCGGGCTGGCTGTGCCGAGAACATGGCGGTCAATTACGCGAACCGCGGCATCTGGCCTCAGGCCGCGTACTTGGCTTCGTGGGCGATCGACCTGCACGATCAGCCCGACCGCCGGGCCCAACGGCTGCGCATCATCCAGCAGGCCAAGAACGCGATCAACCGTGAGCAGGCCCGCCACCTGCGCCAGTTGCCGACTTTCACTCTCGAAGACATGGCGACCTTCGTCGCGCTGCAAGGCGAGGCGCTGATGTCGGCCGAGGCTTCCACGGCCCGGCCGACGGAACCGACCCCCAAGGTGACCGCTCCGGCCACGGCCCCCACCCCGCGTCCTGCTTCCGCCTCGCCCGTTTCCGCTCCGGTGGTGCAGGCCTCTCCGACCCATCCGCCGTTGGAAAACCAGAAAGCCGCCCGCTACCAGCGCATCGAGGCCGCGATACAGAAGCCCACCCCGGTCCGCGAGGCGGGCTTATCACAGGCGCTCGACGGTCGGCCGGTTGAGGTCGTACCCTGCTACAGCGGGTTGTACCTAGCGGTGCGCTTCGAGGAACCCAACCGCATCGACCTGTTCAATCTGCACGATGGTCGGCGGGTGCTGCAGATTCCGCTCAAGGAGCCGGGCGCAGTGTTCGGCGCGGGCGGCGATACGCTATTCATCTATTACCAAAAGGCCAGGGTGATTGAGCGCTGGGACCTCAACGAGTTGAAGATGTCGGGGGCGGAGCGGCTGACGCTCGACGGCGTGGTCACACACATGGTCTTTGGCTTGGAGAACCCGTACCGGGCTATCATCAGCAGCGCCGCCTCGACCGACGCGCTGGGCCGACGCTGGTTCGCCTTGCTAGATACCGAGGAGTTACAACTGGTGACCGAGCCGCAGGCCCTGCGGATCGGCTCGTCCTATCGCGACCGGGTCCACGTGCGGGCCAATCACGACCTGACCTATGCCGCGGCCTGGTCCAGCTCACGCTCGCCCCAAGGTGTCTCGAAGCTGTCGATCGGCCGTGGGAGCCTGGATGAGGCTTACGGCCACGACTCCCGCGGCACGCTCGGGATGTCTTGGGACACCATGCTCTTTACCTCTTCCGGCTGGGTCATGGACTTCGAGGGTGCCGACGTCGATCCCCCGCGCAACCGCGGCAAGCTCTTCCCCGTGCTGGACACCGAAGACTTTCACCTGAAGCTGGTGGACGGGGAGAAGCGTGAAGACCCCCAGACCGTGCAGATCATCGTCACCCGCAGCAACAGTGCCGCCCGCGAGTTCCCCTTGCCCTTCAAGCTCGAGGAAAACAACTGGTCGGGCGACGGCATGACGATCGACCGATCGATCCTCGCCTTCGCGCGGGTCAACCGCCTGGCGTTGATCCACCCCGAGAACCGCACGCTGGTGCTGCTGCCGTTGGGCCTGCCCGAAGACGCGGCCCCGACCGCGTCGGATGTCGCCGACGCCAAGCCCGGGGCCGACTGGTCGCGGAAGGTCCGCTTCGGTGAAGCGGATGAACTGGCATTGATCGACGGCCCGCCGGGACTGACGCTCGACACCGCGGCGCGCACGCTACGCTGGTCGGTCCCCGCCAACGCCGAGCCGGGCGTCAAGGAAGTGCTGTTGCTGGTCACCAAGGCGGACGGCAGCGCCGCTTATGAACGCGAATATGTGAGGGTCTCGAAATGATCAGTTCGTCTCGGTGGGCCGGGATTTTGCTGATGGGGTTTTGCGCGGCGTGGTGTGCGGAGGGCGCAGCGGCGGAGATGGCGCCGTCCGGGAATGAACGGATGACCCCCACACTGCTCAAGCGACTGATCCAGCGCGATGCGGCGAAGCGGCATCAGGTGATCACCGCGGCGATCCGCGAGCCGACGCCCGTGGTGGACGGTGGCCTTGAGTTCCCGCTGCCCGCCGAGCCGAACGAAGCCTTGCCCGCGTTTGATGGGCTTTACGTCGCGATCAAGTACCGCGAGCTCAAGCGGATCGATCTGTTGAGTATGCATGACGGGCGGCGGGTGCTCACCATCCCGCTGGCCGAGGCCGACGCGGTGTACGGCTGCGGGGGCGATCGGCTCTTCGTCGCCTCGCCCGAGGCGAGGGTGCTTGAGACGTGGGACCTGACGAAGCTTGAGAAGATCGAGACCCAGCGGTTTGATGTGGGGGGCACGCTGACGCACTTGACCGTGGCGTCCGGGCGCAGCGACGTGGCCTTCGCTCGCTGGTGGACGGATATCGGGGGCACCCAGCCCTGCCGCGCCGGGTTGTTTGACCTGAACCAGGCCCGGCTGATCTCCGAGCCGCGGCAGTTGGATGTTCTTGATACCGATCGCGTAGTGCTGGAGCTTCGGACCGACGCCGAGTTGTCCAGTATCGCGGTGTACATGATAAGCGGCTACCTGCCGCAGCGACACACCCACCTCTGGTTTGAGGACGGCCAATTGCAACAACAGGCCCGGGGCGAAGCGTTTGCCTATCGGCCGCGGCTGGGACTCTCGAATGCCTTCCACCCGCCGACCCGCCGCGGAAGGCCGATCAGCTACGACCCCAAGGAAGTCACCGGCGAGGGCTTTGGCAATGAGTGCTTCCCGGTGATCGACGATGGCGCTTACCTGATCGCCATCAAGTCGTACCAGAAAACGTCCCGCGAAGCGCCGAACCGCGTCCGCGTGTTCTGGTCTGGGCAGGATGAGCCGATCAACGAGTTCGACTATGAGCGGCCGCTGATTGACATCACCACGAATCAATCCGAGCAAACCCACCTGTCCAACGATCGCGCCGTGCTGGCCGTCGCGGCCGTGGATCGGCTCGCGATCATCAACCCCAAGCGGCATGTCATGTCCCTCTTCGCGCTGGGCATCAACCCGCGTCCGAGGGCCCCACTGATCGAGGCCCGCACGGTCTTCCGCGGCGGGCGCTGGACCGCGGCCCTGCCCGCGAATGCCGGGGAAGTGCAGATTATCGATGCGCCGCCCGGCACCGCGGTGGATGCCGAGGCCGGGCGCGTGGTCTGGGAAATCCCCGCCGACCACGACCCGGGCATCTATCCGATCAGCTACCGCGTCCAACTCGACGGGGGAGAAGCTCAGACGTTTCAGGCCTTTGTAAAGGTGACCCCGCGCTACTCGGATGATCAGTAGGTGCTGTCCTTTGCGTCGTGGTCGTGTTCTTCTTTGAGCAGGGCGCGGGGGTCGCGGATGCCGCAGCCGAGCAGGCCTTGGTCGTTGTGGGCCATGACCGCGGCGATGTACCTGCTCTGGCGGGCGCGCTCATCGGGGTCCAGCGTCGCGGCACAGGGCGTGCCGAACCGGGGCAGGGCAAACGGCAGGTGCGTGTCGCCCCGTGCGAGGATGTGGCTGCCGTTGGTCATGCCCGTGGCCTCATCGCGGATGGGCACGGCCGCGGCGGTCTGGGGCTGGTCATCCGCGCCCCACTGCGTGAAGCTCCGGGCGTTGCAGTAGTGGCTGACGAACGATCGGCGGTAGCGATCGGTGGTCCAGTTGGCTTTGCTGCGGTGCAGCACGTGGCCGTTGAAGAACACCACATCGCCCGCCTTTGCGCTGACCAGCACCTGGTCGTAGCGGTCGGCAACTCGGGTGAGCATGTTCTGCTCATCGACCGGGTCGGACACGCCCGTGACATAGGTGATGTCATCGAGCCCCTTGTCGCCGAAGCCATAGGACACCTCGGGGCATGGCGGGTAGATCGGCTCGACGCCGCTGCCCTTGGCGAACCACATCGCGCCGTTGCGTTCATCGCAATCATCAATGGCGATCCACGCGCCGCACAGCGTGTCCGGCGCGGTGGGGATGTAGTAGCTGTCCTGGTGCCAGCCCTGGCCCGGCTTGCCGGGGGGCTTGAGGAAGAGCATCGTCTGCATCGCCAGCACATCCGGCCCGATCAGGATCTCAAGCACATCCAGCACGCCGGGGTGCAGCATGTAACGCTCGTGCAACTCGAGCTGACGGTGCAGCATGTGGATCCGCAGGAAGAACTGCGCCTTCTCGTCGGGCGAGAGGTGGTCCGGCGGGCGCACCAGGTGACGCACCGTTTTCAGATCGACTTCCTGCCCGGCCCGCTTGCTGTCCTCGCTGTTGCCCGACTTCCCGTCGTGTATCGGCACATCCCGCTGCTCGGGCAGCTTGCCCTGCATCAGGTCCTCGGTGTGCTGCCGCAGCTCGGCGATCTCCCGGGCACTCACCACTTGCGGCACGACCACAAAACCATCCCGGCGGAACCGGCGGTACTGGTCCACCGTCACCGCCACACGATCAGCTACACGGGGGGCGGCGGACGCGACACCAGACGCAATCACGGACATGGGCGGGCTCCTGATTAAAAACTGTAAGCCCACAAGTATCGCCCCGTCAGGCAAGGCTGGCCATACCCGGGATTCGTGATTATTTGTCCAGTATTCGCGCGTCTATCCTTCAGATGCCCGAACCATGCTCTTTATTCGCTACAAGGATTTTTCCGGGGGCATCAATCCGTCTGGGCCCGGCTTGTCATTGACCCGGCGGCGAGCACCAGCAGCGGGACCAGCAGGGCCGCGATAAGGAGGGCCGGGCCTCCGCGTTGCAGGCCCACGAGCCACCCGCTTCCAAACGCGATGAGGAAGCCGTACATCAGTAGGTGGAGCCCGGCCGAGCGCTCGGCGGGCGCGGCCTTGCTCCGTGCGACGAGTGTGGCGAGCAGGAGGTAGAGCAGCCACAAGCCCGCGGGGATGGCCCATGCACGGAAGGGGGTGTCCGTGGGGATGCTCGCGGCCGGGCTGGCGCGGCCGAGGCGTTCAGCGAGCAGCACCCCGAGCCCCAGCGTCCAGAAC
>JBGTLW010000142.1:0-17539 GCA_041743835.1 Phycisphaeraceae bacterium | reverse complement strand
TGATTGAGGCTTCATCCGTGAGCTCCGTCTTGCAAGGTTCTGGCCGTTGGCACAACGATACCTTGCAATCTACGCGCGGCCACCCGCCGCGGTTCACCTTGAAACGCAAGGGGAAGCGGGGTTATTCAGGGACGACTAATTGGGGAAGACCGCTTACTTACGTGCGCGGCTCTGTTGAGGCGCGAATCGACCGCTTCCTGACGGGCGCGGCTCTGTTATGCGCGGCGGTTATGCGTTGATGGGCTTGAGGAAGCCCAGAGGCCTTTCGTTGGCCTTGTACTGCGGGAAGAAGTCGGTGGTGTCGGTGCGGAAGTCGAAGAGGCTGTGCAGAGCCTCGGCGAAGATCAGACGGAAGTCGGACTTCCGCGACACGGGCAGGTCGCGGCCATCCACCAGCTTCTCGCGGGAGAGCCCGTCCCACCCGCCATAGAACCGCTTGCCGTTGACCATCCCGCCGATGGCCATCATGTAGCCGCCCCGGCCGTGGTCCGTGCCGTTGGTCCCGTTTTCCTTGACGGTGCGGCCGAACTCGGACATGCACAGGATGAGCGTCTTCTGCATGCGCACGGGGCCGAGGTCGTCGGTGAAGGCTTTGATGGTCTGGCTGACGTGGCCGAGCATGTCCGCGTGCGTGCCGTCCACGCCGCCCTGGAAGGCGTGGTGGTCCCACCCGTTGTAGTCGATCGCCGCGACTTCGAGTCCCTCGCCCGCCTTGATGACTTTGGCGAGGTCTGCGAACTGCCGCGCGAGGTGGCCGTTGGGGTAGTTGGGCCTGCCCTGATCGCCCGCCGGCTGTTTGCGGAGGATGCCGTTGAGGTGGCGGAGCTTGGCGATGCCATCGGACCCCGCTTCAAGGATGCGCTGCCGGGCAAGCTGTTCGGTGGTGGGCAGTGCTTCGCCTTCCGCGGGAGCCTTGTCCGCGTCGCCCGCGGGCGGGGCGTGGCCGTTCATCTGCTTTGCCTCGGCATTGGACTCGCAGGCGTACAGCCGCTCGAACGCGGCCATCGCCTCATCCGCGCCGTAGTCGGGCACCGCCAACACCGGATACTGCCCGCGCAGCGAGCGCGGCAGGGTGGGTTGCAGCGACACCGCGCGCAGGTCGCGCTCCTCGCCGGTGCGAGTCGCTTCGAGATAACGATTGAGCCAGCCCTCGGTCACCGACTTGATGCCGGGCGCGGCCCGCTCCATGAAGTCCTGCGCATCGAAGTGCGACCGGGTCGGGTGCGTGCTGCCGCAGGAAAGGATGGGGACCATCATGCCCGCGTCCCACAGGTCAGCCAACGGCTTCATCGCGGGGTGGAACCCGAAGTAGTCGTTGATCTTGATCGCGCATTGGGTCGGGTCTGCGTGCTGGCCGGGGCCGGGGATCGCCATGGTCGGGCGGACCTCGGTGTAGAGTGGATCGCCATAGGGGATGACCGAGTTGATGGGGTCTGCCCCGCCACGGAGGTAGAGGACCACCAGCGTGGGCGGTTCGTAGGGTGTGGGCACAGCCGCGGCACTGAGCCGTCGGACATCGATCGCACCCAGCCCGGCCATACCGACCAGGCCCGCTCCGTAGCGTTGGATGAATTGTCGGCGGGTGGGATGCGTGGGCATTTGTGATCTCCGATTCCCGAGTTTCGATTTCAAGCCAGGGCCGTGTTGCAATCCCGCCGGGCGGCCTTCGTTTTCCGAGTCGCTTTCGAACCAATCGAAAATCGACATTCGGAAATCGAAAATCCCGTTACTGCTGCTGGAACGTGGGCGAACCGAGCACCAGGCCTAACGCGAAACCGAAGTTGGTATTGCGTCTGATTTCTTCTGCGAGGATGCGGTCGGATTGCTCATCCACGCCGGCGGGCAGGAGCTCTCGGATCAGGGCGTCCTTGAGGCCCGCGGGGGGCAGATTCGCAAAACGCTGCATAAAGTCCGACGGCAGGCTGACGCCCTTCACACTGCCACGCGCCAGCTCCAGCGCGAACCGCCACCGATACACCAGCACGCCGGGGTCCAGCCAGCGCTCGGCCCGGTCGTCGTAGCCTGTGGGGTCTTCCATCTGGTACACGGGCTGACCCATCTGCGCGATCGCCCGCAGCGTGTGGTCGTAGCCCTCGACCGTCGCATCGGTCGCACGCAAGGCGCTCACGGCAAACTCGAAGGGCGTCTTGAACTTGGCGCGGAAGTTCTCCCGCGAGCGGAACTGTGGCGAGAAGATGATCGCCTCGTACACCTGCGGCAGGTCGCCCCGCGTCCTGTGGAAGACGTTGGCCACGCTGCGCACCAGTGCCGGGTCGGGGTTGTCGTTGACCAGGTACACGCAGAGCTTGTGTGCGATGAACTGGGCAGTCTTGCGGTCCCGCGCGAGCGCTCGGATGACCTCGATGCCTTCCTCCTCGCCGCCGCCCCGCCGGACGCTTAAGTTGACCACACGTTTGGCGTCGGTGTCGTGGACATCTTTGCGGAAGTAGAAGCCGTACTCCCCGTCTGCGTTCCACCGTGCGGACCAGCCGGTGAGCACGCGGGCGAGCTCGGTGACATCCTGCTGGGTGTAGCCGTTGTCCACGCCCAGCGTGTGCAGCTCCATCAGCTCGCGTGAGTAGTTTTCGTTGAGCCCGCTGTAGCGTTCGAGCGCCCGCACCGAGCGGGGCTTGCGTGCCCGGCCCTCGAAGCGCTCAATCAATCGCTGCTCGTGCTTGTCCAGCGGCTTCTGGCTGACGATGTTGTCCAGGTAGATCAGCATCGCGGGGTGACGCGCGGATGCAAGAAGCATGTCCTCGAACTTGCCAAACGCGTGGGCGCGGATGACGTGTTCCTCGTAGTGGTTTGCGAGGTAGCCGACGTCGTCTTTCTGCTGGTCGATGTTTAGGTGGTTGCGCCAGAACTCAGCGATGACCTCGCGGAACTGGGCCTCGCTGTGGACCGCGCGGTGGATGACCGACTCGCGCAGCTCCTTGCGGATTTTCGCCGCGAGCTGGTTGCGCTTCTGCTGGTCCTCCATCGTGGGCGGGTCGTTCTCGTAGGGCGGGCGATAGACCCGCCAGATCTCGGTCATCGACATGCCCAGCGACGGGTAACGCTCGCCGACCTGCGAGGAGACCGTGGCATCGTCGATCGAGTCGGGCCGCAGTTGCCTGCGGGCCCAGTTCTCCCAGCCCTCAGCCAGCACCGCGTCTGCAAGGCCGGGCCTTGCCCCAAAGGTCATCCGCAAGAGCAGGTGCTCGACCATCTCGCGTTCGCCGAGCGCCCGGCTGTCGTCGGTGAGTGGGTTTGAGTTCGTCGCTGCGGGTTTGGGGTCTTGTGTCGTGGTTGCGCCGACGCCCAGCAGCTTGATCCGGGTCGGGTCCGCCCCCTGGGCCAGGGCTGGGGACTGGCTTGGCATCCCAGCCATCAGTGCCGCCAGGCCAAGGGCTGGGAGTATGCTGCATCGCCGCGTGTGGGGCATTGGGGGTTCCACTTTATAGAAGCGTTCCTAGGTTATTGATTCTAGGATCGCTTGTGTTACGCGATCCAAACCGCCACACTGAAAACGCCTTACCACGGTGCATTGTGGTTTCAGTCCACCTCTCATTAATCGGCTACGAACCCTGCTGGCGTTCGTAGAATGCGCTTTTGTATCAAGTTTGGTGTTTCTGCGCCACCGCCAGGTTCAGCGGTGACGGCTCGCACTGCTGCTCCCCTCCACCAAAGCACAGGCAGAAAATCTGGATGAGTCGAGTGAAAAGGGGTTGACGCGGTGCGATTCTGATATATGATATCGTCATCACTTGCTAACGAATGCACTAGCGCGGTCGCGCATGGGGCGTCTCTCTGATGGCTAATATCTACGACATCGCGAAGGCAGCCGGGGTGTCGAATATGACGGTCTCCCGGGTGCTCAACCATCAGTTCGAGTACAGGCGCCCGACCTACGCCAAGCGGGCCGCCCACATCCGCAAGATCGCATCGGAGATGGGTTATCGGCCCAACGCCGCGGCAAGGTCGGTCCGCACGGGCCGCCACAACGCCGTGTCCCTGGTCATGAGCGAGGACATCTCGTGCAGCATCCTCCCCCAGGGGTTGTTGCAAGGCCTCCAAGCCGGTTGCCGGGACCGCCGACTCAACCTCATGGTCAGCCAGATGCCCGACGACCGATTGGTGGACGAGGCTTACGTTCCCCGCATCCTCCGCGAATCACACGTCGATGGCCTGCTCATCAACTATAACGCTGGGATCCCGCCGCAGATGGTCGAACTCATCGGACATTTCGACATCACCGCGGTCTGGCTCAACTCCCAGCAGTCGGCCAACTGCATCTACCCAGACGATCATGGCGCAGCCGCCGACGCCACCCGCCGACTGCTCGAACTGGGCCATCGCCGCATCGCCTACCTCGACTACACCAGTTCGATCCACAGGCCCGCGATGCACTACAGCTTCGTCGAACGGTGGGAGGGCTGTCGCCAAACGATGGAAGAGGCCGGCCTCACCGTGCGCCGCCACGGCAGCGTCGAAATGCTCGACCGCAAGTGGCGGTTGCTCGAAGAGATCAAGGCTCTGCTGGCCGGCCCGGTGCCGGGGGATCGTCCCACGGCCCTGCTGTGCTACGGCACCCGCGAGGCCCGCACCGCCATCGTCGCCGCCATCGCCCTGGGTCTCGACGTGCCCCGCGACCTGTCCATCGTGATGTTCGCCGACAACGGCAGCCACGACGAGATGGGCATCCGCATCGCCACGTCGATCCTGCCCGATGGCCGCCTCGGCCGTACAGCCATCGACATGCTCGAACAACGCATCGCCGACCCCGATTTAATTCTCGACCCCGTGAAAGTCCCCTTCGGCTTCAAGGCCGAGCAAACCCTGGCCCCACCCCCTCAACGTGAGGGGTGACGCATCGGATTCGTTTAACCCCGCTTCGTGAAAGAGGAGATTCTCATGAAAAATGCTTATGCAAAATCAATCCGGCTGACACCCCTGTTGCTGACGCTGCTGGCTAGCAGCAGCTTGAACGCGGCCGTGTGGGAAGGGGCCGGCGGCGCGGGTGTCGGCGACAACCTCAGTTGGGGCGATGTAAACAACTGGGACACGCTTGCGGTGCCCAACAACAACTCGACGGATGTGGAGTTCTCGGGCAATATCGCCCCGGCCTCCATCACCATGGGCGCCAACCGGACGATCCGCGATCTGATCATCCGATCATCGCAGACCCAAGCGCTCACCCTGGGGAGTGGCTCGGATGGGACACGTATCACTGCACGCAACGTGACATTGGAGACAGGCGCTGGGAATCTCAATCTCGGGCGACTGATGGGGACCCAGGCGCGCACCATCACCGTCACCGACGCGACGCAAGTGCTGACCATGCAGTACGACGGTGGCGTCAATAGCGCGGCGGGAACCGTCTTTGCCGGGGCCGGAACCACCCGTTTGAACTGGATCAACAACAATCAGGCACAACGGAACATCACCATCAACTCGGGTGCGAGGCTCGAACTCACCGCGAACCTCAGCGTCACCGGGGGCAATAACTCAAACAGCACCGCCCTGCTCAACGGCTCGGGCACCCTGGCCGCATACGACGGCACCCGAACCGCCGCCTTTGGCCGAAAGGACCAGGGGGGCACGAGTCTCGCCACATTCTCCGGCACCCTCGCCGACAGCAACGCCAACGCCGCACACCTGCTGAACGTCGAAATCGGCGCTACCACCACAGCAACCAGCCAGAGTTCCCGGTCCGACTTCAGCGGCACTCAGATATTCGCTGGCAACAACACCTACACCGGCACCACGACCGTCAACCAAGGGAAACTGCTGATTAACGGCACACACACCGGCGGCGGCAACTACCTGGTGCGCGGCACAAGCTCAACGGCGGACAATGGACAGGCCCGTACAGGCACGCTGGGTGGTACCGGTGTGATCGGTCTCAAGAACGCGGCCACCGTCACCGTCGGTGGCACGATGCTCGATGACTCGCGTGGCGTGTTTTACCCCGGTGCGAACAACACCGACACCGACACCCTGACCATCGGCACCAATGGCAACGGCAACAAGCTGGTCGTCAGTGACAAGGGCATGCTCCGCATCGATATCGGTGCCGCCACCGCCTCAGACCGCGTTGCGGTGTTCGGCGATCTGGAACTCAATGCAGGCTCCGCACTCGACCTGCTCTCGCTCGCGGGGGCGTGGGACGGCAGCACCTACACCATCGCGACGTTCACCGGCTCGTTGCTCGGAACGGGTGCCTTCACCACCGTCACTGGTCTCGATTCGCTCTATCAAGTCAACTACAACACCAATAGCATCACCCTCTCCGTGATCCCCGAGCCGGGCAGCCTGGCGCTGATGGGGATCGGCGGATTATTGATAGTCAGCCGTAAGCGGCGTGCGTAAGCGACGGATGCGTAATCCCTTTCACTCAATTGTGACCTCACTGTTTTTCCAGAAGGAGTAAAGAAATGTTCATGCGACAGAAGCAACTTGGTTCGGGTATTGCGATGATTGCTCTATTGGCCTGCGTGGTTGTCACGTGGTCCGCCCCCGCCCATGCGGACATGCTGGTGCAGTACACGTTTGTTGAATCTAGCGTCGGCATCAACAACCCGAGTGCCGCTCAGACGGCCCCCAATTTTACCGCCACCAACATGACGGCAACCAGCACCAGCAAGGGGGCAGGCATCACCAACGCCAACTACAACCTGTTCTTTGGACCCACCGGAGCGCCCAATACCGCCCTCTCGATCCGAGGCACGGCACTCACCTCCGAATCGGCGGCGATCAATAACAACAGGTACTTCGAGTTCACGCTGACCCCGGGCACCGGCTACACCTTTGCCTCACTCGACACCCTTGTGTTCGACTGGGCACGCGGTGGCGATCAAGGAACACGAGGCATCTACGCCTACGTCAGCACCGACGGCTTTGCCACAAGTACCAAAATCGGTCAACAGGTGAACAGCAGCGGCACCGCATGGAACATTGGCCAGAGCTACAACATCGGCCTCACCAACGTGACCGGCCCGGTTGTCTTCCGCTTCTATTCCCGCGCAGAGGGGGCTGATAATCGTGACATGCGATTCGACAACATCGTCGTGAACGGCACCCTGATCCCCGAACCAGCGTCGCTCGCGCTGATGGGGATCGGCGGGCTGCTGATGCTGTCGCGGCGACGGCACAGCGCCTAGTGAAATCGTCATCTGCGGCCGGGCCCTTCAACGCGGGTCCGGCCGATTGTCGCCCAGTGTCAGTGAAACGCTCGTCAGTGCAGGATCAACGAGTCATGCAACCACGAAAAAACGCGTTTACGCTCATCGAACTCCTTGTGGTCATCAGCATCATCGTGATGCTGATCGCGCTCCTGTTGCCCGCGCTGAGCCAGGCCAGGGAGGCGGGGCGGCGGGTGGCGTGCGCGTCCAATCTGCGCGGCATCGCGATCGGCGCGGCCGTGTTCTCAAGCGACCATCACGGTGCGTTTGCCCGCGCGGGTGGGTCTGACCAGTCCGGCCACCAACTTCGGCCCACCATCGTGCTGCGCAACTATCCCCGCCCGATCCACACCGCCACGCTTAGCGGGGAGTTCGATACCTGCGGCTATACGGGCGGCGCCCGTCACCCCGTCTGGCGCGGCCACGGCACGAGCTTTGAAACTTGGCGCAGCATGGGCGTCGGCCTGCCCGCGATGGATTGCCCTTCCACGGAATACGTGCCCACCGAGGGAAGCGACTTCGATTATCCCAGCGGGTGGTCCGGCATCGCCGACCGCGTGCTGATGGACTACCTGATTGTCAGTGGCGTTTACTACGATTCGGTCGCGGGTGCGGCTCAACGAAAGCCCGGGGCCTACAACTACAACGAGACGCGCTGGTACGCGGCGGTGGACCCCAATGACACCATCGCGGACCCGATGTTCGACGGGGAGAACGGCCAGCCCAGCAAGCAGATCGTTTCTGCCGACCGCGTCGAATGGCGATCCGATATTTTCGGGATGCACTCCAACCACGATCCGGGCACGCCGACGGAGACGGGGAATCGCCCCACGTTCCAGAACGTGGCCTATGGCGACGGCCACGTCGCGGCGCTGGGGCAAACCGTGTACGCCAATCCGATTCACCTGGACAACTGGTCACACCGCGCCCCCGGCGGCGACCCCGAGGGCGGGCGGTACAAGCGTGTGTACTGGGGACAATAAATGAAGCGACATGCATTTACACTGATCGAGCTTCTGGTGGTGATCTCCATCATCGCGCTGCTGATCGCGCTCATGTTGCCGGCACTCAAGAGCGCCCGGGACGCGGCGCAGAAGGCAGGCTGCCTGTCGAACAACCGGCAGATCGGCATCGCGCTCAACATCTTCCCCACCGAGCAGGACGGCTACCTCCCGCGCGGCCGATTCGACACCAACCCCGACAAGGCACGCGAAGGTACACGCTGGTCCACAAGGCTGTCCGTCCGCTACAACCTCGGCGGTACGTTCGCAGGCAATGGGCTAAGTAACACCACCGGCACCATGATCATCTGCCCCGCAGACGACATCTCCCAGCAGCGGAACCGGCTCACCGGCTCCGACCAGCGCGGTGCCAGCTACTTTGGAAACGGCCGACTCATGACCGGCGTCGACGCCGCCTACCCCGCCAACGACCGCTACAAAAACCAGGTCCGGCTCGAAGACGTCAAGCAGCCCGCCGCACGCATCGTCGTCACCGAGAAGACCGGCGAGTGGTACGGCAGCATGGACCGGGCCGTCACTCAAGGCCACTGGAACACCGGCAGTTTCTGGTCCCACAGCGTGCAGATCAACGGCACATGGACCACTGGCGAAGTGTTCGGCATCCAGCACTTCCCCGGCATCAACGCCCTCTACCTCGACGGCAGCGCCCACAACTGGACCTACCAACGCATGCACCTCAGCGTCGTAGGCCACAATAACTCCACCGCCCCGCCCGCCAACGACGACTGGGAGTACTGGCGGGGCAAGTAAACCGCTTTTGTCGCCCACGTTATCTCGCAAACCCACATTCTAAAGGCTTAACCATGACGTTTCGATGCGCTTGCTTGTCCCTCTGTCTCGCGATGATCTGCATACCCCACCACGCGGAGAGCATTGTGTTCCCCGACGACGCGGGCATGGTGGATGTGGTCAAGGTGTTCGGTGCGACCGGCGACGGGGTGACCGACGACACCCAGGCGATCCTCAATGCGATTGCCGAGGGCGTGAAGCCCGGCGGGAATAAGCGGCTGTACTTCCGCAATGGCACGTATCTGGTGAGCAAGCCCCTGGGGCTGTTTAACGCCAAGCCGCACAGCGACACGCGGTTTATGACCGTGCAGGGCCAGAGCGAGGCGGGCACGGTGTTCAAGCTCAAAGACAACAGCGAGGGGTTCGCGGACCCGGACAAGCCCGGCATCGTCTGGTCGCTCTACGACGGTCAAAGCACCGGCGACGCGATGCACAGCTACGCCCGCAACTTCACCGTGGACGTGGGGCGGGGCAACCCCGGAGCGATCGGCGTGCGGTTCATGACCAACAACGTGGGCATGATGGAGCGGGTGACCATCCGCAGCACCGACCCCGACAAGGCCGGGCTTATCGGGCTGGACCTGCGCCAGAGCCAGAACGGCCCGGGGCTGATCAAGCGCATCACCATCGAAGGCTTCGACGAGGGCGTCACCACAGGAAACAGCTTCTCGCTGGTGCTCGAACACATCACGCTGCGTCATCAGCGCAAGGTCGGGTTTAGCAATGTCATCGCACGGGTGACGATGCGGGGCCTGAAAAGCGACAACGCCGTGACCGCCGTGCGAAACGGCAAGCACGCCCACCTCACCCTGCTCGAGGCGGACCTGCGGGGCGGCGGCGCCGACCAGACCGCCATCGTCACCGAAGACGCCAAGGTGTTCCTCCGCGACATCATGCAGGCGGGCTACGGGCACATCCTCCAGCAGGCCGACGGCACGCAACACACCGGCGAAACGATCGATGAGTGGCACGGGCTCAAGGGTTACGCGTTGTTCGACGCACCGGCCCAGAGCCTGCGGCTGCCGATCGAGGAGACGCCCGAGGTGCCCTGGGAGACGGACCTGGACCAGTGGTTCACCGTCAGCGACGAGGGCGGGCGGGACGTGACCAAGGCATTGCAGGAGGCCATCGACGCCGCCGCCGCTGCGGGCAAGACCACGCTCTACTTCCCGCGCAGCGAGAAGCTTGTGGTCAGCGGCCCCATCCGCGTCCACGGCAGCATCAACCGCATCATCGGCATGACCGGCATCGTCAACGTCCAAGACCCCGCGGGCGTGTTTAAGGATGGCCCGGCGGTCTTCACCTTCGAGGACCTCACCAGCGACGTGCTCGTCATCGAACGCTTCTTCCTGCTGGGCGGATGGAAGTGCCCCAACCATGTGACCATGTTCGAGAACAAATCAGGCAAGACCATCGTGCTCAAGAACCTGGGCGTGGGCGGCATCACCAAGAAGGCCGAGCCCGGCGGGCGATGGTTCATCGAGGATTTCTCGCCGAGCCGGCATTCCACGCTGGCCGTGGGCAAGGGGGAGCAAGTCTGGGCCCGGCAGTTCAATCCCGAGACGTTCCGTGCGGACATGATGCACGTCGATGGCGGGACGCTGTGGGTGTTGGGCCTGAAGACCGAGGGCCGGACCACGCATTTGGTCGCCGAGAACGGTGCCAAGGCCGAGGTGCTCGGCGGTGTGGCGTATCAGTCGTGGGGCAAGCAGCCGCTGGACCCGCCGATGATCAAGGTCAGCGATTCGCAGGTGTCGGTCACGCTGGGGTTCTACCACCACGACACGCCGTTCAAGACCATCGTGGAGGAGACGCGCGACGGCCAGACCCGCACGCTCGAACGCAACGAGATCAAGGGCTATCACTTGTCGCTCTACCGCGCCGCGGCCCCTTGATCTAACGCGCCACCCCCATGCCGCGTCGAACGATGTGTCGGCCGGGGCGGTCACAAGCGGGGCTGGGCGAATGCGCGTTCGAGGGACTTAAGGTTTTGCTTGACGCGGTCGCGGCGTGCGCCGTCGAGGTCGCGGTGTCCAGCAGCCGGCCCAACCCTCGCGGCGTGGCGGCAACTAACGCAGGTGCAACGATGTCACTATCGAAGTAACACACATACCGACGCGCTGTTCAGGGTGGCGTTCACATGACAGGCGTGGGCTTCCAGAGAATCAGGAACACAGCATGAAATGTTTGAAGTTGTTTCTAGCCGGCACGTTTGCGATGAGCCTGGTGCTGTCGAACGGTCGCGCTGCTGCCGATACCGCGCTGCCGCCCGACGAGGCGTATGTGAGCGTGGACGGGAGCGGGCTATCGCTGGGCGGCAAGCCGGTGCGGTTCTGGGGGTTCATTGGTGGGCGGGTGGGCGGTGTATCGCAGCAGGCGGACGAGACCCCCGAGCAGCGAGAGGCCCGGGTTGCGAAGGAACGCCGCAGCGCCGATCTCTGGGCCGAACGCATTGCCGATCTTGGCTTCAACATGTACCGCACGTGGGAGAGCGGCGTGGAGTTTGCGCGCAACCACGACTACACGCCCGGCGACGGATCGGCGGCGGACATGGCGGCATACTTCTATCACCAGCTCGACCAGCGCGGCGTGAAGTTGTGGATGAGTTCGACCAACGGCCTGGGCAACATCACCGCAGCGGATGTGGGCATCATCGATCAGCCAGAGACCGCCGAGGCGTGGGCGGCGGCCATGCGGGAATGGACCGAGGGCAAGCCCGAGGGCCTGGGCCTGAACTTCGGCCTGCCCCGCATGTGGGACCCACGCTGGCAGGCGCTGGCCATCGAGCGGAAGCGGCAGATCGCCAGCTTCCCCAACCACTACAAGGACGGGCTGCGGCTGGGCGACGACCCGCAGGTGGCCGTGTGGGAGATCACCAACGAGCGGTTCCCCTTCCGTCACCTGACCCGCGGGGCCTGGCAGAAGGTCCACCCCTATTTCCGAAACCAACTCATTGATCGTTGGAACGGCTTCCTGCGAGAAAAATACGGCAGCGACGAAGCGCTTCGGAAAGCATGGGGCTTCCTGCTGGAGGGCGAATCGCTGGCCAATGGAACCGTGATGCTCGCGCCGCTGGCCAACCCCGTCGATCCGCAGGACGCGGTGAACGACACCAACCCAGCCATCATCGAGCGTCTGCGCGTCGAGCGACAGGCCTACAGCCGTGACGATTTCACCCGGGCGCGCGGCGAGGATGTCAACGCGTTCTTCATCGACGTGGTGGTGTCGTACAAGCAGCGCACCGCCGAGGCGATGCGTGGGATGGGCAAGAGCGTCCGCCTTGGTCCGATTGTTTTTGACAGCGGCAACGACTACAGCATCCAGCAGGCGTACATGCACCAGTTCGCCGACGCGGTGAGCACCTGCTCCTACAGCAAGGGCATGGGACACGACCCCAGCGACAAGCGGTTCCCCTTCTACAGCGCCCTGGACAACTCGCCCAAGACCGGCTGGGACGTGCCCTGGCTCGAGCAGTCCGCTGCGGTGGGCAAGCCCCACTTCGTTTACGAGACCAACATCGACGCACGCACGAAATACCGGGCCGAGTACCCGATGCTCCTGGTCACGCTGGCGTCGCTGCACGACTGGGACATCATCCTCTGGCACTCGGCCAGCGGACGCCCGCGCGACCTCGCCGACTCGGCGAACCCTTGGGACGGGATGGTCGCCATCTACCACGACTACTTCAACTTCCGCGACGACGAGGTGCAGAACGCGGCGATGCGCATCGCGGGGGAGATTTTTAGGAACCGCGCGCTGGACCCGATCGCCGAGCCGACCACCTTCATCTTTGGCCGACGCAGCCTGCTGGACCCGGCGAGCATGGACTACGGGCGTAGCTTCGGCGAACTGGGCCGACGATTCACCCCCACCGCCTACCGCCACGGCGTGCAGGTCCTCATCGATCCGAATCGCGAGGATGACGAGGTCGTCGGCCCGTCCGTTCGCCCGAACGTGTACGAGTCCAACCCGCTGCGGCCGACCGGGCAGATCAGTATCGATCGCAAGCGCGGCCACCTGGTGATGGATGCGCCATCTGCGGTGACGTACACCGGCTTCTTCGCCGACTATGGCAAGGATGCGATCAAGTTCGACCAGGGGGTGCGTTTCAGCAACATCGAAATCATCAACCCCGAAGGGATGCCCTACCCGGTGACCGAGGATGAGCGGTACATCTCGCTCGGGCTGACCAGCGCGGATGGCCAACCGCTAGCTGATACGCGGCGGGCGCTGCTGATGGCGGTGAGCACAAGCTTCAACAGCGGGTACGAGCTGGACGTGACGCGGAGCAACCAGGGCATGCAGCGTGACGGGCCCAAGGATGTCCCGCCGCGTGAGTTCTGGGGCGCGTGGGCGGCCAAGCCCGGCAAAACGCCGGTGCTCGTGGCTCGCGTGGGTGTCACGGTGCAGTCGCCGCACCTCGACGGCATGCGCTACGTGATGCGGGACTGGCATCTGCGACCGATCGGCGAAGGCGTCGTCACCGACGGCACGTTCCGCCTGCCCGCGGACAAGCCCGTGTTTATTGTGGAGTTCGAGCGATAGATTCGCGTCACGCTCTCGCCCGCGCGTGGCGTGAAGAGACCCCCAAGGCCCTGATGTGTATTCCCATGTTTGTTGTTCGCCGCCCACCCCACACCGGAACGAAATCCCCATGACACATGCCTGCCTGAGTAAAGCCCTTGGTTTGACGCTGATGATGACCGCACTGATGTTGTTTCCGCCTGCGTCGTTGTGGGCCGAGTCGTTCTCCTACCGAACGGATCGCATCGAGTACCGGTTTCCAGATCAGGCGAATGTGGTGAACGTCCGTGCGTTTGGTGCCAAGGGCGATGGCGTCACGGATGACACGGACGCCATTGCTCAGGCGGTTCGCCACGCGCTGGGTGACCACCGCTTCCGCAACCCGGGGTTTGTGTATCTCCCCGCGGGAACCTACGTGATCCGGGACTCGATCCGCGCCCGGGTGACCGACGCGCCCGATGGGCAGGGCGGGTGGAGCGACGGCTGGCGCTGCGGCTTGATCCTCGTCGGCGAGAGCCGCGAGCGAACCATCCTTCGTCTCGCGGATGAAGCGCCTGGCTTCGGCGACAAGGACAAGCCCAAGCCCATGATCGTCACGGGGTCCACCGGTCACGGCAAAGGCCACGACAGCCGCATCGGGGGGTGGGGGAACGAAGCGTTCCGCAACACGCTCATGAACTTCACGGTGGACACCGGCAAGGACAATCCCGGCGCGATCGGCATCGACTACCTCGCAAGCAATCGCGGCACCATCGAGGAAGTCACGATCCGGGGCGGTGGGCTGGTCGGGCTTGACATGACCCGGCCGTGGCCGGGGCCGGGTCTCATCAAGAACGTCTGGATCGACGGGTTTGATTTCGGCATACGTCAAAGGCACATGGATTGCTCGATGACCTTCGAGCACGTGCTGCTCAGCGATCAGAAGGTCGCTGGCGTGGACATCGACAACGCGTTCATGACGCTGCGCGGCATCGAAAGCCACAACGCTGTGCCCGTCTTTCAGATCAAGGGCCGCGGCGCGATTGTGACGATTCTCGATAGCCGTTTCGTCTATGCGGGGACGGATACCGCGCCGCCCGCCATCGCCAGCGATGGGCGCCTCACGCTCAAAGGCGTGGATGTGGAGGGTTACCCGGTCGGCGTCGCGTCGCTGAGCGGCACGGAGCCGCTGTCCCCCGCAGTGGACCTTCGGCCGCAATCGGGACAGGGCAACATCGCGCTGTTCAGTTCACGCGAGCCCGTGCGTCTGCATGACGGGCCGATCGAGGTACCCGATCTCCCCGTGAAGGAAACGCCGATCTTCCACCACAGCCAGTTCGACAAGTGGGCGAGCCCGCGCGATTTTGCGGCGGGCAGTCGCACGGCTGGGATTCAGGAGGCCATCGACAGCGGCGCGGAAATCGTCTATCTGCCTAACGGGGAGTATGTCGTGGCAGAAACCATCGTGATCCGCGGCAAGGTACGCAAGATCATGGGCATGGAAGCCAGGCTTAACCGGGCCAGAGGTGTGGATCGCGTCGATCCCCTGTTTCGATTCGACGAGGGGGATGGCGATTTCGTGGTGATCGAGCATCTTTCGGGATCGAGCAACGCGAAGGTGGTCGAGCACAACAGCGGCCGCACGCTGGCCATCCGCAAGTCCGACCTGACCTACCGCAACACCCCGCGAGGCACCGGCGACATTTTCCTCGAAGATGGTATGTTCGCCCGGCCCAAAGTGCTGTACCCGCAGAACCTCTGGGCCAGGCAGCTCAATTCCGAATTCGGTTCCACCCCGCAGTTTGAAAACCACGGCGGGCGGGCGTGGATACTGGGCATGAAGGTCGAAGGCTGGCCCAGGGCGGTGTTCAATGTCGGGGGCATCACCGAGTGCTACGGGCTGTATGCCATGGTCCCCTCGGGCGACGCTTCCCAGATCAAAGACGCGTTCGTCGAGAACCAAGAGGGCTGGCTTGCCACCGTCTTCCGTGTGGGAGGCCAAGGCGACTACCGGGTCAAGTTCAAGGACACGTGGGACGGCGAAAGCCGAGAGAAAGGCGGTTCGCGCGAGTACCCGTTGACGCTGGCGGGCCGGGCTTTTGATCCGCCGCAAAGCGAGCCAGCGACGCCGGGCGGGTTCAGCGTCAAGGCGGTGTCCAGCAGCCGGGCCGACCTGCGGTGGACGGGCGTGACGCCCGAGTCGATCGCGTTGCGTGGCTATCGCATCGAGCGAAACGGGACGCACATCGCCACCGTGCCCGTCGGCCAGCACGAGTTCACAGACACGGGGCTGGACGAGCTGGCCGCCTACGACTACCGCATCATGACGGAGTGCTTACGCGGCGGCGTATCGCAACATGCAGCCGCCAGCATCACCACACCCGCGGATACGACGCCGCCTACCGTCACGAAAGTGAGTGTGGACCCGCGTCATCCCACGCTCATCCTCCTGGACTTCGACAAACCGCTGACGCCGGTGTCTGCCGTCGATCCAGCCAACTACACGCTTGAGCCGTCGGTTGAGATCGGACGCGCTCGGCTGACCCCCGAGGGAACCCGCGTGATCTTGGAGGCCCGGACTCCGCTCGCCGACGGGCAAGCCTATACGCTGACGCTCAATCGTATCACCGACCGAAGCCGCGCCGCGATGACGGTGGCCGAGCCCGCCCAGACTTTCACGGCCTGGCACGATGGCGAAGGACTCCTCGCTGAGTTCTGGAACGGTGACAGCTTCGCCGCCGAGCCGACGCACACCCGGATCGATACCCGCGTGGACTATTGGTGGGGCGACGGAAGCCCCGGCGAGGGCGTCGAAGGCCAAAAGTTCGTCGCCCGGTGGAGCGGGGTGCTGCGTCCCAAGGTCAGCGGCGAATATCGGTTCAACACCGGCGTGCGGCGGGGCGGGCGGGTCCTGCTCGACGGGAAAGTGGTACACAACGAATGGACCACGCGTAACGAGTGGACGCACAGCCCGCCGATCCACCTCGAAGCGGGCAAGCGATACACGATCGCTTTCGAGATCTACGCCGACGGCCACGCGGGGGCACGCCTGAAGTGGGAGGGGCCGATCAAGAATCAGTTCATCGACGCCGAGCATTTATTTCTGCCCAAGCCATAGCCCGGCCGCAGAGCCGTGATTCCGTGAAGATGTTTTACGCGGCAACAGTGATTTGTTCGCGTGCTGGCTCAGAGATGCAGCACGATCCGGCTGCCCTCGACGGTGACGGGGTAGGTCTCCACCGCTGGGTCCGGCTCATCGGCTGACACCGTGCGGGTCACGGCGGGGGTCTGAGCGGACCCGGCCTCGACGGTGACCTGATAGCTCTTGACCCGGCAGCGGTGGGGGTTGAAAACGCTTTGACCCGTGGCGATCTCGAACTCCCAGCCGTGCCACGGGCAGCGGATCAGCTCGCCATCGCGGACCCACTCGCCGTGGCCCGGCCCATCGGAGATAGCGGTGCCGGTGACCGCGCCCTCGCACAGCGGCGCGAGTTGGTGCGGGCAGACGTTGCGGATGGCGTGGTACGAGCCGTGGACATTGAACACACCGATGGACTTGCCCGCGACCTCGACGATCTTACGCGAGCCGGGCGGCAGATCCTCAACACGGCAGACGATGTGGGTGGTGGAAGTCTTTGGCATCGTGTGTCCTTTCAGTCTTGGTGATGGAGCGCAGCGATCAGTTGCCCAGCCATGCCGGTCGCGCACGCACCGAGCACGCGGTACGGGCTGCGTTGCACGTCTTCCCCGGCTTCGTTTTTGTTGGACTGCGACATGCCCCCGAGCAGCCCGTCGCCGCTGACATACGGCTCAAGGCCAACCAGCGTCTGCCTCGCCGCGTCAAGCGCTTCGCGTTCGAGCCAGCCGTGTGTCGCTGCGATCGCCACGGCTGCCGCGATGCCCGCCGAGCCGGAGGTTTCCGGGGCTGTGCCCGGCTCTTCGAGGTACGAGCCCCACAGCCCATCCTCGCGCTGATGCTTCAGCGCCCATCGGCAACCTTCCGCCAAGTCGACGTGCAGGTCATCGAGCCCCGGCTCACCGGCCAGCGTCCGCAGCGTGCGG
>JBGTLW010000141.1:0-7246 GCA_041743835.1 Phycisphaeraceae bacterium | reverse complement strand
ACCGGCCTGCCGGGCGCCAGCGAGCTCGCGCATACGGTGCAGCGCCTCCCAGATGTCCGCCCCGCCGTGCGTCAGGATCAGCCGGCGGAACTGCCAGCCCAGCAGGCGGATGTCGCGTCGCAGGGCGTGGTCGCCGGGGATGTGGGTGCGGCTGGCATATTCGGTCATGGCGGATATCCGGGTGGGGACCAAGGCGGGGCTACTTGTTGGCGTCCCGCGAGTGGGCTAACTTCCGTGAGTAAGGACTCGGGCTGCAGCGCAGCGGGCAAAACCTCAACTGGCGGGGCCAGGGCCATCACGCCCTCGGGCGCGAACGGTTGGCCATCCGCAGCAGGTCTCCCACCGAGCAGTGGCCTTCGAGCGGGTGGCGCAGGAGGGACTGGGCATCGACCTGGTAAGTGTTACGCCGGCCGTCACGCTCCCGGGTGATGACGCCCGCCTCCTCGAGCTCCTGCACGATACGCTGCACCGCCCGCTCGGTGATACCCACAGCCTGGGCGACATCGCGCAGGCGGATCGTCGGGTCGCGGTGCAGGCAGATCAGCACGTGCGTGTGATTGGTCAGGAAGGTCCAGGTGGCGGGGAGGGGTTGGGTGGGCTGGCGTGGCATCGGGATCCTTGCACACCGGCATGATAGCGGCTCACTTTACATGAAATTGACTTCGTGAATTATATTGCGTAATTTGTCCCTGTCCACCTCAACCCGCCTCGAAAGGTAACCCATGCCCGACGCACCGCCCCCCGCCGCCTCAAGCAGCCCCTTGGTCGGGGTCATCATGGGCAGCCAGTCGGACTGGCCGACGATGTGTCACGCGGCCGAGGCGCTCAAAGCGCTGGGCGTGGCTTACGAGGCGCGTGTGGTCTCGGCCCACCGGACGCCGGACCTGATGGCGGACTACGCCAGGAGCGCCGCGGGGCGCGGGCTGCGAGTGGTCATCGCCGGGGCAGGAGGAGCGGCCCACCTGCCGGGGATGGTCGCGGCGTGGACATCGCTACCGGTGCTGGGGGTCCCGGTGCAGAGCAAGGCGCTCAGCGGCTTGGACTCGCTGCTGTCGATCGCGCAGATGCCCGGGGGTGTCCCGGTGGGGAGCTTCGCCATCGGCGAAGCGGGCGCGAAAAATGCCGGGCTCTTCGCCGCACGCATGCTCGCAACGACCGACCCCGCGCTACGCGAGCGTGTAGAGGCGATGATCGCCAGGCAGACCCAGAGTGTTCTTGACCAGGAGCTGCCATGAGCGGTTGTGATTCACCTATTTTGCCGGGGGCCAATGGTCAGGGAGCCAAGCTTCCGGGGGGTACGATTCCTCCGGGGGCGACGCTGGGCGTGTTGGGTGGCGGGCAGCTTGGCCGGATGTTCACGCAGGCGGCGCACCGGATGGGGTATCGGGTGCATGTGTTTGTGCCGGAGGCGGACTCGCCGGCCGGTCAGATCGCCGACCACATCGTGAACGCGTCGTACAGCGACCTAGAGGCGTTGGCCGAGTTCGCGCGTGGGGTGTCGGTGGTGACATTTGAGTTTGAGAACGTGCCTGCCGCGGCGAGCGAAGCCGCGGCCAAGCACGCGCCGGTTCGGCCTGGGGGCAGCGTGCTGCACACGACGCAAAACCGACTGCGTGAGAAGACGGCGCTTCGGGACGCGGGCCTGGCGGTGACGCCGTTCGCCCCGGTGCGCAGCGAAGCCGACCTGGACCGCGCGACCGCGGACCTTGGCACGCCCGCGATCCTCAAGACCGCCGCGTGGGGTTACGACGGTAAAGGGCAGGTGCGGATCGACCGGCCACAGGACGCCCCCGACGCCTGGCGCTCTATCGCCAGCCAGGAGGCGATCTACGAGAAGTTGATCCGCTTCGACCGCGAGGTGTCGGTCGTCGCAGCGCGCTCGACCCACGGGCAGGCCGCCTGCTATCAGCCCATCGAAAACCAGCACGCCAACCACATCCTCGACCTTTCGATCTGCCCCGCGAGCCTGCCCGACTCGCTCGCCCAGCAGGCCATCGACATCGCCGGGCAGGTGATGAGCCTGTTCGATGTGGTGGGCGTGGCGTGTGTGGAGTTTTTCGTGACCGAGGCCGGCGGGCTGCTGATCAACGAGATCGCGCCCCGGCCGCACAACTCCGGGCACCTCACGCTCGATGCCTGCGTCACCAGCCAGTTCGAGCAGCAGGTCCGCGCGATCTGTGGCCTACCGCTGGGATCGACGAAACTGTTGCGGCCCGCGGCGGCGGCCAACCTGCTGGGCGACCTCTGGGAATCCGGGAACCCGCGCTGGGACCACGCGCTCGCTGACCCGGATGTCAAGCTCCACCTCTACGGCAAGGACGCCGCACGCCCCGGCCGAAAGATGGGACACCTCACCGCCACCGCCCCGTCCACCGAAGCCGCGATCCGCGCCGTCCGTGACGCACGCGCCGCCCTCCTACCCACCCGGCAAGCCGCGCCATGAACCCGCAACTGATCCTCGACAACGTGCTGTCTCCCCCGATCCTGTTCTTCATGCTCGGGGCGATGGCGACACTGCTGCGCTCGGACCTGGAGATCCCCGCGTCCATCGCGCGGTTCCTCTCGCTCTATCTGCTCTTCGCCATCGGGCTCCACGGCGGGCACGAGCTAAGCCACAGCACACTCACCTCGCAGACGGTGCTGGTGCTGCTCGTGGCGATGGGCACCTCCGCAATCATCCCGCTGTGGTCGTTTTTCATCTTGAAAATTCGGCTCCCCGTCGCCGACGCCGCCGCAATCGCCGCGACCTATGGCTCGGTGTCCGCGGTGACGTTCATCACGGCGGTCAGCTTCCTCAACGCGATGGACATCAGCTTCGGCGGGCACATGGTCGCGGCGATGGCGCTGATGGAATCGCCCGCGATCGTGGTCGGCATCCTGCTGGCGCGCACCTTCGACAAGCGATCCACCAGCGATCGGCTGTCCCTCAAGGAGCTTGGCCGGGAGTCGGTGCTCAACAGCGCCGTGTTCCTGCTGCTGGGCAGTTTGGTGATCGGACTGCTCACGGGGGATGACGGGTGGGATACGGTCAAGCCGTTCGTCCACGCGCCGTTCAAGGGTGTGCTGTGCTTGTTCCTGCTAGACATGGGGCTGATCGCCGCCAAGCGGCTGCGCGACCTGCGCTCCACGGGTGTCACGCTGATCGTGTTCGCCATCGTCGCGGCGGTGGTCCACGCGATGCTGGGCATCGGTGTCGCGCGGCTGCTGGGCACGTCGCCCGGCGACGCTCTGCTGCTGGCGGTGCTTGTCGGCAGCGCCAGCTACATCGCCGTGCCCGCTGCGATGCGATTGTCCATCCCGCAGGCCAATCCAAGCCTCTACCTGCCCATGTCGCTGGGCGTAACCTTCCCGTTCAATATCATCGTCGGCATCCCGCTCTACTACGCCATCATCCAGGCGGTCTGGAAAACAACATGACACCGATCAAGCGCATGGAAATCGTGATCGACGCGACGCACACGCCCGACCTGATCGATGCGATCCGAGCGCAGGGCGTCGCGGGCTACACCGTGTTCCGTGATGTGCAGGGCGCGGGCGACCGGGGCGTGCGGCGGAACGACGACCCCGCGGGCATCTCGGGCAACTGCTGCGTGCTCATCGCCTGCGAACCCGGCGAGATGATGAAGGTGGTCGAGGCGGTGCGCCCGCTGCTCGAAACGCACGGCGGGATGTGCCTGGTCAGCGACGCCCAATGGCTTAAGCACTGACGTGCTCCAACTCCATTTCCCACAAAGCCCACGGACTCCCGTCCGTGGGCAGACTCGGACCACCCCTCACCGCCGACCCCCTACAAGCCCCCATGCTTGGCTACCAACCCGCTGAAAAACGCTAGGCGGATTGATGACTCAGACCGTAGGCGGTGATAGTTGATTAACGCGTGATCCAACTCCGCTGCGGGATTAACGACGGGCAGGTGCGGGAGGCGGGATGGTGATCTATCTTGGTGTTGCCGTTTATAACGTGGCAACTCCCTGATCGTACACGGGGATCGCATGAAGACACTCTCGAACGCGGACGGGGATACGCTCTTCGCCTTCCTGCATGATCGGATAGGCAAGGGTGTGCAACTCGACGAGGCGGTTCCGCGTCTGTCGGTCTTTGCGGTCGAAGTGCTTGGCTTGGCGTCCAGCGGTGTCGGGACGGCGGCGCAAGAGGGGGATGACGAATGAAGCTACAGTGAGCCGAACCTGGACTTCCAGCGCGACGCGATTGATGCGGTGTGCGACCTGTTTGTCGGGCAGGAGCAGGGGCACACGCTGTTTACGGTCACGGCCCCGAAAGTCGGCGTCGATACGCAGCAGCACCGGATGTTCGACCCCCGGATGATGCCCGACAGCGGGTACGCCAACACCCTGAGGCTGCCCAAAGATAAGCTGCTGAAGAACCTACAGGATGTCCAACTGCGCAACGGGTTGCGGCAGGATGCAGACCTCAACGCTTCCGGGGCGTTGGATTTCGCGGTGGCGATGGAGACGGGGACGGGGACGGGCAAGACGTATGTGTATCTGCGGACGATCCTGGAACTGCACAAGCGGTACGGGTGGACGAAGTTTGTGATTGTCGTGCCGAGCGTAGCGATCAAGCAGGGGGTGCTGGCGTCGCTGCGGGATATGCGCGAGCACTTTCGGCGGTTGTACGACGGGGCGGATTTGAGCCGGGTGCGCGACTTCGCGGTCAGCCGAAATGTGCGGGTCTTGGTGACAACGGTGCAGGCGATTTATCCGGGCGAGACGCGCGTGGCGTAACAGCCGCACGAGAAGACCGGCGGTGATCGGCCGATCGACCTGAAACGCGGCGCCCACCCCGATGGCCGCCGGCTGGTGTTCGTCGGCGACCTGTTCGACCGCGGACCAGATAGCCCGGTGGTGCTGCGGCTGGTCAGGCGGATGATCGACGCGGGCCGGGCCCAGTGCGTCATGGGCAACCACGAGCTGAGCCTGCTGCGGAGCAAGCTCAAGAGCTACAACTTCTGGTTCCACGGCCAGGGCGATCCGACCGAGCCGGCCCACGCGGATCAACGGCCGCTGCCCGCGGAGGAGCGCGAGGCGGCGCTGGACTTTGTACGGTCGCTGCCGTTGGGCCTGGAACGCGACGACCTGCGTGTGGCGCACGCCTGCTGGGATGGTCAGCACGCCGAAGCCCTGCGCGGGATGCGGTGTGCGCTCGACGCCTATCAGCACGGCGGGGAACAGATCGCAGCGCGCCTAGATGCGGCCCAAGTGACCAACCCGACCGAGCGCAACTTGGCACAGCAGAACGGCTGCCCCGTGCGCGTGTTCACCTCCGGCAAGGAGCAGCGCGCCGATCAGCCCTTTTTCGCCGGCGAACGCCTGCGCCACGAGGCCCGCGTGCCCTGGTGGAACGACTACACCGACGAGCCGTTCGTGGTCTTCGGCCACTACAGCAAGACCGACCCCAAGTCGCAGAACAGCGCCGGCATCCCGCTGTTCCCCGCCGACCCCACCCAACCCGTCAACCGCACCCTCTGCATCGACTTCGGCGTCGGCGGCCGCGCGGCGCAGCGTCGCAACGGCGGTCCCGACGGCACCCTGCACTTGGCGGCGCTGCGTTGGCCGGAGGGGGAGGTGGTGCTTGATAAAGTTAAGATGGACTAACGACGTTGTTACTAGGGTCCTGCGGAATTCCGGAAAAGTAGTGATTCGGGTCGAAATAGCTTGCAATGGGACGCACCTTAGCATACTGTAATGCATGTCTCGGGACATTTTAGTTGGTTCATAAGCCCTCGGTCACTGGTTCGAGTCCAGTCGTCGCCATTGCCCACCGCCCCCCCCTCTCACCATGCCGCAACTCCCGCCGGGTAGGGCACAACACCTCGGCGAAACCGAAGTCTGATCCCACAGCGGCACACATCAGCCAGCGGCTGAGGTGTGCCGCCCGGCTCAATATGCTGGTCCGCAACAAAGAAAACCGGAACCCCCGAAACTCGGAACACACTACATGCCAAAACACCCCGAAAATCACTCCAAACCGCTTGACTTCAAACACAGCCGCTGAAGCCGATGGTTATGCCTCATCGATCGAGCAGCCAACCCGCCATTCGATGCAGCCAGACAAAAATAGCAAAACCAAGAATGCCAAGCCCGTAGTTACGCAATTGTGTTGCCTTGCCTGGCGCGGCCGTAAATCCCAGGTAATGACATAACATCCCGACACCAGTTGCTAGCAGCATTACGGCCCAAAGATGACGAGCCGTTCCGCTGGGGTCAAACGCTTGGCAAAGAACGGAGCAAGATCAAACCACCCGTCCATGCGTGAGGCCTAACGCTTGTGCGGCACGCCAGCTACTTAGGTTGATTCGCTGGCGGACTTGCACCGACCTGCTCCTGCAGGTCGATGAGCGGCTGTTGGTCCACTTTGAGGAATCCGTCGCGCGGTCGATCGAGGTCAACTACGAGGGTGATCACCGCACCAAGGAGAGCGATCAGCGCGATGGCAGTGAGAGGGCTGCGCCGCTGGGTCAACCCCGCGTTGTAGCCCACCATCCCCAGCGTCAGCATCGAGCCGCAGAAGAGCATGAGGATGATCGTTTCGGGTACGCGTGCGTAGATGCCCGCCGTGACCCGCGTCTCGTTTAGGTCGATCGTCTCGTTCAATGAGTCAATGAACAATGCCAGGACGTCAGATTCGGGTGTGGCGCGGGCCAACTCCTCCGCGATTGACCAGAGCTTCTCTTGGAGCTCGACCGATCGAGCTATTCTCACTCGGACATCTGCCAGATCGTTGGTCGCGATGCGCAGGGGAACGTACTCGCGGAGCAGATCCCGGATCTCGCGCGAGGCCGGCTCTGGCAGGTAGCCGGCCCTGAGGTAGGTGGTACCTATGGAATTCGCCTCGGCCAGCACGAGCCCGCGGCGCGTGTCGAAGCGATCGGATGCCATCCCCATCGCGACCGCGAGCAGGAACGCCATAAGGGCAAGGAGCGAGCCCACGATCATGCTCGTGGGGCCCTCCTTCTCGTCTTGCGTGCGCTCCTGCCACCAATACCCATAGCGGTACCCAACCTCGATAACGGTCAGCGCGAAGATGGCAAACGCTACAAAGATGCCACCGATTGGCAGTGAATCAAGTATCTGCTGGAAACTCATCTGTGTTCGCTCATCCGGCGTGGCCCCACTTCGCTCATCTAAATTGGCCCCGCCTGATGTTGATATTTTGCCTTAGCCGCTGCTTCAAGTCCAGCGAGCGGGTTGACAGAAAACTACGCACGGTCCGAGGATGGAAGCCA
>JBGTLW010000140.1:0-1591 GCA_041743835.1 Phycisphaeraceae bacterium | reverse complement strand
CGCTTGATGCCCGCCTGGTTCTGCCGCGTGACACGGACCTCCAACCCATGCGCCCGCGCGGGCTTGCGCTGAAAGAGCTGGTCGCGCTCGCTCTGCTCGGCCGGGCCCAACCGATCGGTCTGGCCCACGTAGGTGTCGTACTCGCCGTCGCCATTGGTATCGACGAAGAAGCGCATCTGCTGCGGGTAGTAGTTGTGGTGCGGATCGCTCCGCCCGGTTCGCACGCCCGCCAAGTCGGTCAACGGTTCAGGGAAGCGCAGGAACAGTGACGTGCGCCCGCCGGCGGTGTTGCCGTGCGGTGACATGAACGTCTCCGCGTCACCATCGAGCAGCAGCTGCGGCCCACGGCCATCCTCCGTGCCAAACGACGCGGTGATTTTCGTACCCTCGGGTGCAGCGGTCGTCTCGTACTTCACATCGGCGGGCTGCGCGACTGCCGTGGCCGCACATACGCTCACTACCAACGCGAAGACCACCATCGAGCCACAACAGTTGAAAGAGAGCTTGAGCATTGTTTTTACTGTCATGAGTGTTCCACACCAGCAACGATCGCCGACATGGAAAGATGGACGTGTATGGTTTGCGTCGATCACAGCGCGCCTGCGTGTGTCAGAACCCGTTGCCGGGGAAGTAAAACGCGACCGGAGGCAAAGCTTCGGGATGCCAGAACGCCAGTTCCATCCGCTCGACCGATAGGTCGTTCATCAGCGACGCCCGCTTGGCCTGCGGGTGTGGGGACTCGGTGGGCATCTGCGTATAGCCAAAGCCCCATGGGTCCTGCGTCATGCCGCCAGAACTGGCGTGTTTCTCGGTGATGAGAGGGAAGCGTCGCGGGGCTTTCCCGGTGGCATACACCTGCGTGTTGTGCCAAGGCATGCGCTCCATCGACGGTAAATCCAACTCGGTCAGGCGCAATGGGGTGGTGTTGTTGAACATCTGCTGCCCCGCCGGTCCGCCGGGCAGGTTGGCCGTCCAAAAGTACGCCAGGCCTTTGTATGAGCTGAAGTACGGCATCGGTGTCGCGGCGACCGGCTGGCCGAGTTGGTCGATGGGGCAGGCGAATACGTCCCGCTTGGTACGGTTGGCCTGCGTGCTGGTCTGCACGTAATCGCCCCGGGCCAGCAGACTCACCCACCCGCTGCCAAAGCCATTTGCCCAACCCACGGCCCCGCCCGCGATCATCGCGCTGGGCGGCGTATACTCGTTAAAGTCGCTGGCATAAGTCGCCATCCCGATCCCGATCTGCCGGACATTGGATTGGCACTGCACATCCTGCGCCGCGGCCCGCGCCCCTTGCAGGGCAGGCAGCAGCAGCGCGATCAGCAGCGCGATGATGCTGATGACGACGAGGAGTTCGATCAACGTGAACCCGCGGGGTGATTGGGTGTTCGCGGGGGGGAGGGCCGAGGGATGGCGATCCCTCGGCTTTGAAGGTACGGCCGACTTTGCTGTGACTATAGATGCACTTATTCGCATTTTGCATCTCACGACGTAATGCACAACGATCCTAAACGCACAGCCGCGCTCACGCCGACCGACAAAGCGGTGTGCCACGGTCAAGTGGCATACCGCCAGGAGGAGTCAACCATCA
>JBGTLW010000139.1:0-20162 GCA_041743835.1 Phycisphaeraceae bacterium | reverse complement strand
TCTCAGGGCGGCGGCGATGTGGTCGGCATCGCTCGCGGCAAGGTGACGCAGGATTTCGCGGTAACCCGCCTGAAGCAGCCCGAGTTGCTCGGCGGCGGCGCGCGGGATGCCGAAGGGGAAGTCCAGGCCAGCCAGGAGCGTAGCGTCAGGCGATGCGCCCGCTGCCTCGCGCCAGCCCGCGTGGAGGAAGGCTGCGGCATCCGGGCGGAAGGGGTGGGGCCGCAGCGACAGGATATGCAGCTTCTGGTCGTGCTCGATGCCCACAGCCGACCACAGATTCGCAAGCGCCCCGCGCGCACCGCTAAAGTCCAGCCCCGCGAAGTAGTTTGTGTCATTCGTCATGGTCATCGGGCACCAGAGTAACCAGTTGCGGGGCGATTGGTACACTGAAACCCATGGCTGATGGCATCCACTTCGAGAGGTTTATGCTGGGCGTGTGGCAGACCAACTGCTACGTGGTCTATACAGACAGCGGCGCGTGTTGGGTGGTCGATGCGGGGTTCGAGCCGGAGGCCCTGATCGCGTTTGTGGAGGGGCGGTCGCTGCGGCCGGAGAAGCTCATCCTGACCCACGCGCATATCGATCACATCGCGGGGATGCACGAGGTGCTGGACCGTCTGGGCGCGATGCCGATCCTGATCCACGAAGCGGAGATGGATTTTCTCGGCGATGCGTCGCTGAACCTTTCGATGTATCTGGCGCAGCCGTTCGTCGGGCCGGAGCCTACGCAACTGCTGCGTCACGGCGACACGCTGGAACTGGCGGGCCACAGCTTCGAGGTCCGCCATACGCCGGGCCACAGCCCCGGGGGCATCTGCCTCTACCACGCACCGAGCGCCACCGCGATCGTCGGCGATACGCTCTTCAACAGCAGCATCGGCCGACACGACTTCCCCACGTCAGACTACGACGCGCTGGAGAAGGGCATCCGCGAGCAGCTTTACACCCTCCCCGATGCGACCCGCATCCTCCCCGGCCACATGGAAGCCACGACCATCGGCAAGGAGAAACGCACCAACCCGTTCGTCCGCGCCTGATCGCGATGTCGCATTCGAACCCGGCCATGCTGTTGGTGGTACACGGGCGCTTTGCGTGACGCGGTGGTGTTGACGCTTGGCTGCGTGCGGTGATAGGCTCGACGATTCTCCATACCACATTAGGGAAGCCTTCGATGCGTAAGCCGATCCGTGTTGTGCAGTTTGGTCTTGGCCCGCTGGGGCAGGCGATGGCCCGGTTCGCGGTCGAGCGAAAGTCGCTCAAACTCGTCGGCGTGGTGGATACCGATCCCGCCAAGGTCGGCATGGATGTCGGCACGGTCTGCGGGCTGGGCAAGAAGTTGGGCTTGAAGGTGTCGCCCGACCTCCCGGCCGCGCTTGGCAAGGGCAAGGCAGATGTGGCGTTGCTGGCGACCGTGTCGGACATCGCCCGGCTTGTGTCGCAGGTCGAGGCGGCTGCGAAGCACAAACTCAATGTCGTCTCCACGTGTGAGGAGTTGTCGTTCCCGTGGAACAATCATCCCAAGGAAGCGAGGAAGATCGACCGGATCGCCAAGGCGCACGGCGTGACCTGTGTGGGCACGGGCGTGAACCCCGGCTATCTGATGGACTATCTGCCTGTCGCGCTCTCTGGCCTGTGTCAGCGGGTCGATCGGGTGGAAGTGCTGCGGGTGCAGGACGCGTCCAGGCGGCGCGGGCCGTTCCAACTCAAGATCGGCGCGGGGCTGACGCACGACGCGTTCCGCGTAAAGGTCAAGGCGGGCATCATCCGCCATGTGGGGCTGACCGAGTCGGTACAGTTCGTGGCCCACGCGATGGGTTGGAAGCTGACCCGCGTGACCGAGAGCATCGAGCCGGTGACCGCGCAAAAGAGCATCCGCACCGAGCACGTGTCGGTGAAGAAGGGGGGCGTGTGCGGGGTGGAGCAGATCGGCTGTGGCTTTGTGGGCAGGCGTGAGGTTGTCCGGCTGGAGTTCCGCGCAGCGGTGGGGGAGAAGCGGTCGTTCGACACGGTGCGTATCCAGGGCCTGCCGGACATCGAATCGACGATTGAGGGCGGGGTCAACGGCGACGTGGCGACGTGCGCGATCACACTCAACACGCTTGCCCCCGCGGTCAAGGCCCAACCCGGCCTGCTGACGATGGTTGACCTTGCCACGCCACACTACCGGGCGTAGCAGAGGACAATCGCCCCCCCCGCCCCCCGACCCCCGGAAGTGGAGCTGGGATGAGTGCCGGCCTTTGCACGGTCAAGCGTGTGGATTGTGGATGATTGGTTTTTCGCGAGTGCGCGCCGGCTTTTGGTGTGGAAACTGTGGGCTGGCTGGCGTGTAGGGGGGTTAGCCGGGGTAGATGTTTGGTTCCGGGGGTGGGCTGGCGTTGATGCGGCTTGGGAAATCACTATCATGCGGCCCTCATGCCAGCAGGTACTCGCGAAATCAAGGGCCGGATGAAGGCCGTCGGCAATATCCAGCGCATCACCAAGACGATGCAGCTCATTGCCTCGGCCCGCTTCCAGAAGATGCAACGCCGCGCCACCCAGGCGCAGGCCTACACCCGCAAGATCGGCGAGGTCGTCCGGGAGCTCTCGGCCGCGATCGGCGACGACGCGGATATCTCGCATCCCCTGCTCAAGGCCCCGGAGAAGAAGGTGGGTCGAGAGCTGTTGCTGGTCATCACCTCGGAGCGTGGCCTGTGCGGTGCGTACAACGCCAACGTCCTGCGGACGATGTACCAACGCGTCCGGGCGGCGGGGGGCGTCTGGGGGTTTGATGTTGAGATGGTCGGGAAGAAGGGCGTGGGCTTCTGCAAGTTCAACCAGGTCCCGCTGGCGCAGGTCCACAAGCAGTTCGGCGATGAGCCGAAGTTCGAGGATGTCCACGCGCTGGCCCAGCGTTACATGGATGACTTTGTCGCGGGCAAGTACGACGCGGTGCGTGTGGCGTATATGTCGTTCGTGACGATGAGCAAGCAGGTGCCCGTGGTCGCTCAGTTGCTGCCCATGCAGCCGCCGACCCCGGCCGGTGGGGGCAAGGCTGGGCCTTCCGCGTTGTACGACTTCTCGCCGGACCCGCAGACGCTGCTGGGCGAGATCCTGCCGGTGACGGTGAAGACCTCGTTGTACCAGTGGTTCAACGAGGCGATCGTCAGCGAGCAACTGGCGCGCATGGTGGCGATGAAGGCGGCGACCGATGCCGCGGGCAAGCTCAGCAAGACCCTCAAGCGTAAGTTCAACCGTGCCCGGCAGACGGCGATCACCACCGAGTTGTCGGAGATCATCGGCGGTGCGGCGGCGTTAGAGTAAACTGGGGCCGATCCACCCACCCGTGGGGGTCACGAAAGGGGCACCGCTTGAGTCCCCGCGAACCCTATGGTGAAGCCGACCGACGCCGACAGATGCGTCTGGCTGGGATGGGCCTTCAGTTCGCCGGGGGTGCGATCGGTTTCGGGGCCTTGGGCTGGTGGATTGACACGATGCTGGGCTCGGAGCCCTGGGGCATGCTGATCGGGGGCTCGCTTGGGTTAATCGGCGGCATGTACTTGCTCATCAAAGACGCCTTGGCCGCCCAGAAAGACGCGATCAACCGCATCCAGCAACGCAAGACCACCGACAAGCCCACCCCGACCGGGCAACAGGACCGTAAGCACACCGACTGACCGCCAGCATGACCGATCCCATCACCACCAGCCCGCCGTTCCCCCTGGCCCGCCTTGCCGCGGCTCTGGTGGGCGTTGCGCTGGTCGGCGGGGCGGTTGGCGTGGGCATCTGCTTTGCCAGTGGAAATCCGCAGTGGCTGCTGCCCTGCCTGGCCGGGCTCGGGGTGAGTGTGGTGAGCTTCCTCGTGTCGCTGGAGATTGTCCGGCGTGCGGCGGCGGCGGGGCCGGCCCGGCTGGCGCAGATGGCCATGCTCACGATGGTCGTCCGATTGGCCACCATCCTGCTGGGCATCGCGGTGCTTGTCCACGGCCTCGGGCTGGCGTCCAAACCGACGGCCCTGTTTGCGGTAAGCTTCTACAGCTTGCTCATGCTGATTGACGTGACGGTGCTTGTGAAGCACCTCCGCCGCACCGGCCACACCGCTACACCCACCACAACCGACCCGCTGCGGGTCGTCACTGCGGAGACGATGTCTTGACCCCTCAGCTCCTCCAGACGATCCAACCGACCCTGGGCCTCACCCTGGTCCAGAAGGCAGAGGCGCAGACCCTCTTCACGATCCCCGGCCTCGGCCTCCCGGTCACCCAGCACATGTTCATGGCGCTGGTGTCTTGCGTACTCGTGCTGCTGGTGTTTGTCCCGCTGAGCAAGCGCATCCGAAACAACGGCCCGACGGTGGAGGGCAACGTCACCACCGGCCGCGTGTCGCAACTGTTTGAAGCCATCCTCGTGTTCCTCCGCGAGAACGTCGCCCGGCCGAACCTCGGCCCGCTCACCGACAAGTACATCTACTACGTCTGGACCGTCTTCTTCGTGGTGCTGTTTGCGAACCTGCTGGGCCTGGCACCGATCGGGCAGACCGTCGCGCTGGTGGCGTACCTGATGGGGCATGAGAACCATTACGAGTACTGGCAGTTCTGGGGCGGGCCGGCCATGGCGAACATCAACATGACCGCCGCGCTGGCGACCTTCTCCTTCATCGCGATCATCACCATCGGCCTCAAGGAAAACGGGGTCGATTTCCTCAAGCACTTCGCGCCGGTCCCCTTCAAGCCTTGGCCGATGATCCCGCTCGCGGCTTTCCTCGTGCTGCTGGAGGTCATGGGCCTCATCATCAAGTCTGCCGTGCTGGCGCTGCGGCTTTTCGGCAACATCCTCGCGGGGTTCCTCGTGGTCCTCGCGCTGGTGGGGCTGATCTACCAGTTCGGCAAAGACAGCGCCGTCGTGGGCTACTCCGTCGGCATCGGCGTGGCGCTGGGGACGGTGGCGATCCTCTTCCTGGAACTGTTCGTGGCCTTCCTGCAGACCTTCATCTTCACCTTCCTCACCGTGCTGTTCATCAGCCAGGGCGCAGTACACCACGGCGAGCACGGCGATGAACACGGGCACGGCCACGATGACCACGGCCACGGCGATGCCCACGGCCACGCACACCCACACAACCATGCACCGCCCGTCGCGGCGCATTAACCGATATCGGCGGGGCACGTCGGCACCCCGCCACTTTACACCGCCGGCACAAACGTTTACCCCTTTTGGAGCATTGTTATGTCACTCGAAATCCTCAACACACTGGCTCAGGACGGGTCGCTGATCGGCGACGTGGGCCTCAAGGCACTGGGTATCGGCTTGGGCTTCGGCCTGACCGTGTTCGGTGCCGCCAAGGGCATCGGCAACATCGGCAGCAACGCCGTGCAGTCGATCGCCCGTCAACCCGAGGCCACCGGGCCCATCGGAACCAACATGATCATCGCCGCGGCGCTGATCGAAGGCCTCGGCGTCATCTCCATGGTGCTGCTGGCTTTCGTCGTCTGACCCCACATCAGACACCGCAACCGACTTGCGTCGCCCCGCTTGCCGGCGGGCCGACGCATTATCACGGGCAAAAGCCCGATGCTTTAGGAGAGCCACGATGCCTCGTTTGAACCAATTCTTTGCGTGCCTGATCGCCCTCGCCCTGGGGCTGTGCTTGCCTGTCGCAGCGATGGCGGCACCGGCTGATGGTGAAGCCGCGAGCGGCGGCGGGCTGCTGAGCTTCGACATCGGCTCATACATCTGGAAAATCATCATCTTCACGGTCTTCCTGATCGTGCTCTCCAAGTTCGTCTGGCCCCCGATCCTCGGCGGGCTCAAGGCACGCGAGGCCAAGCAGCGCAGCGACCTCCAGACCGCAGAAGACGCGGCGAAAGAGGCCCAGAAAACCCTCGCCGAGTACAAGCAGCAACTGGCGGAAGCACAGAAGCAGGCGCAGCGGATCATCGACGAGTCACGCCTAGCTGCTCAGCAGGTCGCCGCGCAGGTCGCCTCTGAAGCAGAAGCCCGCGCCAAGGCCAACCTCGACCGTAACGCCGCAGAGATCCGTACCGCCAAGGAGCAGGCGATCTCTGAGATTTACGCCCAGACCGCGGAGCTGTCCACGCAGATCGCGGGCAAGATCCTTGGCCGCCAACTCAACGCCGCCGACCAGCAGTCGCTGGTGAACCAGTCGCTCCAGGAGTTGGGCGACCTGAACCGCAACTAGGCCAGAGCAACGGGCCATGACCCACCACGAGGGCAAGCAATGGCTGCCAGAAACTTTTGGTCACGCCTGTTTGGAAAGGGCGACCCGGACCCCGGGCAACCGCCCGAGTCAAAGCCCGACGGCAACGCCCACGAAGCAGACCACCGATCAGCACACGACACCAACCCGCCGGCCTTGACGCCGGCTACCGATGGAGAGACCCGCGTGAGCGGCAGAGCCAACAACAACTTCACCACCGACAAAGCCAGCGACGTGTACGCGCTCGCGCTCTACGAGCTCGCTACTGAGAACGGCAGCCTGTCTCAGGTGACCGTGGAGGTCGAACAACTCGCCGAGTTGCTTGCGCAGCGCAGCGACCTTATCGAGTTGCTGTCCAGCCGGGCTTTGAGCCGGGAAGACCGCGCGGGTCTGCTGGACCGTGTCTTCAAGGGCCGGGCCAGCGACACGCTGTACAAGTTCCTCCACGTGCTCAACCGCAAGGGCCGGCTGGCGTCGCTGGCGGGCATCACCACGTCGTTTGGCCGCCTCGTCGCGGAGCAGGCGGGCATCGTCGAGGTCGATGCCTATGTGGCGCAGCGGATGGACGCCTCGGCCGCCTCAGATGTGGCCAAGCGCATCGGCGTAGCGCTGGGCGGCAAGCAGGTCGTGCTGCATCAGTATGTGGACCAGTCGCTGATCGGCGGGCTGCGGCTGCGCATCGGCGATCAACTGATCGACGGCTCGGTTGCCACGCAGCTTAGCCGCATGAAACGCGACCTCATCGACGCCGGGCGCGAGAAGGCACGGCGGATCGCAGGGACCGAGTGAAAGGCATGATGCTATTGCCGAGGTGGAACGCGTACTCAATGGGCTGATCCGCTCGCTACGAAGTAAGGACTGACTTTAACACATGGCCCCTTGGTGCCTCGGCCCCTGGGCCCCTTCCCGAGAAACGATATGAAACTGAACACCGATGAAATCACAAGCGTCATCAAGGCCGAGATCGAGCGCTTCGGCTCGGAACTTGAGGTCTCCCAGGTCGGCACCGTGGTCGAGGTCGGCGACGGCATCGCACGCGTCTATGGCCTGTCCAAGGCGATGGCTGGCGAGATGCTTGAGTTCGACCTCGGCGAGGGCAAGAAGGTCTTCGGGCAGGTGATGAACCTGGAGCAGGATATCGTCGGCGCGGTCATCCTCGGCGACTACCTCCAGATCCAAGAGGGTTCGCAGGTCCGCACCACGGGCGACCTGCTGTCGGTGCCTGTCGGCGAGGGCGTGCTGGGCCGCGTGGTCAACGCGCTGGGCGAGCCGATCGACGGCAAGGGCCCGATCCAGTCCAGCGAGAGCCGCAAGGTGGACATCATCGCCCCCGGCATCGCCAAGCGGCAGCCGGTGAAGGAGCCGATGCAGTTCGGCGTCAAGGCTGTGGACTCGATGATCCCCGTCGGCCGGGGCCAGCGTGAGCTGATCATCGGCGACCGCAAGACCGGCAAGACCGCCGTCGCCATCGACGCCATCATCAACCAGAAGCGCACCCACCAGGAGGGCGGCAGCCCGGTGTACTGCTTCTACATCGCGGTGGGCCAGAAAGAATCGACCGTCGCGGGTGTCGTGGAAGCACTGCGTGCCAACGGTGCGATGGATTACACGACGGTCATCGTCGCTGGCGCTTCCGACCCCGCACCCATGCAGTACATCGCGCCGTACGCCGGCACGTCCATGGCCGAGTATTTCATGTGGAACGGCAAGCACACGCTGGTTGTGTATGACGACCTGTCCAAGCAGGCCGCGGCCTACCGTGAACTGTCGCTGCTGCTCCGCCGCCCGCCCGGCCGCGAAGCCTACCCCGGCGACGTGTTCTACCTCCACTCCCGCCTGCTCGAACGCGCGACCAAACTCTCCGACGCCAACGGCGGCGGGTCGCTCACGGCACTTCCCATCATTGAAACCCAGGAAGGCGACGTCTCGGCTTACATCCCGACCAACGTCATCTCCATCACCGACGGCCAGATCTACCTCGAACCCGAGCTGTTCTTCGCGGGTGTGCGGCCCGCCATCAACGTGGGCATCTCCGTGTCGCGCGTCGGTGGTAACGCACAGATCAAGGCCATGAAAGAAGTGGCCGGCTCGCTGCGTCTGGACCTCGCGGCCTACCGCGAGTTGGAGGCCTTCGCCCAGCTCGGCACCGACCTGGACCCCGCCACGCAGAAGCAGTTGGACCGCGGCGCCCGCATGGTTGAGCTGCTCAAGCAGGGGCAGTATGTGCCGATGGACGTGATCGATCAGGTCATCCAGATCTTCGCCGGTTCCAATGGCTATCTGGACAACCTGCCGGTGAATAAGGTCAACGCCTTTGCCACCGCCTTGGTCGAGCACTTCAAGGGGCCGCAGAAAGCCCTGCGTGACCGGCTGATCACCGCCCAGAGCTTCAAGCCGGACGGCCTGGGCGATGCGTTCAAGACCGCGATCGCCGACTTCAAGGCCGCGTACACCGCCTGAGCACGATCCTTAACTTTCCACCAAACCCCGTGGCCGTCAGGTCGCGGGGTTTTTTGATGGGTGGAGCACGCGGCACCACCGTGGGGCTGGCGTAGCATGAACCCAGCCCCTACACTACAAGGCCGGGCTTCCAACTCTGACAAACTGACCCCCGCGTGTGATTGTGGGAACCCTCTGACATGGCAAACGCAGAAGCTGTAATGACTAAAACCGCCAAACTCCAGCTCCCAGACAAGACCGTTGAATTCCCCATTGTCGTGGGCACCGAGGGCGAGCACGCCATAGACATCTCCCGCCTGCGGAGTGAGACCGGGTACATCACACTCGACGAGGGGTATCGCAACACAGGCTCGTGTCAGTCGGACATCACATACATCGACGGCGAAGCGGGCATCCTCCGCTACCGCGGCATCCCCATTGAGCAGGTGGCTCAGCAATGCACCTTCACCGAGGCGGCGTGGCTGGTGATCTATGGCGAGCTGCCCACCGAGGTTGAAGCCGCCCGCTTCCGTCAGCAGCTTACCGACCACGCCACGATCCACGAGGGGCTCCGCCAGTCTTTTCAGATGCTGCCCTACAACGGGCACCCGATGGCGATCCTCTCGGCGATGATCAACACGCTGTCCTGCTACCACCCGATGCTCTTGCAGATGGAGACCCCCGAGGATTTCGAAGAGGCGACCGCTCGCCTGTTGTCCAAGGTCCGCACCGTGGCCGCGGCGACCTACAAGTCCGCCATCGGCCGGACCATCGAGTACCCCCGGCCGGACCTTGGGTACTGTGCCAACTTCCTGCACATGATGTTCTCCGAGCCGCACAAGCCTTACGAGATCGACGAGGATGTGGTCTCGGCCCTCAACCTGATCCTCATCCTGCACGCCGACCACGAGCAGAACTGCTCGACCTCGACGGTCCGCATGGTCGCATCGAGCGGCGCTAATCTGTTTGCGTCATGCTCGGCCGGCGTCTGCGCCCTGTGGGGCCCGCTGCACGGCGGGGCGAACGTCGCGGTGATGAACCAGCTCAACGAGATCCACAAGTCCGGCATTGATGTGGCCGAGTTCGTGGCCCACCTCAAGGAAACCAAGGGCAAGCTGTTCGGCTTCGGCCACGCGGTGTACAAGAGCTTCGACCCGCGCGCCAAGCTGCTCGGCCAGATCGCGGACAAGCTACTCAAGAAGCTGAAGATCAACGACCCGCTGCTGGATATCGCGCGTCGGCTCGAAGAAACCGCGCTGTCTGATTCCTACTTCATTGACCGTCAACTCTACCCCAACGTGGACTTCTACTCGGGCATCCTCCTGCGTGCGATCGGGATCCCGGTCGATATGTTCACCGTGATGTTTGCCATGGGTCGGATGCCCGGCTGGATCGCCAACTACAAGGAAGTCCACGACGACCCCAAGGGCCGAATCTACCGCCCCCGGCAGGTCTATCAGGGGCCGACACAGCGCGAACTGGTCAGGCCCTTCTAACCCGCGGCTACTTCCGATTCAAGCTTTCGTGGAGATCGTGTGCGTGATCCGGTACGACATGTCGCTGCTTTCGTGCTGGTGATGCTGACGGTCGCCCTGCTTTCGGGTGCCGGCCAAGGACCGCAGGCCGATGGCAATGCGACGGCCACACGCACCATCGCCCTGCACGAGTTCAAAACCAGTTCCCCGCCACCGGCGTACAAGCCGCCCAATGACCTGCGCGGGTTTTATTCGCGTTTCCGCCCGATGCTCGGCTCAACCAAGGAACGCGTGCTGGTGGAGCTGGGGCTTGAGTTCGGGCTGACGCATGGCCGCGTGACGGAAGCGCAACGCAAGGCGCTGGGTCCGCAGCTCAAGGCGATCTACGAAGAGATGGAACAGGACGCGGGGTGGAAGGATATCCCGACTCCCTTGGCGTTCAGTTTTGCCGACGAGGCGACGCAGGCCGGGCAGTACCTGATGGTGGTGCCGCAAGGCGCGGACGACAAGACGGCGGTGGTCATCTATCTGCACGGCGATGGCGGGCTGATGCAAAGCCATGTGGAGTTGATCAGCCGGCACCTGCCCGAGGTGATCCTGCTTGCCCCCGCCTGGCGTGCGAGTTGGCGCGAGGGTTCGCCGGGGTATGTCGAGGACATGCTGGTGGATGCGGAGGCACGCCTGGGCTTTAAGCCGCATTGGCCGACACTCCTCGGTTTATCCGATGGGGCGCAGGCCGCGTTCCGCATGGTCGGGCGGCAGCCCGATGCTTACCGGCAGCTCATCAGCCTCGCGCTGTCACCACGCCAAAGCCTGGTCAACGCGGTGCCTGAGAGTCTGCCGGTGCTGATGATCAACGGTGTGGCAGACGACCGCGTCAACATCGAGCACGCGCGCCTGCGTGCCGGGACGCTGGAGTCCCGGCTCAAGGCGTTCACCTTCGTTGAAGTTCCGGGCGACCACTTCTTCCTGTTGCTGGAACCCGACTCCGCGTTCGGCCCGATCCGGGCCTTCCTGGGGCTCCCGCCAACAAACTGAGGATCGCTTCCCGTCAGAGCCGCCTCGTCCCCGAGGCGGGGCCGACGCAGGCGGCAGAAACGCCAGCGTTGCCAGCACCACTGCGGAACCAGTTGACGCAGGATATGGCTTGCCTACAAAGGGGTGGTGCGATTATCCCTCAGGCATCAACGGCACACTGCGGGCCTTGATCGAAAGCGGGATCGTCAGGATGAAGGTCGCCCCGTGTCCCTTCGCGGATTCGACATCGATCGTGCCGCCGAGCAGGTCCGAAAGGTCGCGGCAGATCGTCAGCCCCAGCCCGGTGCCCCCTTGAGCGCGCGTGGCGGATGCGTCGATCTGTGTGAACTTCTCGAAGATGCGCTGATGATCCGCTGGGTCGATGCCCGGCCCGGTGTCGCTGACCGAGATGCGAACCGACCCCGGCGTGGTGGTGGTGCTCTCGACCCGCGACGCTTGCAGCGTGACCACGCCCTCGGCCGGGGTGAACTTCACCGCATTCGACAGGAAGTTGAAGAGGATCTGCTGGAGCCGGCCGGCGTCGGTCTCGACCAGCGGGAGGTTGGGCGCGACCTTGAGCCGCAGACGGACCCGCCGCTTCTCCGCCATCGGTCGGATCAGTGTTACCAGCCCTTCACACGTATCGGCCAGGCTCACCGGCCCAACCCGCAGTTCCAGCCGGCCCGCCTCGATCTTCGCAAGGTCCAGCAGATCGTTGATGAGCTCCAGCAGTTGCTTGGATGACGTGATGATGTTCTGTGCGTATCGCCGACGCTTCTCATCCACGGGGTCCGACCCATCGAGCGTGTCACGCAGCACCTCCGCGAAGCCCGCGATGGAGTTCAGCGGCGTACGCAGCTCGTGCGACACGTTGGCGAGGAACTCGCCCTTGACTTTATTCGCCTCGTAGAGCGCGACGTTGGACTCCGCCAGTTCACCCAGCCGCAGGTCCAGGCCTTTGTTCAGCGAGCGCAACTCGGCCTCATTCTTCCGGGCGCGGTCGAGCATGTCGTTGAACATCTCGGCGAGCTTTTGGAACTCGTCCCCGGTGTGGATCTCCGCGCGCAGGTTCGACTCGCCCTGGTACACGCGCTCGGCATAGCCGGTGAGCAGGCGGATCGGCGTGAGCACGATGCGCGTCACGATGAGCCAGAACGCCAGAGCCCCGACCAGGGCCGCGGACAGCCCGGCCGCGCCGAGGTAGATCGCGTTGAGGGCCGCCCTTCGATCCGCCTCCTCATCGCGGAGTTGCACCAGCAGCACCATCTCGAGCGGGGCGGCGGTCACGCTGACGGGTGGGGCGGCAGGGGGTGCCTCCGTTTGACGCGGGGTGCCTCGCGGGCCTGTGCCATGGGCACTTGGCGAGCGCTCGGCGTCCCCGAGCCGAATGGCGCGGGCGTAGCGGTAGTACGGGTTGCCCTCCGCATCGCTGGCTTTGATGAACGCATCCTTCGCATCACGCCGAAGCGTGAAGCGTTCGATTGCCTGGGTCAGAAAGGGGTCGTTTTCGGCAGCGGACTCGAACTGCCCGCGTTGCAGCAGTGTGATTTGGATGGACGATTCTTTCGCGGCAGCGGGCAGAGCGAAGGGCGCACCATCCAGGACACCAGCCCCACCGAGTTGGCCGTCGATCATGGCTTGCGCCAGGTCCTGTGCCCGGCGACGGGGCTGATCTTCCGCGAGTTCATTGAGCCGGGCCATCAGAATCCACGCGGCCGAGGCGATCATCAACGCGATCGCCAGCGCGATGGTGTATTGACACTTGCTGGCCAGTCTCATCCGAGGCAAACGCGGCATAAGGTCATTCTATGTTGAACATGGCGGGAGGATTCGTCTGCATGAGCCCGGCTGCTACCTCCCGTTACCACAGATGCGATCGAGCATGGGGAGCAGCGCCTCATCGCAGACCTGGTCCCAGCCCATCTTCCCGACCAGCGCCTGCCCCGACGCGATCATTCGCGTGCGCTGCGCCGCGGTGAAGGGCAGCCTGGCCATCAGTTCATCAGCCACGCGTGCGCACTCGGCCGCTTCGATCTGATCGCGCTGATGCGAGTCCATCGCCTTGAGCTGGTCGATGGTAAGTGGGTGCGGCAGCGTGGTGAAGTCTGCGGAGAGCACGTTGGGCGTGGGCTTGGCCTTGGTGACGTGGCGGACAAAGTTCTCGCAGCCGCAGACGCTGGAGATGACGCAGATAGCCCCCGCGCCAAGCGGTTCGAGCGGGCTGATGCCAAACGGTTCGTAGCAGGCCGTGCCGATCTCCACGTCCGTCGCGCGGCGGAGGTCGGCCATGTCCATCTTCGCGGGCAGGCGTTGTCCGATCCGCGCACGGTCCCAGCCGAACTGGTTGACCAGCACCACCTGCACGTTCGGGTGGTTCTTGTTGAACGGCTGGATCATGCCATCGATGTCGGCCTCGGGACCGACCAGGTCGGGGTAGCCGTGGCGGTGCGTGCGTGGCCAGCCATAGTCGCGTTCCATCGCCAGCACGTCCTGCGGTCGGCGTTTCCCGCCCGCGCTGGTGAGGATGAACAGCACAGCCTTCTTGCCCTCCGCGGCCAGACGTGTATCGAGCTCGTGGCAGATGCGGAGGTCACGCCACAGCGCCTTGGAGATCACCGGCCGGGTGACGTGGGTCATCAGCACATCCGGGCGGTAGCCGAGCAGTTGCTCGGCGTAGTCCAGCAGCATGTTGCGGCTTCGGTTCTTGCTGGTGGCGGTGACCTTCATCGCGGGCAGGCCGTTGTAAACCGTGTCGATGGGCTTTCGGCTCAGCGCCGCGTTGAGGAATCGCAACTCATCGCCGGTGTGGTCGCCTACCGCGATGACGCCGTCACACAGGTGCGCCTTTGAGATCAGCGCGTGACGCAGGTGATGATCGACGCCGGGGAACTCATCCTCGACGAACCTGCCCTGCTGCCGGGCCTGCTTGAGCACGTTGTAGAACATCGTGTCGTGCCCCGGGTGGTGCTCGACCAGGTGGCGTGCGGTGGAGCATTCGTGGGCGTGGAAGACGGTGCGGAAGTCATCGCCGCCTTCGAGGATGGTCGCAAGGGCGGTGGGCATGCCCATGTACTCGTGGGCAAAGACGACGCACGGCAGGTCGCGCTGGCCCAGCAGCGCACGCAGCGCATGGAAGGCTGGCTCGGCGAGCCTGACGTACTCCTCGTAGTCCCAGCTATGCTCGTAGCGCTGGCTGTCGAGGCCGAACATCTCCCACAGCTTGAGCTTGAAGACGCCGAGGCGGTCGGTGTTGGGTCGGAAGACGTCGATGAGGATGACCTCCGCCTCGCCGCGTCTGCTCTCGCCGGGCCGATCGTATTTGCGTTTGCCATACACGATCGCGACGTTAAACGCCCACTCCACGAGTTGGAAGCGCTGGGCCAGCCCGAGCGTGTCGATCCCATCGACCGATGAGTAGAGCACCGTGCCGTGCTCGCCGAGGCGGGTCGCCGGATCGGCCTGGACAGACGTGGAGGTCGGGCCGATGAGGATGGAACGTCCGACGCGGCGCTGGTACGCGGGGGAGAGCATCAGCCCCTCGAGCACCGCGCCGATCCCACCAAGCTGCTCGACCGCCTCGTGGGTCACGTGGGCGAGGGTGAGTTTGCTGGCCGCGGGTTTACGCTTGCGTGGCGAGCGGGTCGCGGCGCTGGCGGGCTTGCGCTTCGCTGACCCGGTCGCGGTTTTCTTGAGGGGCCTGCGGGTGGACTTCTTTTCTGTTTTTTTCGCCATGGTGAGCCTCAACGAAAGAGCGTGCCCTGCACGGGCACGCTCTTGAGGTTAGCAGGATTGGCGGGATTGGGTGGCCAAATGGTGGGCTTAGCCTGGCGGCAGGTCGCCCATGTCAATGGTTGGGCCGGAGGTTGAGCCGCCGGATTCCGCCGCACGGGCGCGGGCGAGGCTGCGTCGGCCCATGGGGGCCTCGTTCCCGCGCGGCATGGCGATCACGCCGGTCCGCGCCAGCTCGATGATGCCATAGCCCGACAGCAGTTCCATGAAGGCCTCAAGCTTATCCTCTGCTCCGGCCAGCTCGATCATCAGCCGATCCGAGGACACATCCACCACCTTCGCACGGAACAGGTTCGCGAGGGTGATGATCTCCTCGCGTTTGTCGGCGTCCCCGGCCTCGGTTTTCGTCGAGACCTGCACCAGCACCAGGTCGCGCTCCACAAACGCCACATCCTGATAGTCCACGACCTTCACAACCGGGACCAGTTTCTGGAGCTGCTTGCGGACCTGCTCAAGGACTGCGTCGTCTCCGCTGACGACAATGGTCATGCGGGAAAGCTCGGGGTTCTCGGTGCGGCCAACGACCAGGGAGTCGATGTTGAACCCTCGGGCGGCAAACATCCCAGCGACCTGCGCCAGGACGCCGGGCTCATTGGTGACGAGGGCTGCAATCACGTGACGTAGGGGGGCGTTCGTTTCGCTCATACGGGGGGATGATACGCATTTCCGCCACGGGTGCAGTGCTGGGGCGCTCCCAATACCACACGCGGGGAGCCATCACCCGCAGGCGGCAGCGGCCGGGTCCACCCGTACGCATCCCAGATCAGCCGTCAGCCGTTGTGGACAACTTGTGAATTTGCAAATCGTGCTAGACAAGCTGCCATTGGATTGTTAACCCAATGCGCGTCATATTCGGAGTGGCAAGGTGGAAATAGCAGGGCCGCATTAATATAAGTCAAGCAATCGCATTTGTTAACGATGCTCGCTCTCGGTCTGTCTTGGTTTGAGTTGGTGGCCGGTCTGATCGAAGCCCGGAGGCGTCTGACGATATCGGACGTGCGGGGCTCCGATTGATGATTGTGGATAAGCAGAGGAATCGCGTGGCGGCCCCGTCTTCCGTGTAAGTGTGCGGTCAGCGTAGGGTTAAAGATGTGCGAGGTCGGTCGGGAGGCCCGGCAGTGTCGCCGCCAGTTCAGTAGATGAAACGCATTTTGCCGAAGTTTGGGAACACCCCGGAGGCGTTGGGGTTCAGCCCGTACGGCGCGGGGTAGTACACAAAAAATGCCCGGCCCATCATCAGCCGCCGCGGGACTCTGCCCACGTGCGACAAGTCATTCTCAGCGAACATGGTGGCTTCGACCCACGGGTTGACATCCGGGTACCCGCCGTAGCGATTCCAGTAGCGTGCATCCTCGCTGATCGGGGCGTTGTCGCCGATGACGAAGAATTCATCCGCCGCCAGGGTGACCGGCGTGCCGATGGCGGGTGCGTCTTGGGTGCGACGCCAGAAACCAGCGCGGGCGGGGGTGTCATCGGAGTTGTGTGAGCCGAAGTAGAGGTCGCGGTCCAACTGTGCATCGAGGATGACCGCGGGGCCGCCCGCGATCTCGATCGACACCTCCGGCACCGGGGACGCAGCGGGGCGGTTGACCAGCACATCCCAAGGCAACTCGTAGGTGTGGTACAGCACCCGCCGACCATCCACCCACACCACGAACGACTGATCGACGCTCCACAACTCGATCCGCATCGTGCGGCCCGGCACAAGCGATGGGGACTTTACCCCCTCAGCAACCGCCTTGTTACCCACCCACAGGCGCACGCTGCCATCGGCTGAAAGCTCAGCGGTCACGGGCTCCGGCTCGCCCTCAAAGCGTGTGGTTGTGCGCAGGCGGATGGAGGTGTCGGCCGCGTCGGGGCGAAGCGTGACCGCGAGGCGTATGTCCTCGATCGCATCGCGTGGGTTGGCAAGGTCGTTGCGGATGCGGCTCCAGTAGAGGTAGTCGCTGCCGGTGTAGAAGCCGAAGGCCGTCTGGTCGTAGGGGTAGCGGACGGTCGGCCCGCCATAGCTGAGGTCTGCATCCGCCGTCTTCGCAAACCCGAAGGCGATGCGCGCGGAGCCCTCGGCATCCGGCGAGGTCATGTGGAAGTGCCGGCCGTTGATGTCCCACTCCCCGGACTGTGGCTGCCACGGCTGCTCCCAGGTCTGTCGGCGGAAAAGCTGTTGGCGCTCGCCGTGCTCGTCGATGTAGGTGCCGATGCTGACCATGCGTGGCTTGCCGGTGCCGCCGTCCAGCGGGAGGTACCGCGTGTGGTAGATCGGCTGCCACGCGGCCCGCTGCACACGCTCCCACCGGCTGTTGGTCGCGGGGTCTGTTTTGCGTGCGATGCGCCAGGGCTGGTCATCGCTGGCTCGGGTGTAGAGGTTGCCGTCGAGCAGCGCCAGTTGCTCGCCGGGGAGCCCGACGAGGCGTTTGATGTAGTTCTGTCGCGGGCCGGGCGGCTGGTATCGCGGGTTCTTAAAGACCGCGATGTCCCACCGCTGCGGCTCGGCCACGCTGTAGAGGTATTTCTGCACAAGGATGCGGTCGCCGGCCCGTGTGCGTGTCGCGGCTGCGGTGGGGTTTGGGAAGAAGCACATCGGGCAGTTGAGGAAGGTGTCCTTCTGCGCGGTGACCTGGTCCGAGGCGTCGGAAGCAAAGCCGTAGCCACACTGGGTGCAGTCGGTGTGCAGGTGCTGTCCGAGGAGCGTGGGGGCCATGGACCCGGTGGGGATGACAAACGCCTCGACGACGTATGCCCTGAACACGAACGCCAGCGCGAAGGCGATGATGATGGACTCCAGCGTCTCGCGGATGGTCTCGTCCGTGGGCTTGGGTGAGCCGGGCGTCGGGCTGGTGGCGTCTGACGTCTGGCTCAAGGGCATGGCGCGTTCGCAAGAGGGAGGGTCCGAGGATACTATATCGCCCGATTCCGGGCCGCGGTGAAACAGGGACGTTTCACCCCCTGCGCCAGACGCCCACACGCAAAAAAGTCAACCTACCCGCCATGCCCCAACTCCCCGCACAATTCTTCGTGTCGATGATCGTCATCATGATTGTCATCCACATCATGCTGATCGCCACCGCGTACCTGATCTTCATGGAGCGGAAGGTCGTGTCCTGGATCCAGGACCGCATCGGGCCAAACCGCACGGGCCTGTCTTTCGGGCAGGACAACCTCTGGAACTTCCTGGGCAAGTACATCCCGCCGCTCAAGCACGTGAACACCTTCCACTTCTTCGGGCTTGGGCAGGCGCTGGCGGATGGCATCAAGCTCATGTTCAAGGAAGACTACACGCCACCCAACGTGGATAAGATGCTGTTCCGCATGGCACCGGTGCTGGTCGTCGTGCCCGCGCTGATCGGCTGGGCGGTGGTGCCGTGGGGCGGGTTGTTCTACTTCCCAGGGCTCGAGCTTGGGCCGATCTCGGTCGCGGCGGGGTGGACCTCGGTGACCGTGGCTCCCATCAACATCGGCGTGATCTACATCCTCGCGATCGGCTCGCTGGCGGTGTATGGCATCACCCTCGGGGCGTACGCCTCCAACAACAAGTACTCGTTCCTCGGCGGGCTGCGTGCCACGGCTCAGATGCTCAGCTACGAGATCCCCATGGGCCTGTGCGTGCTCATCATGCTGCTGACCTTCAAGACCACCGACGCGGGGGCCATGGTCAACATGCAGGCCGGCGGGGCGTGGGGCATCCTGATGCACCCGCTGCTGGCGATCATCTTCTTCACCTGCATCCTGGCCGAGTGCAACCGCGCGCCGTTCGATCTCGCGGAGGCTGAGCAGGAACTGGTGGGCGGGTTCCACACCGAGTACTCGTCCATGAAGTGGGCGCTGTTTTTCCTCGGCGAATACATTCACATGATCACCGGATCGGCGTTCTTCTGCATCCTGTTCCTGGGCGGGTGGGACCTGCTGCCGGGCATCGCGCTGCTGCCGGTGGTCGCGCCCGAGTCTTGGGGCGTGCTGGGGGCGCTGGCGCTGGTGCTTGTGAAGTTCGGCATCTTCGCGTTCAAGATCTTCCTGCTCATCTTCGTGATGATGTGGATCCGCTGGACCCTGCCACGCCTGCGCTTCGATCAGCTCATGACGCTGGCCTGGCGTGGGCTTGTGCCCATGATGCTGGTCATGATGCTGACCATCGGCCTGCTGGTCTGGCTCAACCCGCCGTACCTGGGTGTGTGGTTCCTGGTCGCCAATGTGGTGATCTGCGTCGGGGCCATGTTCGTAGGCCCCATGCTCCCCAAGGGCCCGCCCACCAACCGCAAGATCGGCCTCGTCGGCTCCCGCTTCAGCCCACCCCCGGAAGTGGCGTAAACGTAGACCTACAACCAAAAGTATTTTCGGGGGCCCAAAGCCGAGGGATTGCCATCCCTCGGCTTCGTCGCGCTGGTACTCGATGGACCCCCACCCATCAAGGCCAAACCAGCGCCACCACAACCAGCATCCACATCACACACGCCACAGCCAGCTTGCCCACGGACCCCGCAAATCGACCCACCGCGGCCCCGCCACCAGCCTTCAGCGCCAGCTTCCATTCCCGGCCGGCCCACAGGTCCCCCAAGATCGACCCGACCCCCGAACCCAATGCAGCGCCGACCAGGGTGCCCACCACGATGATGGGGATGAAAACCGTCCCAAGTATCGCCCCGAGGATGCCCAGGGCGATCGCCAGCGCCACCCCACGCTTGGTCCCCCCCGCGCCCTTGGCCCCCAACGCCCCAGCCAACCCCTCGACCAGTTCCCCCAGGATCGCAAGCCCAGCCAGCAGGCCCAGCATCCACCCCCCGATGATCGGGTCACCGTCGCCCCAGTAGAGCCAGGCAAACAGGGCTGTTGCCAGCAGCATGACCCACGTGCCCGGTAGCTGCAGAGCCACCATGATCACCCCCGCGGAGTTGATCAGGAGCAGGGCGATGATCGCCAGGACAAAAAGCGTGATCTCCAGCCAATAATCCATAGTTTGGCCACGGGCATCTGCCCGCAAGTTCCGTTGCCGTCCGCCACACCCCGGCGGCGTCCCCATGTTTGGCGCCGGGCGTCCGCCCGCCCGCTTGCCCGCACGCTCCCCAGGTCGGTAACCATAGATGGTATCTGGACCTGCGTAGGTTCGCGCTTGGCCAGGGCAAAGACATTTATCGCCCTTGATTCTTCGGCTGCGGTGGGTTTGGCCGATTCTTTGTGAATCGACCGGACCGCGTGGCCACGCGACAGTTTAACCCCTGATTTTGGGAGTGTTGACATGGATGTCCCTGCCCTTG
>JBGTLW010000138.1:0-1815 GCA_041743835.1 Phycisphaeraceae bacterium | reverse complement strand
GCAGCGAGCGGGCGCGCCACACCACTTTGATGACGCGGCAGGCGGGCGCGGCCGCCATCGCGGCCACCGCGCGGTCGAGGTCGGCCGGGCGCGTCTCGAAGTCGTGGTACGACAGGATCAGCCCGGTGGTGGTGGGGCGTTTAGGGTGGTGTCGCACGGCGGTGTCGCCGTTGTGGTCCACGACCAGGCCGATCTTCTGCCGGAGGTTGGCTGATCGTTCGTAGGCCCGCAGCTCCACATCGAGGTACGCCGGCGGGTGTTGGCCGAGGCAGGCGTGCTCGAACAGGGCGATGCGGGTCTGCTCGTCGCCGTCGTAATGCCCGCCCTCCCAGGTGGGTCGGCAGGTGACGATGCACGGCAGGGGGCAGCGGTCCACCAGGGCGGTGACGGCGGGCAGGTCGTCGGCGAAGCGGTCCAGGCGCAGCTCGACCAGGTCCGCGCCCTGCTCCGCGGCCTGTGCGGCGAGCGACAGCGCCTGCTCGGCGGTTTCTACGAAGATGGGCACGGTGAGCATCGTCATCGCACGCAAGGTTAACGCCCAGCCGGGTCGCGGGCGAGTGGGGCGTCCGATACAGTCTGTGCCTGTGGCCACCGCCCCGGCCGCGCTTTGCCACCCCCGACAAGTTCATGGTCAACCTCCCACCCCCTACCGAAGCGTTGCCGCTTTGGGATCGTAAGCAGCGCCGCCGCCGCGACCTGAAGCTGGTCACCCTCGCCTGGGTGTTCGGTGCCGCGTGGATGTACGTCGCCAACGGCGCCGTCATGCAGGAGTTCCTGCGGACGCTGCGGACGCCGGACTGGGCGTTTGGCATCTTCGCGTCGCTGCCCGCGGTGTGTGGGCTGATGCAGTTGCCCGGCTCGGTGCTCATCGAGCGCTTCGCCATCCGCAAGCGGCTGTTCCTCATCACGGTCACGATCTCGCGTTTGTTGTTCGTCGTCGCGGGCATCCTGCCGTGGTTGATCCCCGGCGCGGCTGAGCACTGGTGGAAGCTGGTGGTCGGGCTGGTGGGCTTGTCGTGGGCGATGGGGCACGCGGGTTCTCCGGCGTGGAACAGTTGGATGACGCAGGTGATCCCGCGGCGCGTGCGTGGCCGGTATCTCGCGTTCCGCGGGCAGGTCGGGCAGGTCATCGGCATCACGGTGACTTTGAGCACGGGCGTGCTGCTGGATTACCTGGGCGGGAGCCTGGGCACCGACGACGAGCGGATCCGCGTGGTCACGAGCATGTTGCTGGTTGCGGCGGGTGTGCTGGGTGTGCTGGATATCCAGTGCTTCCACCCGATCAATGATGATGATGAGCCGGGCACGCTGGGCCACCGCTTCTCGCTTCGCGCCAGCCTGCGCAAGGCGTTTGGGAACCGCTCGCTGTGGTTGTTCCTGATTTTTATGTTTGTGTTTCACCTGGGCATCGGTTTTCTGCCGGCGTATGTTTATCTGTTTGTGCGTGTGGAGCTTGGGCTGTCGATGACGATGTTCAACATCTGCATCGCGGTGATCCCGCTGGTGGTGACGATCCTGGGTCTGCGGTTCTGGGGCGCGATGATGGACCGCGTGGGGCAGCGGCGGGTGCTCGCGGCTTCTGCGGCGGTGGTGACGATCGGGCCGCTGGGCTGGTTGTTCTGCACGCGCGAGGTGTTCTGGCCGGGGTACGCGTTGACGCTGGTGTCGCCGTTTGGGTTCGCGGGTCTGATGCTGGCGGTGAGCAGCCTGACGATGTCGATGACCAGCGCGCGGGACAGCGCCTCGGCCGGGCAGCGGGCCGACCACGCCAGCACGATCAACGCGGCGCTGGTGTCGATTGCCGCGGCGTGCGGC
>JBGTLW010000137.1:0-15697 GCA_041743835.1 Phycisphaeraceae bacterium | reverse complement strand
GATGAGGCCACAGCCGCGCAAGTGGCTGCACAGTGGGCGACGCTCGATCGCTCGGAGCGCAACCCCGACGCGCTGGCGGTCCGCTGGCAGACCACGCGGCAGGACATCTTCCGCAAGCGGATTAAGGCAGCGGAAGGCGCGTACCGGCTGGTCCTGCTGGTGCCCGACACGCCCGCGGCTGAGACGGTGCCCGTGGAAGATGCCGAGGCCTGGCCCGGCGAGGCGGAGACCCAAACCATCCTCACGATGGAAAAGATCGTGCTCGGTGTCATCGAGTTGGTGGTCGAGCGCGATACGCTGCGGCTGGGCAACGGCACGATCAACGTCGAGGTGCCCAGCGACTTCCTCGCCATCCGCATGAAGTCGCTCAGCGACCTGCTCGCGCTGGACCAGGAACAGCTCAAGGAACTGATGCTCGACACCTACCGCGAGCCCATCGACCTGCTCCCGCAGCCGGACGGCTCGTGGGCAGGCAAGTTCATGCTGCCCCGGCGGGGCCCCAGCGAGGTCCGCCTCGAACCCACCGAAACCCGCGATTGAACCCGATCACCCGCCACGCTGGCTTACTGTAAGATTTCGTCTTTTGTGACGGGAACTGTTTTGAGCACCACCTCATTCGAGCAGAAGCTGGCGGACCGCTCCGCGGTGATCGGCGTGATCGGGCTTGGCTATGTCGGGCTGCCGCTGCTGCGCGCGTTCTGGGAGGCGGGCTTTTCCGTGCTGGGTTTCGATGTGGACCCGCAGAAGATCGCGCAGTTGTCAGCAGGGGAAAACTACCTCAAGCACCTGGGCAAAGACCTAGTCCGCGATATGACGGCCGACGGCTCGGCGCGCTTCGACGCGACCGATGACATGGCCCGGCTCGGCGAGGCTGATGCGGTGCTGGTCTGCGTGCCCACGCCGCTGGGCAAGCACCTGGACCCGGACCTCAGCTTCGTGGAGAACACCGCCGAGGCGATCGGCAGGACGCTGCGCCCCGGCCAGCTCATCGTGCTGGAGTCCACCACGTACCCCGGCACGACGCGGGAGGTCATGCTGCCGCGATTCGAGGCGGCGGGCCTGCGCTGCGGGGTTGATTATTTCCTGGCGTTCTCGCCGGAGCGCGAGGACCCCGGCCGCAAGAGCCATAACACCCAGACCATCCCCAAGCTGGTGGGCGGGATCGAGCCGGCCTCGACCGCCGCGGCCGTGGCGCTTTACAGGCTGGCCATCCGCGAGGTGATCCCGGTTTCCAGCGCGGAGGTCGCGGAGGCGGCGAAGCTGCTTGAGAACATCTACCGCGCGGTGAATGTGGCGCTGGTCAACGAGATGAAGATGGTGCTCACCGCGATGGGCATCGACGTGTGGGAGGTGATCGAGGCCGCGGCCACCAAGCCGTTCGGCTTCCAGAAGTTCACCCCCGGGCCGGGCCTCGGCGGGCACTGCATCCCCATCGACCCGTTCTACCTCACCTGGAAAGCGCGCGAGGTCGGGCAGCCCACACGCTTCATCGAACTCGCGGGCCAGGTCAACCACCACATGCCCGATTACGTCATCGGCCGGGTCATGCACGCGCTCAACACCCACGCCAAAGCGATGCAGGGCTCGCGCGTGCTGGTGCTGGGGCTGGCGTACAAGCCCGATGTCGATGACGTCCGCGAAAGCCCGAGCTTCGAGCTGATCGAAAAGCTCCAGAGCCACGGCGCCAAGGTCGATTACAACGACCCGCACGTCCCCGCGATGCACGCCATGCGCCACTACCCCGACATGCCCATGCTCGCCAGTGTCGAGCTGACCAATGCGGCGCTCGCGGCCTACGACTGCGTGCTCATTGCCACAGACCACGCGGCTTACGACTGGGCCCACATCGCCCGCCATGCCCAACTGATCGTCGATACCCGCGGAGCCATGCGCGGCATCGACACGCGGCCGGGCCTCGTCGTCAGCGCATGAGCTCTCCGCAAGTGCCCGGAAGTGCACCGAGAAACGCCTACGATTCGCTGATAATTGCGCGTTATCTCTGCAAGAATGTCTTGGCCGAGGCGTTATGCCGGCATCGACCCCCGATTCGAAACCACTGATTCTGCGCTAAATCGAAAGGCGGACCATGACCCGTGTGATGCGAAACAAAAGCCCGGTGTTCACACTCGGCCTGACGCTCCTGACGCTGATGTGGGGCGTGTCGGGTGTTTCCGCCAATGTCGCGCTCCAGCCCACGCCGGACGCCGCCGCGCTGGCCGAGGCGACCGCGCTTGTCAACGACGTGTACCGCGAGCTGCTCAACGTGAAGACCGACGCGGACCGCTTGGCCGCGGCCAGGGTGCTGATCATGCGTGGCGACGAGACGCACAACGCCCCGGCCGCGAAGTATGTGCTCTACGACACCGCGCGCAGCCTCGGCGTCGCTGCCAACGACATCACCACCGCCAACGACGCGATGGACGCGATCGAGAAGCACTTCATCGCCGACCTCCTCGACCAGCGGATGGACGCGGTGCTCTCGGTCAGCCGATCCGCCCGCACCGATGAGCAGCACACCCAGGTGGCGCAGGCTGCGCTGCGGCTTGTCGAGCAACTGGTCATCGCCGAGCGCTACGACGACGCGGCGAATCTGCTGACGCGGACACGCCCAAGCGCGGTGAAGTCCAAGCGGCCCGAGATCAACAGCGCGTACAAGGAAGTCCCCGAGCAGCTCCGCGTCATCAAGACCGAGGCGACGCGGATCGCGGCGGACCTCGCGGCATTCGAGCAGCGGCCGGACGACCCCGCGCTTAATCTCAGCGTCGGGCGGTTTGTGACGTTTTACAAGGGCGACTGGACGCTGGGCCTGCCCATGCTGGCCAAGGCCTCGGACCCCAAGCTGTCGCACGCCGCGAAGCTGGACCTCGCGGGCGCGACCGAGACCAAGGCTCAGATGGCGATCGGCGACCAGTGGTGGGGCCTGGCGGTGGATAACGATCAGCCGATCGAGCGTCGGGCCTTACAGGAGCGTGCCCGGCAGTGGTACCGCTTCGCCGTGCCCAACACGTCGGGGATCGAGCGGAGCATGCTCAACAACCGTCTCGCGGCCGAGGGCGGGATCAAGTGGGGTGACCTGTCGCTGGTTCCGGGCATTGCGATGAAGATGGAGCCGGACGGCGACGCCCAGCGGGCTGTGGACCTGCCGGACCACAAGCAGGCTGCTTGGGTATTCGCTCAGGCGCCGCAGGGCGTCACCCGTTCGTACCGCGCCCACTTCGATGGCTACCTGTACACGCCCAATGGTGGGCAGGTGACGCTGGACGTGACGACCTCTCGCTGCGAGCTGGTCTTGCAGGTCAACGGGCAGGATGTGGCCGCGACCCGTGGCCGATCACGCCAACCGATCCAACTCATCAAGGGCTACAACTCGGTGCGCGGGCACATCCAGTTGTACGTCCGTCACTTCGAGATGCCCGGCGATCAGGCAGAGGCCCGGCTGTCGCTGGTTTCCAACGACGGGCGGCCCATTGAGATCCCCCCCGAGCACTGGTTCCGCGTTGCCAAGTAGTCACGCGCACGCCGGCTGATGGAATGGAAAAAAACCCGCGTCGATGCGCGGGCTTGTGGCGTTGCGGTTATTGTGGATTCCGTGGGCGGCGGCCGTGCGGGCAGTGCGCGGCTTAGCCAGCGATCTTCGTGACCTTCACCTTGATGAAGGACTGGCGGTGGCCCTTGCGGAGCGAGTAGTCCTTGCGGCGGCGGGTCTTGACGATCTCGACCTTCTTGTCCCGGCCTTCTTCGAGGATGTCCGCTTCCACGGTCGCGCCCTCGACCAGCGGCGCACCGATACGGGGCTCGCCCTCGCCGCCGATGTACAGCACGCGGTCAAACGTGATCGACGCGGCATCCTCGGGCAGGTCGCGGATGTCGATCTTGATCTCATCGCCTTCACTGACGCGGATCTGTGTGCCGGAGTCTTCGATTACTGCGTACATGGTTAGCTTCCTTGGTCGCCCGTCTCCCGGGCCATGGGTCGAGCCGAAGATTGTACCAACCCCCCCCGCCGCTGTCTAACGCCCGGAGATCGATCAAGCCATTTCTTCATCCCACCCATGACTGAGCATTAAATCGGGGAGGAACGCTTGGCAGTACCCGTCCAAAACCCTATATTGCATCCATGCCACGCACCCCGTCGCCGATCATGGATGTAGCCGACCTGTTTCAGGACGACGCGACCCTGGATATGGATCGGCTGGTGGCCCGCGTGTCGCCCACCTCGAAACCCGGCGGCAGGAAAAAGAAAATCGCGTTTGGGTGGTACGGGGGCAAGTTCAGCCATCTGGATTGGCTGCTGCCGCTGCTGCCCAAAACCGCGCAGTACTGCGAGCCGTTCGGGGGTTCAGCCGCGGTGATCCTCAATCGTGAGCCAGCCGCGGTGGAGACCTACAACGACCTGGATGGCGAAGTGGTCAACTTTTTCCGCGTCCTCCGCCAGCAGAAGGAAGAACTCATTGAGGCAATCGGGCTGACCCCCTTTTCCCGCGAGGAGTTTGCCATCGCCTGCTCCAAACCAGAGGGGGGCATGTCGCACCTCGAACGTGCTCGGCGGTTTTTTGTGCGTGCCCGGCAGGTCCGCACGGGCCTGGCGCAGACCGCTTCACTGGGTCGCTGGGCGAACTGCAAGAACACAAGCCGGGCGGGTATGAGCGGGGTCGTCTCGCGTTGGCTGGGAAGCGTGGAGAGTTTGCCGGAGATCGCGACACGCCTGATGCGGGTGCAGATTGAGAACCGCCCCGCGAAAGAAGTCATCGAACTGTATGACGATCCGGGGACGCTGTTTTATTGCGACCCCCCTTATGTGCATGACACGCGCAGCGATTCCAATGCGTATGGGTTTGAGATGACCGACGCCGACCACGAATCGCTTGCGTACACACTGCACCGGGTGAAGGGCAAGGTTGCTTTAAGCGGCTACCGCTCGCCCTTGTACGATCGGCTCTACCGCGATTGGCGGGTCATCGAAGCACCCGAGAAGAAGTGCCACTCGAGCAAAAAGACCCGCACCGAAGCGCTCTGGGTCAACTATAAGGTTTAGCATCTTGCCCGATGACCCGGCCGAAATCCTGAAAAAACTGTGGAACGACGGGCGGCCGGCACAACCGCATATTCGCGGGGGTGCGCTGCCCGAAGACCTCGTCCAGTCCATCCGCGACAGCATCAATAGCGCGACGAAAACGTACCGCTATGTGCTGCCCGCGCAACTGCTCGCAAAGATCTGTGATCCGAAGCGGGATGCGCGGGCGATCCAGGAGACGGCGGGCATGCCGGGCAGTTTTGACGCCCGGAGTTTCTGTCACAGCTACATCGTCCCGTTCGACAGAGCGAATCATTCGGTGCTGGGCGGATCGCCGGAACCCTACGTCAACAACCCGCTCCGCATCCCCGCCATCACGCCGGAAGCGCTCCCAGCCCAGCGTAACCGCAAGGGCTTCACGGACTTGATACGCACGCTTGACTATGCGCAGCAGCACCCCGAGGCGTGCGAGAGTTTGATGCGGGTGGCGCTGTCGGCCATCCGTGAGCGTTTGGCGCAAGTCCGCATCGTCTATGCGACGCCTAATCGCATGGCGGTGGACGACATGCATGCGCTAATTGACCGATTCCTACTTGAGCGCACGGGTGGGCGGCGATTACAGGCGGTGGTCGCGGCACTTTTCGACACCATCGGCAAAGCGTTTGGTCTGTTCGCGCGCGTGGAAGCGGGACACATCAACCGGGCCGATGCTGCCGCGGGAGACATTGCCGACCTGGCTTGCCTCAGCGAAGCGGGAGATGTCGTTCTTGCCGTCGAGGTGAAGGATCGCTCCCTGACCATCCGTGAAGTGGAGGACAAACTCCCCGCGACAAGGGAGAACGGCATAGCTGAGCTCTTGTATGTCATCCGCAACGGCGTGCCCCCCGAGTCGGCTGCATTCGATCGGGTCAAGCAGCGCGAGTTCGCTTCCGGCCACAACCTCAACCATGCCGACTTCACCCAACTGCTCCGCGTCACACTGCTGCTTTTCGGAGAAACCATGAGGCGACAATTTCTGTTGTCTGTGGGGCAGCGGATCGATGAGTTCGGCGAATTGGCTGACCGTCAGGCATGGCGCGATCTGCTAGACCCGGAATGACCCCCACCCCCGGAATCACGGAACCCCCGTGACCCGGAACTTCTCGCGGAGGGAAGGTAAGCTATGCCCATGACTTATGACATCATTGCGGACTTTGCCAACCACTGCGGTGAGGGGCCACTGTATCACCCGGACGAGAAAGTCCTTTACTGGACCGACATCCCCACCGGGCGGTTGTTCCGTTATGACCCGGCCACGGGCGAGGCAGAGTGCATCTACAACGATCGGCCCGTCGGCGGGTTCACGTTCCAATCCGATGGCTCGCTCCTCTTGTTCCGCGACCGGGGCAACGTCGCGGTCATGCGCGATGGCAAGGTCGCCGACACCGTCATCGACCACCTGCCCGATGAGGTCGGCACACGGTTTAACGATGTCATCGCGGACCCCGCAGGCCGGGTGTTCTGCGGCACCATGCCCGTGCCCAAGGACAAGCACCAGGGGCCACGCAAGGGCAGGCTCTATCGACTCGATACCGATGGCTCCATCCACCAGATCCTCGAAGACATCGGCTGCTCCAACGGCATGGCCTTCATCCTCGATCAGCACGAAAACCCCGTCGGACTCTACTACACCGACACACCCACCCAGCACATCACACGCTTCGATTACAACCCCGACACCGGCCAGGTCTCAAACGGCAAAGTCCACGTCGATCTCACCGATATCGAAGGTGCCCCCGATGGCATGACCGTCGATGTGCAAGGTCACATCTATTCCGCGCTGTGGGGCGGTTGGGGGGTCGCCCACTTCGATCAACACGGCAAATACATCCGAACCCTCGCGCTCCCGGCCAAGTGTGTCACCTGCCCCATCTTCGCCCCCCCCGGAAGCGTCCCCCCCGGAACCCCCGGAAGTTCCCCCGGAAGTTCCCCCGGGAGCAATCAAGGTGGTAGCGACACGGCGTACAGCTCGTTGTATGTCACCAGTGCGATGGCCCAGCAGAAGCCGGAGTCTGGGGAGCATGCCGGGGCGTTGTTCCGGTTTGACCTCGACACCGTGGGCCGACCCGAGTACCGCTCGGCCATCGGCTTGTGAAACGGCTGCGCTGCTTGGGCGGCGGGGCTACCCGGCTGGGGCTTATTCATCGATGCCCAGGTCGGCCTTGGTGAACAGGGAGGCGAAGGCGAAGCCCGCCTGCTCGATGTTTTCTCTGGCGCCTTCCTGGCGGTCGATGACGACGACGATACGGGCGACATCGCAGCCCATGTCATCGCGGAGCATGCGTGCGGCCTCGATGGATTGCCCGCCGGAGGTCGCGATGTCTTCGGTGATGAGCACCCGGTCGCCGGGGTTAAGGATGCCCTCGAATTGCTTGGCTGTGCCATAGTCCTTCTTGGCGTTGCGGATGAGGACCATGGGCTTGCCGGTGTGCAGTGCGGTCGCGGTCGCCAGCGGCACCCCGCCGAGCTCGGGCCCGGCGATGCGGTCGATGCCGATCGGGTCGCTGGTCACGTGCTCAGCAAAACGCGTCGCCAGCTCGGCGAGGATGTCCGGCTGCGTCTCGAAGAGGTACTTGTCGAGGTAGTACTTGCTTTTGCGGCCAGAGCGCAGGGTGAAATCACCCCGTAGTAATGCGGCCTCGGCGATCCGGTCGATCAGTTGCTGGTGCGTCATAAAGGGTAATTTACTGGTTTTTCGGTGCTACACTTGTCCCTATGGCCGCTGAACTTTCTGACAAGGTGATCCTCATCACGGGCGCGAGCTCGGGCATCGGCGCGGCCACGGCTGTGGCGTGCGCGGAGGCGGGGATGCACGTCACGATCTGTGCCCGCCGGGAGGACAAGCTCAAGCAGGTGGCGAAGCGGTGCGTGGAGGAGGGCCCGCCGGGCATCAAGGCCCAGTGGGTCACGTGCGATGTGGATGACACGCGCAGCCTCCGCCGGGCCTTCGCGGAGAGCTGGACGTACTTTGGCAGACTTGATGCTGTGTTCGCCAACGCGGGGGTTGGGCTTGCCAAGCCCGTGCTCGCCACGCCGCTATCTGAGCACGAGGCTTTGTTCAACACCAACTACCTGGGCACGGTGCGGACGCTGTTGATCGCCAACGAGTATTTCCAGCGGACGCCGTCGGGCCTTCGGCATTTTGTGATTAACTCGTCCTGCCTCAGCGACCTGGGCCTGCCAGGCAACGCGGTGTACGCGGCGACCAAGGCGGCGCAGAAGTCGTTGGCGGACGGCCTGCGTGCGGAGGTCGCGGGGCGGGGGATGTATGTCACCAGTGTCCACCCCATCGGCACGCGGACCGAGTTTTTTGACCAGAGCGCCAAGCGGTCCGGCCGGGACAAGCCGGCGTTCAACACCCCCGAGGCCCGGCTGCAAGACCCGATGAAGATCGCCAGGCGGATCGTGGGCGCGCTGCGGCACCATCGGCCGGAGGTCTGGGGCTCCACGTCGGTCCGCGGGCTGCTGGCGGTGCTCAACGCGTTTCCGGGCCTCAAGGCGATTGCCGCCCGGCGGTACCACCGGTCCCAGCACACCCGTCAGGCTGCGCCGCAACTGCCCGACGTGACCCTCGTCGCCAAGAGTTCATGACCCCACTCGGGGCACCCTAGCCGGCGAGCTACGCCTCGCCGGGCTTTATCTTCCTCGCCGAGCCGGGTGCCACACCTCAGCCGCAGGCTGATGTGTGACGGCATCGAAGCACACATCGGCTTCGCCGAGGTGTGGCACCCCCCGGAACATCGGAACCCACGGAACCCCGGCTCCAGGTGGTTGCTGCTGCCCGTGATTCAGTGTTTCACGGCTTAAGGCAAGGAAAACCCGGCCCCACAGCCACGATAGAACGCTATCATGGCCCGCCAGCACGGAGACCCTTGACTATGACATTGCGAATCGGCCTGATGGGCTGCGGCGTCGTCGCGTCCTACGGCCACCTGCCGGCGATCCACGATACCCCCGGGCTTAGCATCGCGGCGCTCTACGACCCCAACCCCATCAACCTCCACCGCGAGGCTGACCGCTATGGTGTGGCCAGACGCTACACCGACCCCGATCTGTTTCTCGACTCGGGGCTGGATGCGGTGGTCATCACGTCGCCCGCGCCCGCGCACCTGCAGAACGTGCTGGACTGCGCGAAGCGGGCGCTGCCGGTGCTCTGCGAGAAGCCTTTGGCGATGACCCCGTCGCAGGGCAGGAAGATGATCGCCGCGATGAAGAGGGCCAAGGCCTTTCTGGCGGTGGGCTTCTGCTACCGCTTCAGCCCCTGCGCGCTGGAGATCCACCGCATGATCCGTGAGGGGGTCATCGGTGATGTGCGGTCGATGCGGCTTGTCTATAACTGGGATTGCCACGGCAAGTACTACCGCCCAGACCCGCACAACCGGCCCGACCACTGGGTCATCGATCCCCGCCGGGAAGGACGCATGCACGAGGGCGGGCCCATGGTCGATTGTGGCACCCACCAGATCGACCTCGCACGCTGGTGGACCGGCAGCGAGGTCGCACGATTCCAGAGCCACGGCGTGTGGGTCGATGAGTACGAGGCACCCGACCACATGTACCTGCACATGGACCACGAGTCCGGGGCGCACACCATGGTCGAGATCTCGTATTCCTACGGCCACACCACGCGGGACAGCATCTCCAAGTTCGTCTACGAGATCATCGGGACCAACGGCATGATCCGTTACGACCGAAACTTCTCTCACTTCGAGATGCGCAACCAGTTCGGCACCCACGCGCTGCCCTACTACGAGGAAAAAAACTTCCACGGGATGTACGAGGCGTTCGAGCGGGCCCTGCGTGAAGGGGAGATCGGCGAGATGCTCTGCACCGCCGAGCAGGCCATCGAAGTCACCCGCATCGCCCGCACCGCCACCGATGACGCCATCGCCAACCGCCTTAAGAGCAGCCGCTAGACCGATATTCACACACCCAAGGCCGCATGATGAGTACAGCTTTGCAATCTCGGGTCGAGGCGTTTTTGGCGAGCCGGGTGTTCGCGGTGGTCGGGGCCTCGGCCGACCGCGCGAAGTTTGGGAACAAGGTGCTGCGGTGCTACCAGCAGGCGGGGCGGGAGGTGGCTGCGGTGAACCGGGCGGGCGGCACGGTCGAGGGGTTGGTGGCGTACCCGGACCTGACGACCGCGACGCTGGAGCTGCAGGGTGCCCCGGAAGCGATCTCCATCGTGACCCCGCCCCGCGTGACCGAGGCTGTGATGCGGGAGGCGGTGGAGTTGGGCATCCGCCACGCCTGGATGCAGCCCGGCGCGCAGTCGCCCGAGGCGGTCGCGATCGGGAGGGCGGCGGGCATGAGCGTGATCGCGGGGGATGCGTGTTTGCTTGTCGTGCTGGGGTTCCGGGAGGGGGATTGAGTGGGGGGAACGCGCGGGCGGACGCCCGGCGCTAAACGGGGAGGGGGAGGGGGTGCGGCGTAATCCCCAATTTTTCCACAAAATATTCAATGCAAAGATGTGTGTTTGGTCGATGTTTGCTATTCGTATGGGTAGCACGCAAGAGCCGGCCTATGGGCTGGCTGGACAGCACAAAGGAGTGTGCACGATGAATGTCATGCTGGCGGATTTGACGTACACCGAGTCCTTCGAGGCCCTGCTCGAAGCCTGCACCCCTCCGCAACCCCCAGCAAAAACGGGAGTTAGCGCGACACCCGCTATTCGCATGGAATTGGTGCTTCGCTGCCGGGCGATGATCGAGGATGGCCGTTATGAAACCGAGGCCCGGACCAGAGTTGCCGTCGAACGCCTCGCCGCCGCGCTGCGTTAATCGGCAGTGATGGCTAAACCATGTCGATAGGTGTATAGCCGGGGCTGTCAAGCCCCGCGTCGCTCAACCGCCGCGCTCAATCGCGTCGCTAAATGACGATTCAAGCAGGGGATTACTTCGCTGCGGCGCGGGTTCCCAGCGGGGGCGCAGCGCCCACGGCCGGGGCTTGCTTGGCGAGGTAGATGGCTCGCTCGGCCCGGGGCATCTGGTCCGCGCGGGGCAGCACGACATCCTTCGCCAGGCCGACCAGCGACAGGGCGCGGATGGTCATCCAGGTCAGGTCGAACTCGAACCACCGCAGGCCGTGCGCCGCGGAGCGGGGCAGTGCGTGGTGGTTGTTGTGCCAGCCCTCGCCGAAGGACAGGAGCGCGACCCACCAGAGGTTGGTGGATTGTTCGCCGGTGCGCTTGTAGTTGCGGTAGCCCCAGGTGTGGGTGGCGGAATTGACGAACCAGGTGGTGTGGAACACAGCCACGGTGCGGAGCGCAACGCCCCAGACCACCCAGCTCAGGCCCAGCCACATCCCGCCGATGGCCCAACCGACGCCCAGCAGAGCCGCAGCGACAAAAGCCTGGGGCACCCAGAAGAACCGATCGAGCAGGACCATACCTTTGTCACGGAGCAGGTCTTTCGCAGCCTCGTGCGCGACGATGCCTTCGAGCTTGTTGTGGAGGGTCCAGGTGATGTGGGCCCAGGTGAAGCCGTGCTGCGGGGAGTGGGGGTCGTTGTCGTGGTCGGAGTGCTTGTGGTGGAGGCGGTGTGTGCCGACCCAAGTGATGGGTCCGCCCTGCCAGGCGAGGCAGCCGCAGGCGGTGAGGAAGTACTCGAACCACTTGGGGGTTTTGAAGGATCGGTGGGTGAGCAGGCGGTGGTAGCAGAGGGTGATCCCCACCCCGCCGGTAACCCAGAACATGAAGACGAAGATCGCCAACCCGCTCCAGGAGAACAGTTGGGGGAAGACCGCGAAGGCCGCGGCCAGGTGCATGGACGCGATGGCGATGATGACGTACCAGTTAAGGTTGCGCCAGTCGATGCCGCCGCGGTGTGGGGTCTGTGCTGCCGGCTCTATGGGAGTCGTCATTCGGGTGCTCTCGTGCGTAAGTGGAGAACTGATCGGCCCGGAGAATCATCGGACCGACACGGCTCGATGGTTCATATCTTAGCAGCCCGCAGGCACAAAAGATATCAGGACACTAACTGAACCGCGAGTGTCACGCCCGCAGCCTCGACAGAGCCGCGACCGTGAGGGAGCGATTGCCTTCCCCCGTGTGCAGTGGGACCGCTCCCTTACGGTCGCGGCTCTGTTGATGGCGATCGGAGGCTGGCGGAGCGCCTTACCGCGGGCAGGACCACGGCCTGGAGCCTGGCCAACGATGCGGACCATGCCGCGGCTTCCCGGCGAAATCTGGCGTGGCCCGGCTCGGTGAGGGTGTACCACTTCCGCCGACGGCCGGTGGTCGCCTCCCATGACGCCAAAATCAGGCCCTGGGCCTCCAGATCGTGCAAAAGCGGGTAAAGCCGGGACCATGGCACGGCCGCGCCCGCCTGCGCGTGAACCCGTCTTTGCAGGGCGTAGCCATAGCGTGGCCCATCCGCGAGCACCGCCAGGACCAGCAGCGGCAGGCTCACTTTGGCCAGGTCATCGTGGAGTTGGGTGGCGGGTTCGGGCAAGGTTGGTATTCTCGCGCGGGGGTGGACGAGGGCCAGTATATCTGAAATGGATATATGAGATTTGCCGTGGGGGTGGAGGGGGGTAGACTGCGGGGGCTGGTGCGGAGGAGGGAAGAGAGCGCGGGCGGAAGCCCGCGGCTAAACGGGGGGGGGGGGTGTTGGATAACTTTTTACGTAAGGAATGTTGATATGGCGGCTACGGGCAGGATTACGCAGGTTATTGGCTCGACGTTTGACGCGCAGTTCCCGCAGGATGGCCTGCCGGAGATCTACAACGCTGTCCACGTCTCCTTCGAGGTCGCGGGCGAGAAAATCAAGCTCACCGGCGAGGTCCAGCAGCACCTCGGCGGCGGGCAGGTCCGGGCGGTGGCGCTGGGATCGACCGACGGCATGGCCCGCGGCATGGACTGCATCGACACCGGGGCACCCGTGTCGGTCCCCGTCGGTGAGGAAGTGCTCGGCCGGGTGTTCAACCTGCTGGGCGAGCCCGTGGACGAGGCCGGCCCGGTCAACGCGACACGCCGGATGCCCATCCACCGCGAGCCGCCCGACTTTGTGGACCTCAACCCCAAGACCGAGATCCTCGAGACCGGCATCAAGGTCGTGGACCTGCTGTGCCCGTTCGTCCGCGGCGGGAAGATCGGGCTGTTCGGCGGGGCCGGCGTCGGCAAGACCGTCGTCATCCAGGAGATGATCGCACGCGTCGCGCGTGAGTTCGGCGGGTACTCGGTGTTCTGCGGCGTGGGCGAGCGCACACGCGAGGGCAACGACCTGTGGGGCGAGATGGCCGAGGCGGAATACACCGATGCCGAGGGCAAGACCGCCCACGTGCTGGACAAGGTGGCGATGGTGTTCGGCCAGATGAACGAGCCGCCGGGCGCACGCCTCCGCGTCGCGCTGTCGGGCCTGACCATGGCCGAAGACTTCCGCGACACCTCGGGCAAGGAGACGCTGATCTTCATCGACAACGTCTTCCGCTTCACGCAGGCCGGGTCGGAAGTGTCCGCGCTGCTCGGGCGTATGCCCAGTGCCGTGGGTTACCAGCCGACGCTCGCCACCGAGATGGGTCAGCTCCAGGAGCGCATCACCTCAACCAGCAAGGGCGCGATCACCTCGATCCAGGCCGTGTACGTCCCCGCCGACGACTACACCGACCCCGCCCCCGCCAACACCTTCGCCCACCTCGACGCGAACGTGAACCTCGCCCGTGGCATCGCGGAAAAAGGCATCTTCCCCGCGGTGGACCCGCTGGCGTCCACGTCCTCCATCCTCGACCCGGCGATCCTCGGCGAAGAGCACTACGCCGTCGCCCGCCAGGTGCAGTCCATCCTCCAACGCTACAAGTCGCTGCAAGACATCATCGCGATCCTCGGCGTGGACGAGCTGGCGGAAGAAGACAAGCTGATTGTCAGCCGGGCGCGAAAGATCGAGCGGTTCCTCAGCCAGCCGTTCTTCGTCGCCGAGGTGTTCACCGGCTTCCCCGGCATCTACACCTCGCTCAAGGACACGATCGACAGCTTCAAGCGCATCTGTGCCGGCGAAGGCGACGACCTGCCCGAGAGCGCGTTCATGTACGTCGGCACACTGGACGACGCCCGCGCCAAAGCCCAGAAGATGGCCGCCGCCGCAAGCTGATCCCCCGCTCACCCCTCATACCCCACCCCACCCCCCAACGCCCACCCCCTCCGGGGGTGGGGCCTCCATCACTCCCTCCCAAAATCAAAAATGCTTGAATCATCTTGGTCACCCTCAACGCTCGCCGGCCACTTGCCCTCGGTGCCGTCATCGCGGTAGGTGGTGAGGCTCGGCTTGGGTCTGGCGGAGGCGACGGTGGCGATGGGTTCGGGATTGGGCTCTTCCGACCCGTCCCCATCGGTGGGTCCTGTCGCATCTTTGGACGCCAATGATGGGCCGGTGGGCCCCTTCTTCTCGGGCTGCTTATTGTTCAGCATCTTGGGGTCGTAGTCATCCAGGTAACGCATGATCGCGCGATTACGCTCGGCGATGCTTAGCCCGCTGTCCACCGCCTCGACGATCAGCGCGCTGAACTCCTCCTTACTCTTGCCGCGCGATTCGAGCATCATGATGAATTGCCGCTCCGTGAGGCCGGGCTTCACCAGCTTCATCGAGATGGCTTCGAGCGTGCCCCGGCCACGGTCGATGATCGCGACGTGGAAGGGCCCCCTGGCCTGAACGCCGGGGTTTCTGCCTTCAAACTCGCTGAACCCGACCATCACGATCGGGTCGGCCGGCAGCCCGTCCTGCAATTCCACGATCATATCGCGGTAGCGGAACAGGTAATTATTGATCTGGTCCGCGGAGAGGTTGAGCTGGTGCAGTCTGCTGCTCTCCAGCGACACCTTGCGGAGGGAGGCGGCACGGTCGCGCTCCAGCGCCGCGGTGTCGATCAACTCGATGCCGGTGACTGTGTGCACGGTGGGGCTGATGGACTCCACCTTGGTGGCGGCATAGATGTGCCCGAAGTGCCCGCGCTTGAGGGCGGGCAGCACGTTAAGCGCATACGCCACATCGTCTTTGTCGGGGCTTAGCTGCTTGTCCTGCGCGACCCAGCCGATCGGTGCGCGGGCCAACCAATTCATGGACAGCTTCGGTGCGACCAGGTCGGCGCGGGTGTAGGGCAGGCTGTTCTTCTCGCCCCGGTCGATGTGCTTGAGCTGGTGGTAGGTGCCCTCAAACTCAAAGAACTGCGCGCGGAAGATGCGCGACTGGCCCTGCCACAGGTCCTCCGCCCGCCCGGTCATGGTGACCCCGCCTGCGCTCTGCGCAAGCAAGGGCGCAGCGGGGATGAGCATGGCCAGGAAGAGCGTCAAGCAAAGCGCGGGCCGGGCATAGGTCAAGCGCGTACAACTGCGCACGGTGCGTCGTGGGGTGGTCATGTTCACGTTGTCGAACCCTCGAAAGTCGAAAAATCGGAATAAGAAAAACAAGCCCCTGAGCCGTCACTAAACCGAGTGATCAGCCCCTCCCTGCGGTCGTTGATGCCCGACTTTAGTCAATCGGCTGGGGCTTGTCCAGACGTTCTCGGGTTTGAGCCAGGGCAAAGACATTTATCGCCCTTGATTCTTCGGCTGCGGTGGGTTTGGCCGATTCTTTGTGCATCGACCGGACCGCGTGGCCACGCGACAGTTTAACCCCTGATTTGGGAGTGGTGACATGGATGTCCCTGCCCTTG
>JBGTLW010000136.1:0-10792 GCA_041743835.1 Phycisphaeraceae bacterium | reverse complement strand
GGTCTTGTTTTCCAGGATGATGTAGGTGATGTCCTGGCCGTTGTAGATGGATTGACCGATCGCGGTCTGCCCGGAGTGGAAGAACGTGCCGTCCCCCATGAAGACCAGTTGCTTGTTGCTGATGAACGGGTCGATGCCCGCCCCGGTCGCCCCGCCCAGGCCCATGCCGCTGTAGTTGTGCATCAGCGGCTTGTTCGGCTCGAACATCAGCATCGTGTAGCAACCCGTGTCGCCGTGAGACACCAGGTCCACCGGCTCGCGGTTGTGATGGCGGTGCATGTAGTCCGCATCGAGCATGTCCCTGCGGAGTTCGAGCAACGCGGAAGAGGAGTCGCGGTGCGGGCAGCCGGGGCAGAAGCTGGGGGTACGCAGCGGCAGATCGACTTCGTAATCCGCCGTCGCCTGAAGGCTGTTAAGCTTGGCGGTGAGTCGGCCGTTGGTCAGCTCAATCGGGAGCGTCGGGTGGCTCTGGATCAGGGGCGTGAGGCGTTCGATGAGGATGGAGGGGTTGAGCCCGCGCGTCGCGGGGATGCCGGGGTGCGGCTTGGGGAACTGCTTGCCATAGACCTGTGTCTGCAACTCGCCCGACTGGCGCAGGGGGTTGAGGATCTCAACAACCTGACGCTCCACGAAGCCCCGCCGCTCTTCGATCACCACCAGTTGCTCGCACTGGCGCGCGAACTCGATGACGATCTTCTCATCCAACGGGTAGGTCATGCCCAGCTTCAGGATCGGCAGCTTGCCGACTAGACCCATCTCGTGCAGCGCGTGGTTGAGGTAGCTGTAACCCGTGCCCGCGGCGATGAAGCCCATGGGCACGACCTCATCCTTCACCGGCTTGTGCAGGATGCGGTTGAATCCGAGCTTGCGGGCCTCACCCTTGAGGATCGCCAATTGGTCGTCGATCTGAAGCTCACGCCGCCACGTGCGCGGCGGGAGAAGCACCTTCTCCTCCAGGTTCGGCTCGATGTCGCGTACGTAGGACAGAGCAAGCTTCTGCTTCTCGTTGACGACCGGCCAATGGTTGGGCTTGCAATCGACGGTCCCCCCGCCGTCCGCCATCGAGACGGTCACCAGGTAGCCGATGTAGATGCGCCCCGCCCGGCCGAGCTTGAATGAAAGGTTGACCCAGTCCTTCACCTCCTGCGGGCTGCTGGGTTCCACGATGGGCAGGCGGCAATGCTCAGCCAGGAAGCGTGAATCCGCGGGGACCTGCGTCGAATCCGACCACGGGTCATCGCCGACGATGATGAGGCCGCCGCTGTCCCCGTTGGTTCCACCGAGCACCCCCAGCGCCAGCGCGTCGGATGCGACGTGGAGGCCGACGGACTTCATCGCGGTGATGGCCCGGCACTGCGCCATCTGGGCGCCATTGACCATCGCGACGGACAACGCTTCGTTGTTGGCCATCTTTGCCACCACGCCATGCTGGTCCAGTAGTGGCGCGATGTCTTCGCAGGTGTCAAAGAATGGCGCGATCGGCGAACCGGGGTATCCGGTCAGCAGATGCACCCCGCCCTCGGTCTCCAACGCCCCCTTCACCAGCAACTCATTGCCGGTGAAGATGGCTGGACCGTGGTCTTGAATGAATCGTGGGTCGATCTTCATCGACAATTTAACCCGTATCATCTCGGGATGGGCAGGCGATGGGAGTCAACCCTTCGTGGCGGTGCCAACACCGCTCAGCCTGTCATCCCGGAGTTAGTTAGGCGACCCTGTGCGCCGGTAAGTGCAAACCGATACCCTCCGGGAGACAATCCCAGCGGTTGGCACATTATAGTGCGAGATTCCACACAAACCTAACGCAAAGCGACGGCCGCCAACCTCATACCCCCAGCCAGACCCGCTACGCCACAATCCCCGCAAAAATATGGCTTTACACCCAGCCCCCACCATCGCCCGCCCCAGCATGGCTCGCCGAACCCGTAAACCCCCACCCACCCCGCCCTGTGCCCAACCCGCCCCACCTGCCCAAAGACGCTGCCCCCGCCCGCTCTGCCGAGGCCGGGCCACGCATCGTGATCGCTGGGGTGGGGCTGGTCACCCCGCTGGGCGAGAGTGCTTGGGCGACGTTCCGCGCGGTCCGGGCGGGCCGGGTGCTGACCGACCGGGCCCGGTTTCTTGCCCCGGACATCGCGGGTGTGGAACTAGTCCGGGCGCTTGGCACCGTGGCTTGGGCGCAACAGACCGCGACGGACCCGGCCGTGGAATTGGCGGAGCGGGCCGCCCGCGAGGCGGCCGAGGAAGCGGGCGTGGCACTCAAAGGTCTGCCCACGTTCATCGGCACCAGCAAAGGGGCGGTGTGCGCGATGGATCAATCGATCGCCAAAGGCGGATGGCAGACTGCGGGTATGTCACGCACGACGCCAGCAGCCTCCACAGACCGGGCCGCACCTCGCCCGTGTGTGAGCGCAGCATTTCCGGTGGCGGGGCTACTTCCGGGGGCGGGGGTACTTCCGGGGGTGGGGGTACTTCCGGGGGTGGGGGCTTATGCGTATTTGAACTATCACCTGATGCGCCGCACGGGGCTGGAGCTGCGCAGCCATGTCGTTGCAGCTTGCGCATCGTCGCTCGTGGCCCTGGATCGCGCGAGGCATTTCCTCTGCAACGCCACGCAAGGATCCCGGCCGTCACCCTGCTGCCTGGTACTGACAGCCGAGGCCAGCCTGACGCCGTTGTTCATCCACAGCTACCGGCGACTGGGCGTGCTGGCTCCTCTGGGGCGTGAGACTTACAGGCAATTTCCATTCGACGATCGGCGAGGGGGCTTCGTGCTGGCCGAGGCGGGGGCCGCGGTGGTGCTGCGTCGCGTGGAGGCCGGTGAGCCGGTGCCAGCAGGCTCGGTGGAGCTTGTCGATACCGCGACCGCCAACGACCCCTACGACCTGATCCGCCCCGACCCGCAGATGCAGGCACTGCGTCACATCGCAAAACAGTTGTTTCAACACGGAACACCCGATGCGATCCATGCCCACGCCCCCGGCACAACCGATCACGACCCGGCCGAGCTGCGAGCCTATCACGCACTACTCACGGACATCCACTCACCATCCTCGGGCAAGCAAGACCATGCAAAGACGCATGTTTTTACAGCAAAAGGCGCGCTTGGCCATACGCTGGGCGCTTCAGGGTTGGTGTCTGTGGTTCTTGCCCACCTCTGCGCCCGCACCAGCCAGACACTACCCATGCCGTGGCTGCACGAGCCAATCGCTGTTGAAACAGATATTTCCCCTGTGACAACACACAACTTGTCCTCCAAAGCGGCAGCCTTGCGTGCGGATTCGACTCACGCTGTCTTCGCTGCGGGCTTTGGTGGGCACACGGCGGGGGCATTGCTCAAGCGGGTGCCGTGAGTTTCTATCCGCAACTCAGTGCTTGGTCATAGCGATGGTCGCGTCGTGACCGCCGGGCATGTAGTCCTGGCGGAACCGCACATCCCATGCCTGGTCGAACGCCCAGTCCAGCAGGACCAGCGTCGGGAGGCGGTGAGCGGGGTATTCCTGTGGCGGAGCGGTGTCGCCACAGGTATCGGACAGGAAGTTGAACACCAGGCTCTGCCCAGCGGCGTCCCACGCGTGGTCCAGGAGCTTGAGCACGGTGTTGACATCCATGGTGTTGAGCGTGCCGGAGATCGCGACGACCTGCGGGTCGCCCAGCCGGAGCAGGGCTGTATCCCGCACGAAGTCCCCCGCGTGGAAGTCGGCTCGCTCGAGTTTCCTGCCGTTGGCATAGGCCACAACCTCCGGCAGACCATCGACGCCGACGAAATGCTCATACATCACCCCACGCTCCAGCAGGTACGCGGCAAAATCGCCCCGAGAGCAGCCCGCATCCAGGATGCGTTTGCCCGGCAGGAAGACCATTTCGGTGAAGACCTCGAAGCGTTTGCGTTGGGTGTGCGGGCTGCCCCACAGCGTGACATCGAAGCTGTGGCCATGGGCCCGTTGGGCTTCGCGGTAGGGTTCGAGGTAGGCGTCGTGCGTCGGTTGCATGGGTGCATCATAGATTGGCTGAAGAGGCGCAAAGGGCTTAACCTGGCATTTTCACGCAGCGCGTGTGGACGCCCGCGCCAAGAGCGATAGACTAAGCCACCCATGAGCGATCACACCGGAAGCACTGCAAGCCCCGCACAACCCGATCAGGCCGCAACCACCGCACGACTTGCGCTCGAAGACGGCACGGTCTTCACCGGCCAGGCCTTCGGCGACACGTCGCCCAAGTGCATCGATGGCGAGGTCTGTTTCAACACCTCAATGTCTGGCTATCAGGAGATCCTCACGGACCCCTCCTACGCCGGCCAAATCGTCACCATGACCTACCCGCTGATCGGGAACTATGGCGTCAATGATGACGACCTGGAATCCGCCCGGCCATGGGTCCAGGGCTTTGTCGTTAAAGAACTGGCCAACCGTCAGAGCAACTTCCGCTCCACGCAGAAGCTCGAAGACTGGCTGGCGGATTGCGGCGTGACCGGGATCGCGGGGATCGACACCCGGGCCTTGACCCGAAAGCTCCGCACGCAGGGGGCACTCAAGGGCGTGCTGTGTACCGATCCGGGCAAAACGGATGCGGACCTTGTGCAGCAGGCGAAGGCGGCTGCGGGTCTTAACGGGATCAACCTGGCGCAGCGGGTCAGCCGAACGCAGGCGATGAAGTGGGACCACGATTTGGGCGATTGGCGGCCGATCCACGGCGAAATCGAGCGGGAAGGCAAGCGATACCACGTGGTCGCGCTCGACTGCGGCGCCAAGCTCAACATCTTGCGGAATCTGGCTGACCAGGGCTGCGATGTGACCGTGCTGCCGTGGGATGCCACACCCCAGGCTATCCTCGCGCACCAGCCCGATGGCCTGTTCGTGTCCAACGGCCCGGGCGACCCCGCAGCGGTCGAGCAGACCGTCGCCAACCTGCGGCAGATGCTGGGCAAGCTCCCAATCTTCGGCATCTGCCTTGGGCACCAACTTCTGTGCCTGGCGCTGGGCGCCAAGACTTACAAGCTCCCGTTTGGCCATCGTGGCGCGAACCATCCCATCCAGAACCTGGGCACGGGCAAGATTGAGATCACCAGCCAGAACCACGGCTTCGCGGTGGACACCGAATCGGTCGTCGCCGCTGGAGCCGAGCCCACGCATATCAACCTGAATGACAATACCTTAGCGGGATTCCGGCACGGCACCATGCCGATCTTCGCCATCCAGTACCACCCCGAAGCCAGCCCCGGCCCCCACGACGCGAGGTACCTGTTCGACTGCTTCATCGACATGATGGCGACCGGCCAAAGCCCCACCGCCCAGCAGATGGACAAGGCCCAGCGGCAGCGGAATCTTGTCTCAGCCCCTCGCCCCTAACCCAACCCACACGGGAAGGCCAAGCAAGGTCCAATATCTTCAAAATTTCTTGTGGAAACTGGAATTTCAGCTTTACACCCCACTACAACCGGTTAGAATTACAGGCGTATCTGAGGCAGTGTGCAGTTATGGCTCGGTCATGGGTGACTGACAGGCGACATTTCGATCACCCATCGTACTCACAGGCGTTTGGAGGCGAAGATGGTTTGGGGCGACAAGATCAACAGGAGTGGGATGGTGCAACACCAATTATTTCGGATCGCGGCGTGCCTGATGCTGGTGGCGATGGTTGCGACTCAGGCGAGCGCGATCGTGTACACCGGCCCATTCGTCGGTGACACCGTGGTTTTCTCGGGTGTCACCGAGACATCAGGGACAGACCCCGTGCCTCTCTACGGCCCGCCGGTGACCCCGCCGCCCGCGATCAATTTCCTCGTCTTCGAGCCAAATGCGTCCTTCGTAGCGTTTGCCCCGAACGCGGTGGGCTCCGGTGACACCACCGACGGCCGACTCCAGTTCCTGCTCACCGCGAAGCCCGGCAATTTCCTCGGCCTCATCACCGTCAACGAGGGTGGCGACTTCACCATCTCGGGTTCCGGCACAGTCAACGTGGGCGGGTCCATCCGAATCAAAGACCCGGTGACCACGCTCAACATCGGCTCAGCGGTCGGCTTCAGCAAGACCGGCGTGCCATCCAGCGGGACCAGCGACGGGCTTTGGTCTGCGACCGCCACGATCGACCTGACCAACCTCAACCGCACTGAAGTGCTCGTCGTCATCGACAACACGCTGTCCGCCTCCGTCAACAGCACCGATGGCTCCGCGTTCATCGCCAAGAAGGATTTTTCCGTCGCGGTGACAACCTTTGTGCCCGAGCCCGCGTCCCTAGCGTTGCTGGGCATCGGCAGCCTGGTCATCCTCACCGGCCGGGGACGCAAGGCCTGAATACCCCCCTACCCCCCTGCCGTCCCCGGTTTGAGCCAGCGGCCGCATCCACCAGCGCCCCACATCCCGCCCCCTCCAAGCCCCTTCGGTCTATCGCCTGGATCGCTGGGGTTTTTCTTTGAGAGGGCCGCAGATACCCCATTTTAAAACGACTTAACACGCCCCAAACGCTCACTGGCTTCCGGGGGTGTTCCGGGGGTGTTCCGGGGGTCATGTTGCATTAATTTTGTCTTCCGCGGCAAAATTTTGCTTTACCTGCCGGGGCAGACGTTCTACAATAATCGGGGTATTGCCGTAGAAGTTGTGTCTGCGGTCAATACGTGGCGGGCTGATCCAGGCGAAAACGAATCACCCGTCAACACATTTTTGGGATTTGGAGGTTTCGATGTTTTCTCAAACCATGGCGGGCGGGAGATGGACCGGGGCACGTGCCTTCACAGGTGCGCTGATGCTTGCGGTCGCAGGCTTTGCGACCAGCGCACAGGCTGCGTTCGTCAATAACTACGGCGACTACGCGGGCACCAGCCTCTCCTACGAGGACGTGACCGAAAGCAACGCGGGGACCAGCGCCCTCTACGGGACGCCGAACATCAGCGGCAACACGCTGGGGTTCCCGACTGTCAGTCAGCAGGCGTTCATCGCCAAGGCTGATGGGACCACCGGCTTCAGCCAAACCAGGATCGGCACGCTCGACTTCACACTCAGCAGCAACAGCAACGCGCCCCTCGCCACGCTCTACATCAACGAGGGCGGGGATTACAGCTTCCTCGGCGGCGCGGGCAAGACCGGCGCAGTGGCTGCGAGCCTGACGGTGAACCTCTACGCCGTCGCGGGGGGCAGCAACATTGGTGATGAGCTTGCGACTTTTGTCCAGTTCTTCTCCGGCCCTGCGCTGGATGCGGGCAACTGGTCACTCGAACTGACGGTCGACCTCCTGCCGTTCAACGTCACCGAAGTCTTTGTGGTCATCAACAACAACCTCCAAGCCACGACCGAATCACCCGCCACCGCTTTCATCCAGAAAAAGAACTTCACCGTGAGCACCACCGCTGTGCCCGAGCCCGCTTCCCTCGCGCTGCTCGGCCTCGGCAGCCTCGTGATCCTCGCCGGACGCGGTCGCAACAAGGCCTAAGCCACCCCGGCTCGGCCGCATGACCGCGGCTTGATGACAACACACACGCCCCTCCAAGCCCCTTCGGTCTATCGCCTGGATCGCTGGGGTTTTTCATTGCCCCCCCGCCCCCGGAACACACCCCCACGAACCCGCCACCCGGAAATGCCCCAGGGGTCTGGCCTGACCTCAAGCGTCCGCAGCACAGCCGCGCTGACGCAGCCACGACCTTGCTCCACCAACCAACCACCGTTAGTCTTTGGTGCTGACGCTTGGCTTACGCGGGCTTGCATGTATCATCGCCAACCGCGAGCCTAGCAGCGCGACGGCAGGTGAGCACCGGAGTGTGACCCCGCCACACCCTTCACCACCCGACACCCCGCAAACCGTGCACGCCAAGCACCTCATTCTCGGCAACACGCAGATGAAAAAAACCACCCCGGAAAGCCCGATCTTGGAAGCACCCGCACAACCCGAATGGTCATACAAGAAAAGCCAGGCGCTGTACCGCACGGATCGCTGGGGGGGCGGTTACTTCTCCGTCGCGCCGTCGGGCAACCTGCAAGTCCACCCCAACGCGACCACCGAGCACAGCATCGACCTCAAGCAGTTGGTCGATGACCTGCGTGCCCGCGACCTTGAGCCGCCACTGCTCATCCGCTTCACCGATATCCTCCGGCACAGGCTGGGGCAACTGGCGACCGCCTTCGCCAATGCCATCAAAGAAAACGACTACCGCGGCGTGTACCGAGGCGTGTACCCCATCAAGGTCAACCAGCAACGCCAGGTCGTCGAGGAAGTGCTCGACATCGGCGGCGACCACGGGTTTGGCATCGAGGCGGGGTCCAAGCCCGAACTCCTGGCCATCATGGCGATGGTCGAAAACCCCGACACCCCCATCATCTGCAACGGCTTCAAGGACGACCAGTTCATCGAAGCCGTCATCCTCGCCAAGAAGCTCGGCCGCAACGTCATCCCCGTCGTGGAGAAGTTCTCCGAGCTCAAGCTCATCGCCAAGTACGCCAAGCTGCACAGCGTCGAGCCGAGCATCGGCATCCGCGTGAAGCTGGCCACGCGCGGCGCGGGGCGATGGGAGAGCTCGGGTGGCGTGCGGTCCAAGTTCGGGCTGTTCATCAGCGAGGTGCTCGATGCCATCGAGTTCCTCCGCGAAGAGGGGATGCTCGGCTGCCTCAACCTGCTCCACTTCCACCTCGGCAGCCAGATCAACGACATCCGCCAGGTGAAGCGGGCGCTCACCGAGCTGGTCCGCGTGTACACCGAGCTCTACAAGGCCGGGGCGGGGCTGACCTACATCGACATCGGTGGCGGCCTCGGCGTGGATTACGACGGCTCAAAGACCACCGCCGACTCAAGCATCAACTACAGCCTCCAGGAATACGCCAACGACGTGGTCCACCACATCCGCGAGGTCTGCGATGACCAGGAGGTGCCACACCCCACGATCATCAGCGAGTCCGGACGCAGCATGGTCGCGCACCACAGCGTGCTTATCTTCGATGTCCTGGGGTGGTCCGGCTTCGACCGCTTCGAGCTGCCCGAGGCATTCACAGACGCGGACCTCGAAGAGTTCCCCGCGCCGGTCCGAACCCTCGCAGAGAGCTGGGTGTACCTCAGCGACGCCAACTGCATCGAGTATTACCACGACGCGATGCTCGCCCGCGACCAGACGTTCAACCTCTTTAGCCTCGGCTACTGCTCGCTGGAGCACCGCGGGCTGGCCGAACGCCTGTTCTACGCGATCTGCTCCAAGACCTGGCGGTTCGTGCGCCAGCGGGAGATCATCCCCGAAGAGTTCCACGACCTTGAGCCCATGCTCAGCGACACCTACTTCTGCAACTGCTCCATCTTCCAGTCGCTGCCCGACGCCTGGGCCATCGACCAGCTCTTCCCGATCATGCCCATCCACCGCCTCAACGAGGAGCCGACCTGCAAGGGAATCCTCGCGGACATCACCTGCGACTCCGATGGCAAGATCGACCACTTCATCGGCAGCGAGGGCAGCGAACAAGTCCTCCCATTGCACCCGTTCACCGGCGGGGACTACTTCCTCGGCGCGTTCCTCGTCGGGGCGTACCAGGAAACCCTCGGCGACCTCCACAACCTCTTCGGCGACACCAACGCCGTCCACATCCGTGTCGATGAGCATGGCCGACCCCACGTCGAAGAGGTCGTCGAGGGCGACACCATCGCCGAGGTCTTGGGCTACGTGCAGTTTGAACCCGAGCAGCTCCGCCGCACCTTCCGCAAGACGCTGGAGCGGGCTGTGGGCGACGGCCGACTCACCATCGAAGAATCCCGCCTGCTCCGCCGCTTCTACGAAAACGGCCTCGCAGGCTACACGTACCTGACATGAAGTGCTTTTGCATGATGGAGACACAGCTATAGACAAAGTCCATCGAACAGTGAGTTTCGTAGAGGCAGTCACTGATGCGGAACGCGAGAAAATTAGACATCACTATCACTTTGAGGCGACATGCTATTTTTCTCGCCCGCGTGTTTTGGGCTCATGGCTTGCAGTACGCAGAGTTCAAAATATTGCGCCGTACTGCATCACTTGAGTTGGGCACACATTTACCAAAGGTAGCCAGTGCAAGAGTTCCTTGACTTGGTACAACCAGATTCAGTGCATCATGAGGGGCAATACAGTAGCTATCACTTCAATGAATCGGGATTCTCATACATTGAGGTCGTTTCTTATGACAACAGGCTCGTATCTGCTCGAAGTATGACCGACATGGGACCTGCGGTCGTCTACTTTGACGCCGACCCTCGTACTAGGACTAAAAGGGCGCTAGATGCAAAGTTACTACACCTCGAATATGAGAACATTGACGAGTAGCAAGTAAAGGAGGGCCTATACGTGGACGTTTGAGGGAAGTATCGAACGGAGACGCTCCCAGAGAAGAACGAGATGCGTCCCTGTTTAATACTCGGAATTGAATCAGCCACTTTTCCGTCAGTATTTTAGTAGCTCTGTGGAGTCCATAATGTCCCGTGCTGGCTACATCTCCTTGCTTTTCTGCATGCTGCTTTTTGCGTGCGTGTCGCTGCTTTCTCGAAGCAAAGGCACATATACCTCTATAGGTGTAAACCCGTGGATGCTGGTAGATTTCGCGGGACTGGTGATTTCTATACTTGCACTTGCATTTGCATTAACACGGCTAGGAAAATGCTCGGCAATGATGCACAGCAATTACGCGGTAAAGGTTGACCGATTGTGTCTTATTGGGCGGATTCAATTCCGAAGCGCAACACCGGGCAAGGCGTTGAGGACCTCGAGGGGGGTGCGGTAGTTGAGGCACTTGCGGGGGCGATTGTTCATCATCCTCTCGACCCGTGCAACTCGCGCGGGGGTGACCTTGCGGAA
>JBGTLW010000135.1:0-3204 GCA_041743835.1 Phycisphaeraceae bacterium | reverse complement strand
CGCCCGCCACAGCACGGGCTGCGCCGCGAGCATGTCGATTGCCGCGGGGCTAGGCGACTGCGCGATCGCCAGCAGCACATCAGCCTCGATGGGCGTCCGCGCTTCGGGGTAGAGGTCCAAGGGGTTTGGGTGTGCATCCATCACGGCGCCCAGTTCGTGCAGCCTGGCGGTGAGTCGTTGCACGACGCGTGGCCCGCCGTGGGGCATGAGTTGCACGACGACCGGGGCGTCGTCGCTGGCTCGGGGCAGGGCGCCGACCAGCCCGTGATCAATCCCGCCCAGGTCGCGCAGCGTCAGTCGGCCATCAGCGGCGGGCGTGTGTCCGGTCAGGCGTGTGACCAGGTCCGGGGCATCGGGGCCGGTGAGTTGGATGATCGCCACAGCCCCGGCGCGTGGGGGTGTCATCACGTGGATGCGGGTGGCGTGGGGCTCGGCGTGGCTGGGCATCACGCCCGGCGGTCCGTGAGGCGGTCGGCGTCGTCGAGCATGGCCCGGCCGGTCGGGAAGTTGATGACCAGAATGATCGTGGGAATCATCAGCATCAGCAGTTCCTGCCCCGGCCTTGCCGCGAAGTACGCGCACCCCACGACGATCAGCGCCCCGACCTCGGTCAGCGCGAACAGGATCAGGTTCCCGGTGAGGTAGCCCTGGCGCTCGATCCGGCTGTCCACCCAGTGCCGTTTGTACGCCTGCATCCGGCAAAAGTACCCCAGCGCCCCGCCGCCAAACGCCCCCGCCAGCGCGATCGCCAGCAGCTTGGGGTCTGTGCTTGCAGCGGTGGCCGGCCGGCTCGCGACGACCATGTACACCAGCCCGCCGAGCACGAAAATCTCCGCGAGCAGCGCAGCCCAGACGATGCGCAGCAACCCGAGGGTTTTCTTCTGCTTCGTATCGAAGATGTCTGCGGCGTGGGGCATGGGTCAGTCGTCCGAGTGGTCTGCCTTTTCCAGTGCGACACGCAGGGTCACCGCGATGCCGATGAGCGTGAGGTCCGGCACGACACGGTCGATCAGGGCATCATCCCGGAACAAGAGGTCCGCATCGCCCCCGGTTGCGACGACCAGCGGGTACTGGCCGGTGGACTCTGCGAAGCGTTCGACCAGCTCGTGGACCATGCCGCGCATGCCGTAGAAGATGCCGGAGCGCATGGCCTCGATGGTGGAGTGTCCGATCGCCTCTTTGGGCCGAGCCAACTCGACCTCGGGCAGTTGTGCGGCCCGCTGGTTGAGCGAGTCGAGCATGAGCTGGGCGCCGGGGGTGATGGCTCCGCCGTGGAACGTGCCCGCGCCGTCGATGAAGTCGATGGTCATCGCGGTGCCCGCATCGACGACGACGCAGGCCTGCTTGAGCACGTCGAACGCGGCGGCGGCATTGAGGAGGCGGTCTTCGCCGACCAGCGCCTCGGGGTCCAGTTGCCGACCCACGGGGATCGCGATGTCGCGCTCGACCCGGGTGACCTGGCGTTGGAAGTGGTCGGCGACTTCTTTCTCGACCCACGTGGCGACGGGGGGATTCACCGACGACAGGAGGATCGTCGCATCGCGGTCATGCAGCGGGAGGTAGGCCTTGTCCAGTGAGTCGGAGATCTTGCAGTTGCGGCTGTTCTGGAACGTGGCGGTCTCGGCGAGGTGGCCATCGACAAACGCACCGATCCGGGTCCGCGTGTTCCCCACACTGATCGCCAGCAGATTGACTTTGTTGGTCATGGGTAGCTTCCGGCCCTGAGGATGGCTGCGGTCCGTGGTGCGGGGCCTAGGCAGTGTAGCCTCGGTGCATGGCGCTTCAGACGCTCCACACCAACTGGTCGGCCTCGTCCTTGCCCAGCCGACGCCAGCAGGCTTCGAGCAATTCGGTCAGCCCCACGCCGGTGACCGAGCTGATCGCCAGCACGGGGAGGCCCAGCTCCGCCTCGATCATCTGGATCGCCGCGGCCCGGTCCTGCTCGCCGCCTACCAGTTCCATCTTACTCAATGCGATGATCTCGGGCTTGTTCGCAAGCTCGTCGGAGTAGCTGGCCAGTTCGGCGCGGATGGCGCGGTAGTTCTCGACCGGGTCGTGCCCATCGGTCGGGTCGATTTCCAGGAGGTGGACCAGCAGGCGTGTGCGTTCGACGTGGCGGAGGAAGCGTGTGCCGAGCCCGGCCCCGGTGTGGGCTTTTTCGATGAGGCCGGGGATGTCCGCGATGATCATCCGCCGGCTGGTGAACCTGCCCGAGCCGGGCAACTCCGCGATGCCGAGGTTCGGCTCGAGGGTGGTGAAGGGGTAGTCGGCGATTTTGGGGGTGGCGTGGCTGATGCGTGAGAGGAGGGTGCTCTTGCCGGCGTTTGGTTTGCCGACCAGGCCGATGTCCGCGATGAGCTTGAGTTCGAGTCGGAGGGTGCGTTCTTCGCCTTCGCCGCCGGGCTCGGCGAATCGCGGGGTCTGGTTGGTGGGGGTGGCGAAGTGGATGTTTCCCTTGCCGCCCTTGCCGCCCTGTGCGACGTGGTGTCGCATGCCGCGTTCGCTGAGGTCCACGATGAGTTCGCCGGTGGCGTCGTCGTAAACCAGCGTGCCGGGGGGCAGGCGGATTTCGAGGTCTTCCGCCTTTTTGCCGTAGCAGCCCTTGCCCATGCCCGGCTCGCCGCCGCGTGCGTGCCAGTGGTGTCGGCCGGTGAAGTCGAGGAGGGTATCGACGTTGTCCGAGGCGACGAGGATGACCGATCCGCCGTCCCCGCCGTCGCCGCCATCGGGCCCGCCCTTGGGGATGTATTTTTCCCGGCGGAACGATGCGCAGCCGGCCCCGCCCTTGCCGGACCGCACGTGGATGATGGCGCTATCGACGAACATGGTGTCTCACGGTGTACGAAGAAGCCCACGGAATCGATCCGTGGGCTTCCCTTGTGTGCGTTGACTGAGGCGTGCGTGGAGAGCCGGCCGATTAGGCCAGTTCGCGCACATGGACCTTGCGGCCCTGGAACTCGACCGTGCCGGGCACGGTGGCGAAGAGGGTGTCGTCGCTGCCCTGGCCCACGTTGAAGCCGGGCTTGAACTTGGTGCCGCACTGGCGGACGATGATGGAGCCGGCCTTGGCCTCCTGCCCGCCGTAGAGCTTGATGCCACGGTACTGCGGGTTGGAATCACGACCGTTCTTGGTGGAGCCTTGACCTTTTTTATGTGCCATGACAGGCCTCGCGTTCTGGGTGGCCGAGCTTTCTCGGCGGGGCT
>JBGTLW010000134.1:0-4779 GCA_041743835.1 Phycisphaeraceae bacterium | reverse complement strand
CAGCGACGCGCTGGACCCCGCGTGGCCTGTGCTGCTGGCAGCGGTCGCCCCGTATCGCGCCCGGATTCAGGCGGCCATCTTGGATGACGACCAACGCCAAACCGCTTTACGCAAGCTCACGGATGCGGAGGCCTTGGCGATATGCAAAACTCACGGCGAGGCCGCGGTGATCGCACGGTGTGAGCAACTGCTCGGGAACGGCTAGAATGCGTGGCTCGCGCGATGGACCAGCCGATCACCAGCATCATCCTCATGGCCATGACCGCCGTCACCCTCGGCACGTCGGGGTTCGCGGTGCGCGGCCTTCGGAGACGAAACCCGCCGGGAACCACGCGGGCTGTCACCGTGGCCATGACGCTGCTGGTCGTTGCGTCGGCGGCGCTGCTGGGCGCGCGGTGGTGGCACTCGGGCGAGCTCTCGCAACCGCTCCACGCGCACGTGGATGGCCTGGTGCTGATCGCCATGCTGCTGGGGCTGGCGCTGGTGTTCCTGCGGTGGCGGCCGAGGATGCTCACGGTCAGCGCGTTCGGGCTGCCGGTGCTGGGGTTTTTGTACGCATGGGCGGTGTGTGCCGCGGCGTGGACCTACAAGCCCTTCCGCCTCGATTCCCTGACGCCGGTGTGGACGTGGCTGCACCTGATCGGGGTGTATGTCGGCACACTGTGTTTTGTCATCGGCACGGTCGCGGCGGTCGCGTATCTCTACGTGCATCGAAGGATCAAGCGCAAGGACGATCCCGCGGGCATCGGTCGGCTCCCGCCGCTGGAGTCGCTGGAGAACCTGGTCGTGCGTAGCGCGACGGTGGGCTTTGCGGTGCTGTCCATCGGGCTGGCGGGCGGGATCGTGACCATCTCGCAACAGACCGACGCGGTGCAGGCCAACGCGTGGATGATCACCAAGTACGCCTTGGCCGGGGCGGTGTGGCTGCTCTACGCCCTGGTCATCAACCTGCGATTTACGACCAGCTTCCGCGGCGTGCGTGCGGCGTGGCTGAGCATCGCGGGGCTGGCGCTGTTGGTCGCGACCTACGGCCTGGTCACGGCACTGCCCTCACGGACCAGCGGCCTCGATGCCACCCCGCCGCCGCCCATCACCGCGGTGTCCGCCGACACGCGTGACCAACACGGGGGGCCGCGATGCGTGTCATGATGCTGGGCATCAATCATCGCACGGCGACGGTGGAGCTACGCGAGCAGATGACGGTCAGCGATGCCGCTCTGCCTAATGCGTTGCAGGCACTGTCTCAGCGCTTCAAGGGTTGTGAATGCGTGATCCTCTCGACGTGCAACCGCACCGAGTATTACATCGCCAGGGAATCGCACGCCGAGCCAACCGCCGAAGCGTTGCGTGCCTACGTCGCGCAGCAGGCGAACATGCCGCTTGAGACGCTGGATGCGGCGGTGATTGTGCGAGAGCAGGATGCCGCGGCCACGCACCTGTTCAGTGTGGCTGCGGGTTTGGATGCGATGGTGCTGGGCGAGACGCAGGTTCTGGGTCAGGTCCGCCGGGCATATGACGCCGCGGCCCGCGCGGGGACCGCCCGGCGGGTGCTGCACACGCTGTTCCAGCAAGCCATCGCCACCGCTAAGGAGATCCACAACACCACGGACATCGGGGCCGGGCGTCAGTCGGTGGGCTCGGTCGGCGTGGAGTTCATCAGGCAGGTGTTTGAGACGCTGCACGACAAGACGCTGCTCTGCATCGGCGCGGGCGATGTTGGCAAGGTGGTGCTGCAACACGCGATGCGGCTGACCCCGCAGCGTGTCCTGCTGACCAGCCGCACAACCGACCGGGCCGCATCCTTGGCTCGGCAACTCCGGCTCACCACCGATCGCGGGGGGGTGCGTCCGTGGGAGTCTCTGGACACGCTGCTGGTCGAGGCGGATGTGGTCATCGCCGCCACCGGCGCGACCCAGCCGATCCTCACCGCTGCGCAGCTCAAGCCGTTGCTGCGTAAGCGGCGTGGTCGGCCGCTTTTCATCCTCGATGCCGCCATGCCGCGAGACATCGACCCGGCCGTCGGTTCGCTGTCAAACGTGTACCTCTACAACCTCGATGACCTGCGGCCGGTGGTCGAGCGGACGCTGGCCGGGCGTCAGGGCGAGTTGGATCGCTGCCGTGCTCAGGTCCGCGGCGCGGCGTCGGTGTGCATCAATCAGGTGCAGCATCAGGACATCGGCCGGCTCATCCGCGCCCTTCGCACCCGGCTGCACGACCTGGCGGATGATGAACGGCAGCGCACCACGCGCAAGCTCTCGCATTGTGTCAGCGCGGAGCACACCCGCCAGATCGAAGCGCTTCTCGATGAGCACACCCGCCGCCTGATCAACAAGGTCTTGCACCTGCCGCTGAGCCGACTGGATGACACCGACCCCGAGGCCCCGCTGGGTTTCTATGCCGCGGCCCTCCGTCGGCTGTTCGATCTGGATACCGACCAGGGCCAAGAGCATGTTGAGCGCCACGCGGACCCAACCGATCCCACGATTTCCCCGGAGCCCGGCACATGATCGGCGGGTCGCAGGATAGACCCGTATCGCCCGGCACGCCGGCAACCCTCGTGCTGCTGGCAGCCGCGCTGGCGCTTGGGGTCGCGGTGGTGCTTGGTGTGACCGGCGGGCAATTCGCCGGGGGGCCAAGCGACGCCGGCCTTCCCAAACTCGCGGGCCTGGTGATTCTGTGTGCGGGTGCGGTTCCGTCTCTGGCGCTGCTTTGGCTTGCCGCGTTCGGCTACGGGGGGCTGTTACGCCATGTGCTCACGCCCGGCTGTCAACACGGGCGCGTCATCGAAGCGGGCATGGGCATGGCGGCGTTGCTGCTGTTGCACTGGCTGGTGGGCGTGACGCTCGGCGTGGGGCTGGCGACCACGCTCGCGGTCACCGGGCTTGGTGTCCTCGCGCTGATTGTGCGGCTTTTCGTGGGGTTGCGGCATCGTAAGCCCGACGCTGCTGCCTTGGCCCGCGCCCTGCCGTGGACGCTGGCGCTGTGCGGTGCGCCGCTGGGGTTGATGCTGGTCGCGGCCTGCGCCCCGCCGGGCACGATGTGGCGGGTGGAAGCCTATCAATACGACACGCTGACCTATCACCTGCAACTGCCGCGCGAGTGGCTGGCTTTGGGCCGGATCGCGGGGCTGGAGCACAACGTTTACTCGTACCTCCCGAGCCTGGTCGAGTCGGGTTACACGATGATCGGCTCGCTGCACGCCTCGATGCCCGATGCGGTGTACGCCTGCCAGTTGTTCCACGTGACGCTGGGGGTGTACGCGGCCTGGGCGCTTGGCACCGTCGTCACCAGTTTCGTCGGGGCGCGTGCGGGGTGTGTGGCTGCTGCGGTGTTTCTGGCTGTGCCTTGGACCCTTATCACCGCGAGCTGCGGGTACAACGAGATGGCGGTCATCGCGTTCGGGGCGACGGCTCTGGTGCTGATGGCTGATGTGTGGTCGCAGCGGCTGGGGGGTGCTGCGGCGGTGGGGTTTCTGGTCGGTGTGGCCACGCTGAGCAAGCTGACGGCCGGGCCGATGATCGCAGTGCCCATCGGCCTGATGTTGCTGCTGCGCTTGAACCCCGCGCTGCGCTGGCGCCAGCCCCCGTCGTGGAAGGTCGGCCTGCGCAGCCTGACCATCGCGACGCTGGCGGGCCTGCTCACGCTATCGCCCTACTTGATGCGCAACGCGGTGTGGACGGGTAACCCGGTTTTTCCGTTTGCCACCGACGTGCTGGGCAGCGCGCACTGGTCCCAAGCGCAGGCCGAGCGTTGGGCAGCGGCGCACGGCCTCCATAGCCAGATCGGCGACGACCGGCTCGGGCCCGTCGCACGCCGATGGCTCTTCAACACCGGTTACGGCGCTGTGGGCGGCAAAGCGATCCAGTTGGACATCACCGACATCGCGCGCTTCAGTCACGAGGGCGGGTTTCCTGTCTTGTGGGTCGGCATGCTGCTCATGTTCTTGTGCGCAGCTCGCCGAGGCAGCACGCGCAGGATCACCTGGGTCATGGCACTCATGCTGATCGCGCAGCTCACGTTCTGGCTCTTCGCGACACACATGCAGAGCCGATTTTTGCTGCCGCTGCTGCTGCCGACCTCGATCGTGATTGGGCTTGGCCTGGGTCGGCTGTGCGAGCAGACGCCGCGGCTGCGGTTCATCTGGCCGATCGCCGCGGCAGCGCTGCCGGTGGTGCTGTTCACGGTGAGCCTGGCTGTGCTGTTTGGCCAGGTGAGGCCCCTGCCGCAAGAGGGAACGAGCCACGACCCGCCGCCGGGCTTCTGGGTGGACACGCTGTGGTTGTTCGTAGGGCCGGAGGGTGCTGGCCATCCGATCAACGCGCTGCCTCGCGGGTCGCGGGTGTGCCTCATCGCGGACAACGGCGGGCTGCTCTACCTCCAACGTGAAGCGGGCTACGCAACACCATTCGATACCGCCCCGCTGGCGCTGGCCCAGCAACCCCCCACCGCCACCCACGCCCCCGGAAGTGCCCCCGGTACAGCCCCCAACACCACTCCGGGGGCGGTGACCGCTCGGCTTGTCGCATCGGGCTACACCCATGTCTGGGTGGGTTGGTCCGAGCTGGATCGGCTCGCCAAAACCCATAACCAGGACCCAGGCACGGGCATTGAGGCTGTCAGAACCCTTTCCGAGCATTGGCAGAGGTATGACTGAATGTTGTGGATGACGAATTGAAAAAGGCGGCGTACTTTGGGTGTGATCTACCACGCCCGTCCCCGAACACCGAGGAGTACGCCACCATGAGCCAGACTACCCACCCACCGTTCACATTTCCATCC
>JBGTLW010000133.1:0-3206 GCA_041743835.1 Phycisphaeraceae bacterium | reverse complement strand
CCAAGGGCAGGGACATCCATGTCACCACTCCCAAATCAGGGGTTAAACTGTCGCGTGGCCACGCGGTCCGGTCGATGCACAAAGAATCGGCCAAACCCACCGCAGCCGAAGAATCAAGGGCGATAAATGTCTTTGCCCTGGGGTGTGACACCTTGGGGTTGCCGGGGGAGAGGGATTCATGCACCATGGGGCGGGATTCGTACCAACTACACGCGACAGGAATCACCATGCGGATCGGCACCGGCGAACAGACCTACACCTGGCACGAAAACTGGGCCACCCTGCCCGACACCCCCGCCACACGAGAAAACGGGCGGACCCACGCCCTGTGCGTCACCAACGCGGGGAACCTCATCGTCTTCGCGCAGACCCGCGACGGCCTGCTCACCTACGACCCGGCGGGCAAGTTGCTCCATGCCACGGGGGGCGACCGCTGGCTGGGGGCGCACGGCCTGACGCGCGTGGTCGAGCAAGACATCGAGTACCTCTGGCTGGTCGATCAAAATACCGCTGAGGTCGCCAAAGTGACCCTGGAGGGCAAGGCCGTCCAAACCCTGGCCGCGCCCCCACACCCCGCCTACGAGGGGGCCGACGCCAAACGCTACGTCCCGACATGGGCGGCGGTGAACACCGCCAACGGCGACATCTGGGTGGCGGACGGCTACGGCGGCTCCCTCGTCCACCGCTACAACCGGGCGGGCGAATACCTCGCAAGCCTCAGCGGTGAAGAGGGCGCGGGGCGGTTTAACTGCCCGCACGCGCTGGCGTTCGACCCCAGCGGCCAATTGTGGATCGCCGACCGGGGCAACGCACGCATCACCATCTACGACGCCGATGGCCGACACCTCCGCCACCGCGACGGCGTCTGCCATTCGCCATGCGGGTTCAGCTTCCACGCCGACACCGTGCTGGTCCCCGAGCTGTTCACCGGCGTCAAGCTGCTGGACCTGCAACTCAACCTGCTGGCAGAGCTCGGCGGCAACACGGACGTCCGCGACGATGCGCTCGACCGATTCACCTACCCCCCGACGCCCATTCCGGGCTGGCCCAACTGGCAGGGCACGCCACGCATCCGCCCCGGCCACTTCAACTCGCCACACGGCGGATGCTTCGGGCCCACCGGCGACATCTACGTCGCCGAGTGGATCATCGGTGGCCGCGTCACACGCCTGACACGCGGCTAGTCCCGCGCGTTACTTCGCCTCGATCTGCATCTGCAGCTCCTGCACCGCGGCGGGGAGGACGACGGCGTTGGGCGGGTACTCGATGCGGAACGCGAACCGCAGCGTCTTGGCCTCGCCGGGGCCAAGCTTCACCGGCCAGGTGATGATGCCCTTGTCCACCGAGCCCGCGGCCGGGTCGATCGTCTCCACCCGCACCGAGATCTCCTTGTCCTCGGACACGGGCACCTGATCGGCTACATCGATGGTGATGGGCGTGTCATGGAAGTTCCTCACCTCGATGACGTAGGCGGCACTGAGGCGCTTCTTGTTGGACCACGTGCCGGTGGAAGACCTGGTGTAGTCCAGTTCGCGGGTGACCTTGATACGCTCTTCGAGGCCGAGGAAAAGCTCGAACCTTTCATTCTGCGCGACGAAGGGCAGGGTTGACTTGGCGACGAAAGAGCCGTCGGTGTAGATGCGCACCTCGCCGGGCAGCACGGGGAACTGCCCGGTGTTCCTCATCTGCGCGGTGATGTAGGTCGAGCGGGATACAGCGGGCGTCGCGGCGTAGTGGCGCGTGGTGTCGAGTGTGGCCTGACCCAGCGGCAGCTCGGATGGCTTGCCGTCGGCGGTCACGGAGTGCTTGCCCACGACGTTGAACTCCACGGTCGTGCCCCGCTCTTCCACCGAGCGGACCACGCGCAGCAGGTTGTCGCGGTTCAGATTCACGCGTGCATAGGCAGCCTGGGCCCACTGGTTCTTCGTGTTGTAGTCGTACTGTTTGCTTTGAATCTGACTAAGGCGTTGCTCGGCTTCTTTGTTGCCGTAACGGAAGTTCTCCGGGGATTGGCGCTGCGACATCTCGGCGTTGAGCGGTGCGTTGGGGTCGAAGCTCCGGCCGAGGACCCACGGCTTGAGCTGCGGCTTCTCGCGTGAAAGGTAGGGCTGGATGGTGGACAGGGTAAACGTGGCCTGGTTCCAGTCTTCGCCGGTGGACTGCTGGACGACGGCCCGGGCGGTGAGCGTCAGCTCGCCGCTGGCGCTGCTGCTGCGCGCGTCGTATGCGGGATACCAGCTTGCGCCGCTGATGAGGTAGCCCACCTCGATCGTGGTGTTCACAGCCTCGGCTGCGGTGAGGTCAATGACGATGCGCTTCTGTTCGAGCTGAATCCGGCCACGCAGGTCGTTGAAGGTCCGCTGGGCCACAGCCAACTCGGGGCGGAGGTCGCGGACCTTGCGGTTGAGCTCGGTGATCGCCCGGGCGTTCTCCAGCATCTGCGTCTTGAGATGGTCCTGCACCGCGGCCATCTCTTCGATGCTCACCTCACGGATCGCGGCGTTCTCCGGCCGGGCACCGACCAGAAACACCTTCAAGTCCCGCAGGTACTGCTTCTCCTCGGCCAAGACCGCGAGGTGATTGCTCAGGTCTTCGATCTGGTCGTTGATCTGCGTGACGCGTTGCTCGGCGGCGTTCACCTCATCCTGGGTCGAGCGGGCGAGGTAGGTGGTCTCGGTGCGGACGCCATCGATCACCACGCCCGGCGTCTTGCCGAGGCTGACGCGGATGGACTCGGCATCGATCCACGCGGGCAGCGATTCGAGGCTCAAGCGCGAAGCGCCGACCGGCAGCTCGATCCCGGCCGAGCGTATGACGTAAGCCCACTCGGGGTACACGGTGACGTGGGTGATGGTCGATTCAATCGCCCGCGCCTCATCCGCCGCGCGGGCCAGCGGCGTGACACCGGCGAACGTAAGGCAGACGGCAAGCGCGACACCAGCGGGGAAGGGAAAGCGCATGGAGAGGACTCCGGGAGTGTGAGGTGAGGGGTTGGACGCGGCAAAGGAGCAAAAGTTCCCTCGAAGGTGAGCCGACGTGATTCTACCGCGGGCGGGTTGGTCAGGCTGTGCGGTCGTCGCGTAACATAGAGGGCTTGACCCAGGCCCCCCTCGCCAACCCGACCCCGACCGCCCCGGCCAGCGCCGCAGGAGCCGCGCCTGTGGCTGCAAGCCTCACGGGGCCCGCAGCGGCGACGCAGCGGAGGC
>JBGTLW010000132.1:0-21224 GCA_041743835.1 Phycisphaeraceae bacterium | reverse complement strand
AAGCAAGTGACCAAACAAGACAACGCATCAAGACCACCCAAGATAACAATGTCGACAAAGGTCGAGCCCATGGAGATACAAGCTATGCACGATCCGGCCGCGATTAACGACTTGGTGCCGGTGCTCAGATCGGCCCGCGGCAAGCCCACCGACGACAAGATTACAATGGCTACAACAGATATGCACCACATGGTTTGCTACCTGCTTTTCGGGTGGGAGGCGGTGGGACACCAGCACAGCGGAGATGTCGCAGAGCTCGCCAAGATTTTCCACCCATCCTCGCTCAATTGGCTGGATTGCTACGGGCAGGACGAGCAGGGGAACCCAGTCCCGCCCAGGCTGAGCGAAATGACTGACTCGCAGATGTGTGGCGTGTGGTGGGCCTGGGTGAGTGGCAAAAGACTGGCTGATGGAAACAGGATGATTCTGCCGAAATCATTCGGGCGGATGATCAAGGAAATCGGCAACCTGCGTAAGGTGGAGTCGTCGAGCCAAGTTTACGCGATGCTCCATCGGCTGACCCGGACGCACGATCACCCGGATGCCGGGATGTGGGAGTTGATCAAGTTCCGCCTCGGCAAGCTTGGCGAGACGTTAGTGCTCGATGAAACCACCTTGCACCACTCGCTGGTGGTCTCACAGGCCCGCGAGATTATGGGTCGCGGAATGGACTGGTTCCATCAGCAGGTGGACGACATGTACGCTAAACAGCATCGGGCTCAAATGCTCAAGTTTCTGTGAGTTGGATTACGTTGGTCTTGACCCCGGATCTTGATCCGTTTCGAGTGCGACTTTTTGGATATCGTTAACCCCAAGAAGGAGTATTTTGATGAAACAGAATCGACACAGTGAGGCTCAGATTGCGTTTGCCTTGCGTCAAGCCGAGTCGGGCACGGCGGTGGTGTAGATCGTTCTGAAGATGGGGATGTCCGAGGCGATGTTCTACCGGTGGAAGCAGAAATTTGACGGGCTGGGGGTGGCGGAGGTCCCCCGTCTCAAGCAGTTGGAGGAGTAGAAACGTAAGTTCAAGCAGTTGGTGGCGGACCTGTCACTGGTGGACAGCTGCACCCGGAAATCGTTGGCATTGCACGCGGCTCCGCAGACCAAGGGGATCGACGTGGTCGAGGTCCTCGAGCGCGTCGCCGCCGAGCACCATCATCCGGGTGCGATCCAGGTGGACAACGGTCCCGAGTTTACCTCGAAGGACGTGGATCTATGGGCATATTGGAACAAAGTGAAGCTTGATTCCAGCCGGCCCGGCAAACCGACGGACAACGCAACGATCGAGTCATTCAACGCGCGGTTCCGACAGGAGTGCCTCAACGCGCATTGGTTCCTGAGTATGGAGGATGCGCACAACATGATCGAGGTGTGGCGTGACGATTTCAGTGGTGCTCGTCCGCACAGCAGCCTGGGACAGCTCACTCCGAATGAGTTCGCGGCTCGGCCCGGCCCAGAGACTCCGGCTGCGCCTTCACCTCCGGGCCGGGCCGAGGTATGCTGTTCTGGTCAGTTGTCTGGTTGCACTTGAGCTGGATCAAGGATGAGGGCAAGACCAACCAGTTGTATCTGCGGATCAAGCTATATATGGCTTGTCGGCATTGGATTCAGCGCCATTGGACGAAAGATATGACATGGGGTTTACAGTGTGCGGGCAGGACGAATCATACCTAGTCCGAGCATTAGCAACAGAAGGAGGTTGCGAAGGATGTGGGGCCAGCCGATCGAGTTCGCAGACCATGTATCGCCGAAGCAACTGCATTCGGTGTCGATTCCATAGTAAATCACCCACCCCATGCTAAGCGTGAATACGACAAGCATTACAGCAAGAAGTAGGCCGCCTGCCGCGCGTACTCTCGTCGGCATCACAAATGCGATCGCAGCGACGATTTCCAGCCAAGGTAAATAAACGGCAGTGGGTTTGATCAGTATGTGTGGCAGCACTTGGAAAGCTGCAATGGTGTCAGCGAAGGCACGAGGTGATGCAATCTTGCCTGCCGCAGCGAGAAGGAAAAGCGCCGCGACCATCAAGCGGCATGCACTTGCCAAGTAGCTGCCACGCCAGCGCCAGGCAATCATCAGCGTAACTGGTATCGCTGCTTTCCCGCTACTCACCGATCTCGACCTCCAAACCAGCGCCAGTCCAGTCCGCATATCCATCTACAAAGACCATAATCTTTTCCATTCCTTGTTGCTGCAGCAACTTGGCGAGGTCGATTGAGTCATCGCATGAGCGTCCGGAGCAGTACACCATCACCGGCTGGTCAGCCACCAATAAAGGCAATACCTCGCTTATACGTGAGTCGGCCTCGCGGCTGGGCAGGGACATCGCGCTCGGAAGGTGGCCCCTGACAAACGAATCGGTAGGCCTAGCGTCAAAGATCAAGTGATCGCCTGCTGCGACAATCTGCTTGGCCTGAGCAAGATTGACTGTCTCAAACCCTAACTCCCTGATGCGGTCTTGGGCAAGCGATCCGCTGTTGATATGCTCACTCAACTGGATCTCGGCCGGGACAATCTTGTTGGCCATGGTCGCTAGCACTGCTGCTACACAGAACAAGATGATTGCATCGAGTACAATCCATCGCCTAGTGCAAAAGGTACTTGCATCATCGCTGGTCATGGGCTGTTCCTTCGGGTCGTAGTGATTTACGTATCAGTGCTTGTCATTCCTAATCTCTGCGGAGTCGTCCTCTGTAATCACACGAATGGGCACTTCAATGGTTGGATGACTAGGGACATTAGTATGCATAACAATTGATTTGCCATCAAGGGCTGTGTCAGCTGGTATGCCACTGAGGCGAACCCGGTAGCCGTGCTGTCCGGCTTTGAGAATGGTGGCAATGATTCTCTTGTCAGGCACGTCGATTTTCGTAATATCGAACAACTTGATCTCTCCCGGCGCAATCACTATGTATCGCGTGCTCGATGAGGTTGTCGACAAAATCACCAATTCACGCGGAGCTATCGCGAAGTCGTCCATAACATGGCCTGTGATGGGAATGACAATGGTTGGCATGTCTGGATCTGAGGTCTCAATCGTCAGGGTCTGCGCGAGTTGTCCTGCGGGTAGTGCTCTCACGGCACGGACTTTAATCTGATACAGCTCGCCCGGAACCACTTCTACAACATGAGCCTCGATCTCTGGCATGCTCGAAGCAATGCTTTCAATGGTGAATTGTCGTCCACGAGCCGCAACTACCTGCACTACGGCAGTTGGATGGTTGGCTTCGATCCTTCCCAGTGCCAACGTGTGAGGATCCACGCGGATCGGCTGTATGGCATCACCGACCATCCAGAGAGTAAGTTCGGGCATTTGCGGATCATTTGATATAACCACGATGGACCTGCGTTGTGCACCACTGCGCCCTTTGAGTGACAATGAAATTGGCACATCCAGTGTATTACCTGGCTCTAACTTGACTTTCTCAATGTGTTGCAACGAAGTGCAGCCGCAAGTGGATCGTACACTTTCGACCACCAGATCAGCCTTGCCGATGTTTTTGAGAACGAATGTGTGCTCGACGGAACCGCCCGCAAGCGCCGTACCAAAATCGAATTCTATACGGTCCACTTCCAGATGTGGTTGTGCTTCGTCGGATAGCGCCCGGGGCGCTAACGCGACCCCAATCAAGAGTGCGGCTGCGATGATGAGATGTCTGAGCATTGTAGGTGTCCCCATGAAAGCCTCGGAACATAGTGACACCATTATATCAAACGACGATTTGTGAGTTCGTTAACGTTTGAGGCACCGTTTGATATAGGGTATACCCCAGCACGAGACTTATAGTCCTCTATGATTGGGTGCTCGCCTGCATTCTGGAATATATTTGGCGAACTTTGTCTGCAGCCTCTTGACACCGACTCCACATTCGCTATTCTGCCGCTGTCCTTCCACGCCGGGTGGCAGGCAAAGGGGCTTAACGAGAAAGGGATAGACTGGGGCTTCCGAAGGATGCAAACGGGGATCATGTCCTGACTTGCCTGCGGGGATGCCAACAGAAGCATGACGAACAGAGCAGTTACGTGCGAAAGCGCTGAAATTGTTATGTCATGTCCATTGTGATTTAATAATAAGTTGTGAGAGCTTGGCGATAGTTATTGCGGCTTCGTGATGTGAATGTGCGCTTACTGTTAAGTTGTTGTAATGCATTACTATTCTTTGTATTCGTGTTGGCAGCTAGCGGTAGCGGTTGTTGCGTGGGCCGCTCTACTAATGGGGAATCAGGCCTCCGCGACTGACTTGCCGGTACTGCCGAATAGCCATGTCTGGCCCAGTTTCAATGATCCTGGCGACATGGCTAAGCCTGGTATTCAATGGCAAGCAGCCAGTCTTGAACTACTTGGCCGGGATCGTGTGGTACATCGCCTGAATCTAGATCCATCACCACGAGGATGGGCTGATCGGCTTCTAGAGATTACCGCTGGTTCTCACATACCATGGGAGCCGTTGCTAGGCTATGCGCTGTTTTGGGAATCTTCAGATACATCATCCGTCGCAATTGCTTCAAATAAGCCTGTCACTGTGGTGATCGCGGGTGAGATATGGCGATTCCCTTCATTGCCGGTGCCGGGAAGCAACAGTAAGCAGGGCGTTGGCTCGCTACCGTCCGGTGCATTTCTATCGCTGACGCCTGATGGATTAGCAGTATCACGCGAATGCCGCCGATATCACTTCCACCCAACTGTCAGAGGCCAGAAATGGCAGCTTGTCGCCATTGATTTTCTCGATCAGCCCGGACGATCAACCACCCTGATATATGATGTAGACAGCCGGCTAAACTCGATTCGTTTCCCAAATGGGCAGCAAGTTAGAGTGACCTATGCGCGAGGCGGCGAGCCAGCTATCGAGCAGATTCAGCTTCCCCTCGGGCGACTCGCGAGACTCGTGCGTGATGAGCGCGGGTTTATCCAATCAATCGAGTTGTACCGATCCGTAACCGCACCCGGGCAGCATTTGCTGAGTCGCTTTAGCTACGATTGCGATGCCTACGGCAGAATCCTCGCATTTACAGATGCAAGCGGTCTACGTCGCACGATCGAAATCCAATCATCTGCTAGTAGTGGATCAGATGAACCCCGTCGTCTCAATACGTTGCCGAACCGATCTGTCATCGTTCGCTATGACAAAGAGGGTTTTTATCAGTTCCATCACTTTTTCGCGGTCGGTGCGCAACAGCGTAAGCAACCCATTGAATGGCATCTGGTATCCGGGTATGGTGAACCAAGTTGGACATTACCACGTGCCGTTGAAGCGTATCAGCACACCGCCAAGGCTGTGCGCGAACGCACAATAGCAGATACGGCTATGCATCCCAACGCTCCGTCACCAGCCAAATTGATTTGGGGTGGGGTGGTACCGGTTTTGCTGACTACTTTCAAACAGCCGAGCGATGCGGTCGGCGCGACCATCTCTCCTGAAGTTTGGGCCCAGCGTCACTTTGGCGATATGGCGGTGGTCGAGCTGGATGAAGTCGGACGCATAGCATCAGTCCGTCCCGAGCCTGACGCCAAACCCATTATCACCTACACCTACAACGCCACTGGCGATCTGGTCGAGATTCGCCATGATAAGTCCGTTTACCAACTCCAAACCGATGAATGGGGTCGATTCACCGCAATCACATTCCCAGATCGCTCGGCCCGGCAGTGGACGTTCGATGCGGCCGGCGACCTGCTGCGTATTGTCGGCCTACCCACCCCCATCCCGGGGAGTAACTCCTCCGTGGGGGATTCAACTTCCGGGGGCCAACTCCCGCCCGGATCGATGGTGCTCCAGATCAACCGAGATCCGTTGGGCCTCATCACCGGGATTGACGCTCCTGAAGGCATCAAACGCCGCTTCGCCTACGACCGCACCGGCCGATTGACCACCATCACCGAAATTTCCGGTGCGGCCGGTCGAGTGTCGCTTCGTTACGACAAACTCCATCGTGTCAGCCAGCGCCAGGATGCCCGCGGCAATCGCGACACATACCTCTATCACGCCAACGGCCAGGTCGCCCAGCACGACTCAAACCCGGCGGGCCTGGAACGCAAGATACGTGAGTATGACCTGCGTGGCCGCTTGGTAGTCGAAACGACCACCACCTTGGGGCGCATTGCGTACGAGTACGATGATTTCGACCGTGTCAGTCGCATCATCCACCCCGATCGGACCGACACCATTCACACTTTCGATGAACACAATCGCATTATTAGCATACGCGGTTCACATCAGCCGCCCGTGGACATCACGTACGACCATATGGGCCGTCCAACCGCGATTTCAGCCGCCAGAAGCGTGTCCGGAAGTACCCGCTGAATTACCAGAGTCAACACACACTGTCAATCCGTTCCCGGCCCAACACATTGATCGTCGGGATTAGTTCCTCGACACCGCTAGGAGTATTAAAATGATCGATACAAAATCCAAACACTTCACAAGCCCGTCCCCATGCAGCGGATCTCACCTCTTGTTGCAAAATACCAACTCAACTCGATCCATTATGGTCCTGTTGTTGATCGTGGCCTTGATGGTGTTAACATTCTCACAGGGAATGACACGCTCAGTATACGCCGTAAGCGGCGACACTGATTGTCCCGGCGGAGGGCCTGGGCATGAACATGCAGCAGGGCAATCGTGCCCCGGAAGTGATATAATCATAGAAGATCCTGTGGTGGTAAGTATCACTTTCGATAATCCAACCAATCGTGTATGGCAAGGTTCGCAGGTTACGTGGACGATAGAAACTAGTCCTTCAGGGCATGAAAACACAGTTACCACTTCACTGGGCGCCGTTCAGAATGGAAAGATTGTCTATAACTGTCCCGACACATCCGCGACCGAGAGCGCGGCGTTTGTGCCAACGGCAATACTGGGAGAAAGTTCGGCAAGCGCAAATACGGGGCCAGTGGTATACGCGATACTCGATACTACCAATGACACTAAGTTTGACCCAAAACTAATCTGTAGAGGTCAGGGGTCAGTCTTTGTAGTTGGTATAACACCGGGGCACACACACTCGCCAACACCGTCCTTCAGTAGCGAAACAGGTGCTCCAGCGATTAATGCAGCAGGTCATGTGTCTACCACGTCTTCCACAAATCCAGGCAATTGGGACTACATCGCCTCCGGCGGTAGCCAAAACGTAACAAGAACTCTGAGCGTACTGACTGATGTAGCGGGCGAGTGGACATCAACGCACATTCCCAGTTTTACGTGGCCTGCCGCACCCTTGGAACACTATGATGCCGGCCCGTTTGAAGAGCCTGACGGTGCTCCCGTTCCAAGATTTGTTAAGAAAAAAGGGAAACTCTATGGCAGTGAAACAATTGATTTTGAGTTATGGCAAGACGTGAGTTGTGGCGAGTCGAGTCAAGAAGACTACGAGTATACAATAAACGGGTCTATACCGTTTGATGTCTACGGAGTTACTGTTCAGATTGGTGCGTCATATAGCGTCACAAATACGATACAGATTGGTCCTACGAGTGGCATTCGCATTAGGTGGCAGTGGCGGACACCAGGTTGGAAGATCATGGATGACCGTCACAGTTGGCAAGAAATGTACGGTCATGGAGTAGATACCGAGTGGCGTGATATCGATCCGAGCGTAGTGGACACAGGCCAGAGACTTTGGCTTGCTGGTGCAGATGCAGCTAAGCAGCAAGCTTGTTGTACTGGAGGCACACCATGATGTACCGAATCGTCCTAGGCAGTGTTTTTCTCGTGCTAAGCACACTATTAATGTATGGCACTGGGTTAGCTGAACAACAAGCAGCAACCCGGCGCTTTAACTATGCTGAATTCCATGCGAAACTTGTCGACAGCTACCCGGTTACTAAAAAAGTGAATGAGTTGATAAATCGTGATCCCGATTCCTACAAACGATCGGTATCACAAACCTACCAAACAGTTGGCAAGTTTGATCCAAACGATGCGGCAATTCTTTCAGACCATTCCTACGTGGCGCTATACAGTTTCTATTATATGCTCGCTAACGAAGGGAAATTGCCAGATGATGTGCCTATCGAGCGTCTGCATTTAATTGCAAATCATCCAGAGGTTCTGCTTTCCGACCGGAACACTGCCGCATTCTGTTATTATTGGGCAACAAACGAGCATACTTCACTGATTACAACATTGCAAGCAGCGCCAGGACGATTTGCATGGTTTAAATTGTGTGAAGATTCATCATTCAATCAATTGTTTGCTTCGATTATCGCACAGGCGACATATGAAGCAATATTATCAGAATCTGACGTTAAGGCATCGTCCGAAACCCTAAATATGCTAGGATTGGCTTGGAATGATGTCATTCAAGTCATTTACTACCAAGACGTTGACGAAGAACTGCGCATACGGTTTTGGGTGATATCACGTTCCATTATTAGTGCTGCGCGAGCGCAAGTGCCACTGTCCGATGCGGAAGAAATCGAATTCTACACATCGATCCACCGTATTGGGGGAGTTAGTGCAATCAACGATTTTTTGCGTGCTGCTATGATTGCCCAATCACACACCGATATACTCCGACTAGCGAAACACGATCCTCCAATGCGTGACAATATCAATGCGTTCTTGAGTACCTACTCTCAAATGACTACGCAAACACAGAAATCTCTGGAAAACCTACTTTCAGACGAGTGAAGTGTTGGCTATCTTTATGACAGCAATGCCACGTTCAATCATAGGTAAGCTCATGATGAATCTAGGGGTAACATGCGATCAGCTTTGGACGGCTCTTTATCGAGTGGCAGTGTTGCTGCTTCTATGCTATATGGCCGTACGCGTTACTTCGACCACGAAAGTGTACGTTGTCAATTCTCGAGACCGCATAGCAATATCACAATTGGATCGTACTAATCCATTGTACGTACGGATTGATCAACCGTCGCAGCACCCAATACCTGTTGCTGTGCGCCAGCCTTTGGAAGTAAGGACTGTTGAATAATACCACGTGATGTTACGCAATTGCATCTGAGCTTTAGTGACACTGCACCCAAATGTGTTCATACTGTACGTATAAAATACTAGGAAGTACCTTGCGCACGCATATATCAGGTTTATTAGTCACTCTGTTGCTGCTCAGCTTAGCGACAGCATCGTACGCTGACTACTTGAGCGACCTTGAGCGGTACGCTGCTGCCAGCGAGCACCAAGTTGCAGGGCGGCTAGATCAGGCCATCACGATTGCCAAAGAGATAGGTGATCCGCTGCTTGCCGAGATTAAGGCTGTTCTGATCGCAGATTGTCTGGTCAGCAAGGGTGAAGTGGATGCTGCAGACGCAGTTTATCGAGACGCACTTGCAAATAGGGCATTTGTGGAGGCAGGCTTGTATCGCGGGGAGTTGCTACTCGGCCGAGCAATGGCCAAGTGCCTAAGCAGCACTCTGCCAGAAGACTTGAATCAGGCAGGACAATGGCTGGATGAGGCGATCGCCTGGTGCAACTTAGTCGTCCAGCCGGCCCAGATTAAGCAATTGCGGGCCCGGGTCGAGGAGCAAAGCGGGCCAGCCATCCTTGTGCCATCGCCATTACATGTTTCACCGCTGTCTGCAATCCCGGGGCTGGTCGTCAACCCACTTACCGCCGATTGGTACGTGGACCATCTACGACAACGTATTGCCTTGCTCAGAATGTATATCGACAGCCAGACCGGGGCCGCGCCCCATATTAGTGCGCGAGATGCCGTAGGAATTGGCCTATACCGCGTGCAAGCCGACGCGGCCACCGGGGCTTTCTTGATCGGGCCTGAAGCATGGAAGCAACTGCGTGGCGATCACGTGGCCAAACTTCGCTTCGCTCTCTTTTTGATCGTGGCTGAGCGTCACGACCTAGCGATGCCTTTGTTTGATGTGGTCAACACAGCAGCCGGCGATGGTGGGCTAGACAGCAACGCATGGTCTGTGGCTCTACTGGGAACGGGTATCTGTTACTTGCGACTCGGTGATGCGCAACGCGGTCAAGCCATTCTGGCTAGATTCAATGAAGAATTCCGCAGCACACCTGTCACGCCACTGGCTCGTTATGTGCTGGCTAATCATCTAGCCGGATCGCGGAGCAGTTTAAGTAGAGCAGTTCAGCTCTATAGCGATGTCTCTTCTCAACACGCCGATTCGGCGTATGCTCACAAGTCGTTGTTGGCTATGGCGGTAGCCGCCGCAAATCATAGTGATGGCGTCATTTTCAACGAAGCTCAGCGACTACTCCGCGATCGGAATGCTCCCGACGTGTATATTCGTATTGCTGACAGCCTGTTGCTCCTATCAGCAATCGATCCTCACGCTGACGCAGCCGCTACTCCTGTTCGCCGACGTCCCGGCGATCCAGAGCCGATCAACACCCGCGTCCTTGTGCAGCGTGTCTTATTGCCAAATCATGCCTCGGTCGAGGTACTCAACAGTGCTGTATTAGCAGAGTCGGATAATACGGTGCTGCGTTGCCACATCATCTATGGCAGCCGCGGTCATACCGAAGTTGACTCATTGCACATACAACTCACTGAATTGGAGCCTTGTCCACCGGCTGGCCTGGTTGGCCGAATGAGCTTTTACCGCGTGCCGATTCTATCACGTACTAACTATGGGAGCCGTCCATGAGATTCCGGCTGTGGGACCTCTGCTTGAGGATGATGTGTTGTGTATGGTGTTGTACAGCATTGTGTGCTAGCGCCAATGCGGATTTCTATGTACCCTGGGAAGCGCTGCCTCCAGGGTATCAACTCCCTCGCGAACCTGATGTGGAGTCCACATTCAAGCACACTCATGCCGTCGGCGAACTGCGGCTGGCTGAGCGCAACTGGATCTTCCACTTTGTACAGTTGGATCAGAGTCCACAAAATTGGGCTGATCATGTTTTGAGGATAAGCATGGGTTCTTCTCATGAATGGTCGCCGAAGGAGTACTATGCGGTGCTCCCTTCTGGTTACCGTGAAGAACCAGATCGTGCTGTAGTGTTCATGGCCACACGCAAGATCAGGTTCGGCGAGAAGTTCAACCCGGACTCGGTAGAGCCACTCCGTTCGACCAGCGATCCGCGCCACACTCTTTCCCGGATTGGAGAGCATCTGGTGGTCAGCCGTGCAGCTGATCGTCGATGGTACTTCGAAACGCCGGACCAAGGCAACTCTTGGCGAATAGCCATGATCGAGGACATTAAGCGGCCCGGAAAATTCACTCGCATGGAGTATCTAAACGACCACATCGTGGCAATCAGGTACCCTAACGGTAAGCGGGCTACGATCGACTATGAGTCCGGGCGGCCTGTCCGCATCCAGACACCGTTTGGTCAGCGTGCGGAAATATACCGTGGTTCATCCGGATACATAACACGTATCGATATCTTTCGTGATGAAGAAGGGTTCGATCCCGGTCCTCCCGCAGCTTCGATTTCGTCAACCCGACCTTCGCATCGTAGCCCGCAGCGTATCCCGGCACTCAGTTATATCTATGAGCGTGATGCAGAGGGCCGCATCACCCAATACACCGATCCGTACGGCCGTGTGTTCAAGCTTGATTATCAGATTGAGCAATCTACCGAAGCCAATATGGATAAGGTGGTTTACCGGGCTAGGATCACTAATGAGGGTGATGGCACTTACTTGGAACGTCGCCACGAAGCACGCCCGCGACAAAAGGAGTGGTTTATCCACGATCATTATGGTCGCAAGGGGCAATCCATATCAGACAATGAAGTTGCTAACGCGATCCGCATGACCCAGGTGAACAATCGATGGAGCGTGGTCGGTCGATCGCATGGCAGCGCCAATCGTCATACTAATATTCAGGTGGACCGGCGCGGCTTACCGGAAACTTCCGTTGAACCTACAGGTCTCACGCGAGTAACCGAGCATGATAGTGACGGCAACCAGACACGGGTCGTTGAATCCGACGGGCGCACTCGCATCTCTACTTTCAACTCATTTGGCCAACCGATAAGCCAGATTGACCAACTCGGGCAGGAAACGCTCCACGATTATGACGATCATGGTCGGTTGTTGCTTCGCATCGACCCCCAGGGTCGTGAATCGCGATATGAGTACGCAATGCAATGCGGTTTTCCAGTAGCGACGGAGCATCATGACATGCGGCATGAATTTGACATGGACGATTGGGGCCGGATCGTCGGGGTTTATCGGCATGACGGCACCGGCGCTCGCTGGAGTTTCAATCGGTTTGGCGACCTGGAGACCGTGACAATGCTTGAGCCCGCAGCCAAGAAAGTGCTGGCTGAGAGCTTAACCGTCAACGAAAAAGCAACTACATTCTTACGCGATGACCGTGGTCGCCTGGTCACTATCGCTAAGCCGGAAGGTGCTACGCAGATCGCGTATAACCCTGCCGGTCGTTTGCACGCTATCATCGATATGGACGGAAACCGCATTCTCTATCGTTATGATGACGGAGGACGGATTTCTCACAAGCAAGATCCCAAACGCCGCTTTGAAAGCTGGACCTATCATCCCAGTGGTCGGATCGCCACGCACCGATATCGTGATACCGATGAGATGCGATGGACCGAGAAGGTGTTTAATGCCCAAGGCAAATTGCTCTCTGAGCGGGTCACAGGTAACCCACCGTTACGCAATGAGTATGACGATCTGGGTCGTTTGATTCGCACCGACTATCCCGATGGCACGTGGTCCAAATTCACGTATGACGCTCGAAATCGCATGATCGCCATTCGCGGTACTCACCAGGATGCCGTGAATTACAGTTACCACAATTCGGGGAATCGGCAAGTCGCACCGATCAATAATACACCGGAGGTGTCTCCATGATGCATTATCGCCCACCACGAGGGTTCGCATTGGCTGTTGCAGCTGTGTTGATTCAATGTGGTTATGGTACAGCCATAAGTGCAGATCAAGAGCGTGAACACTATGCCTATCGTACTTGGCTTCATCGTGGCGAATTGGATCGAGCCGAGCAAGGACTGCGCAGCCTACTGAGCACCGGACTGATCGAGGGTGAGCATCGTTGGGTCTTAGCAGTCGATTTAGCTCGCATTCATCGCTTGAACGGTGATAGAGACCGAGCTAAAACAACGTTGGCGCAGCTTGCTCCTGAAGTCGCCTCACATCCTTATGCACGACTGGAAGCTGCGATCCAGAATCGTGTCGGTAGTGATGAGCAAGCTGCTGCTTCGAGCGTGTCAGAGTTTGTTCGATTGCGCAATGAGTTAGATCCCAGGATTAAGCAGGAGTCGAACTATCAGCTTGCATTGATTGACTTTGAACGCGAAGCGTACGACAATTGCATACGGCGTTGCGATGGCATTATCCGCGACATTGCCCGATTAGATCTCTACCAATATCCAGATGCATCCGAGCTGCGCTATCTGATGGTGCAGTCCCGTGAGCTCAAGGCGCGCGCCGAGGCGCAGTTGCTGATCCTTCAGTTTGGTGATGATTATTTTCATTATCGACAGGGTCGGTTCGCTCAGGCGCGTGGCGACTATGAGAAAGCTATCGAGTTTTTCCGGCAGGTTCAGGGCGGCATCCTACGGGAAGCTGCTACGTGTTATACCGCCGATTGTATTTTGGAGATTGGCAGGCCTACAGATGCCGCAGCGCTGTACAGGTCCTTCATTGACGAAGAGCCCTATGGCTTGTATCGCGGTGAGGCTATGCTTAAGCTGGCTCGGCTCCAGATCCTTCATGCCACGACGCGCGGTCAACTTCAGGCTGCAGAGAAGTTACTTGCCGAAACACTGGGCTGGCATGAGGAAGTCGTCAGGAGAGCCCCTCCCGTCTCTGTTGCATCGATTCAAGCGGTGCTGGCCCAGTTCCCGCCACCCGACAACTACACCAGCCGCGACAACTTCGGCAATTACCATCGCAATCACGCCGGTCCGGCCACGGTCCTCAATCGCTTGACCAGCACTTGGTACATGCAGGAACTTGAAGTTCGAACGAATCTGCTGCATGGCTTTGTGCTCAATGAACTGGGTCAACGTCGGGATGCCATGGCCAGGTTCGAGAGAACCCTCGAACTGAACGACCGATATGGAAGCCACATCCTCAACGTCGGTAACGTGCCTCATCGCCTGTTAGTCGAGGCCGGGAACGGAGCGTTTTTGATCCCTCCCACTGCATGGAACAGCTTGTCCCGTGAACAGGCCGTACGTCTGCACTTAGCCTTTCTCTATTTGACTGTTGATGATGTGGACGCAGCAGGGCCGTTATTTGAGTCAGTACTTGCTAACACCACAAATACGTCACAGCATGAAGCGGATCGCGCTGCAGCTGTTCTTGGCCGTGCCTGTGTTAGCTACCATCGTGGACAGACCACGACTGCACTTAACGATCTGCGACGGTTTGATGCACAGTACGCTAAGACACCGCTGACACCCTTGGCTCAAATTATGGCCGCCAACATCCTTGCAGGACAGAGCGGCGAGGAGCCATTTAACGAGGCTCTTCGACGGTACAGCGACGTGGCTCGGGGCCTGCCCGGCACACCCTACGCTAATCGTGCTTGGTTAAGTATGGCCGTCGCGGCCTACAATCGGAGTGATCACGAGACTGCTCGCACTGCTGCCGGACGCGTCTCATCTAGTAGCGCTTACCACGGCGCAGCACACACGCTTAGCGTGCTGATCGACAACAGCGAATCGGATGTCTCTAAGCAACGAAGTCCTCTCTCGAGGCAGGCCACCGGGCGGGTCGTGCCGATTGCACGCCACTTCGTCTATCCAGGCGCAGTAGATTTGCGATATGACATACGTCAGTCCGGAGATGATGATTTGCTGCGATACAGTATTGCTTTTTCAATTCGTGCTGGATGCGCGCTTAAGAATTTCCGATGCGCAACCACCATCCTTGAACCTCAGGCCCCACCAACTGATGAATCCCCTCTTGTGTTTGTGAGAGTACCCCTGCTTCTTCAGGGCCAGTAGCAGGGCTAATCCGTTTGTTACTGTGGCCTGCCTCTAATTCATGTACCAGTCGCTATGTGAAACAATGTAGCCGGGCAAGACTGGGTTGATGCGTCGCCTCACGTGGGGCGGCGAGAACACCATGACCGAAAGTCCCACGCCCACACGTGATCAATGTGCTGTGATTCGTATCGCATGATCCCATTGCCGGGGGTGCCCAGCCGACGCTTTTTCACTTGTTTCACTGGCACTTTGAAGCCCTCACGCTTCCACAACCGCCACACACGCTTGCGGTTGATCGCGAACCCTTCGCGACGCAGCAACGCATGGACCCGCCGATACCCGAACCGCGGGTGACGACGCACCAGCTCGTGCATCGTCTTCAAGATCGACGCCTCGTCATCACGCTTCCGGGGCCGGTACCGCTGCGTGCCCCGTGGCTGACCGACCAACTCACACGCCCGACGCTCGCTCACTCCCGGAAACGATCGACGCAGGTGCGCCACCGCTTCCCGGCGACGCGTCGGGCTTACCAGTTTCCCTCATGCAGTTCCTTGAGCATCGCCAGGTCCAATGCCTGATCCGCGACGATCCGCTTAAGCCGAACGTTCTCAGACTCCAGCTCCTTGAGCCGCCTGGCCTCGCCCGACTTCATCCCACCGTACTGGTTGCGCCAGCGGCTCAGCGTCTGCTCGCTGACCCCCAGCCGCTGGCAGACCTGCCCGACGCTGACGCCCGTGGCGAGCATCGCGTCCACCTCACGCAGCTTCGCGATGACCTGTTCAGGTGAATGACGCTTCCGCTTCTTGGGTTCCGACATCGAGTCTCTCCTTGGCCAAGTGGCCGGTGAAGACTCTCATAACAGATGGAGCAGGTTTTGGGGAGCAGGCCACTGGCACTCTATCTCGGCAAGCAGAAGACGGCGGCGTTTCTCCTCGATCGTGACCGCAACGAGCAACACCGCACGGCCGTAAAGACGACCTCGGCAGTGCTGCCGAGCCCTCCAGTCAGGGCTGCACCCCTCCTTCCGTGCTCGGCAACACGGGGCAAAGGCAACCTTGAACACTAAAACGCTCTACTTCTGAATGTGCGGAGGACAGGGGGGATTACACATTGTTTACACAAGAATGAGGCCCTTCGTAGGTACTTGGCAGGTTGCGGGCAAAAGGCTGCTAGACTCGTTGTCATCTCCGGGCTGCGTTAACCTAAACTGAAAGTAAGCTTAGTGCATTCTGTGAGCGGCAGCTCGGGAGGCTCGACTTATGTACATTCACGACGTTTCGCCGCTCATTGGAGCACTTTCGATCATCTATATCGTGCCTCATGGGCCTTCGGAGCTAGATGATGCCAGTCCGCTACAGCTTATCTCCCCCGGCATCATCAAGACGCACTACGCTTTCCCGGAGATCACGCGGTACCCTCGCGATGCGTCAGAATTGATGTTGGACGCAAAATCTCTCACTGCCGTCCGTATAGCTGGGCGAGGGTTCAGCATACTGCCAATCCCAATTGATCTGCTCCCACATGCGCTAGAAGCGGCATCGCCGCGCATCACGGTTGTTGTGACGGCAGATGCGGAGTTGGAAGCGGCCGCCCAAGCCGCGATTGGCCAGCGGCCCGAGCCAATCCTTCATACATCTGTACTCGGCCGGTGGGCTGATCGGGCAGACATAGCAGCGCATTGCCTTAGAGTTGCCCGTTACTGGAAAACAACCGCTGAGAACGAGCAACTCGGCATCATGCTCGAGAAAGAGCTGGTTGACTGGGCTGATCCGCTCGAGCGCACACATCTCAAATGGCACGAGAACCGTCATCTAACAGCTCTGCCGAATATCACCGCCCTTCGAAGTGTTGGGTTCGATCCGCAGCCTTGGGACGAGAAGCCATTCGTCGCCAAGGAGAACGAGCCATACTTCGAGGTGATCCACCAAGGTGTGTCAGCGATTGGCACACTCCGTCGCGAAGCAACAGCGGCGAATCCCTCGCTACAAGCACGCGCCCATACAGACCTGATTCTTACGGTTCCAGGAGTTCTAAGAGAATGGCGGCGCGTGGCACGGTGGCGAGACTTCCCGGCTGACAGCGAGTATGAAAAGCCGCTGAAATCACTCTTCCGCCAGCTTATCGCAAGAGACACCTATTCCTTCCAGATTGAGGTCCGTGGCGAGGGAGGCATTGAGGGTCTGATGGCCAACCCCGTCGCCCAGACGATTCTTCGTACCCATAGTGAAGAGATCTCAACATACTCGGCTGCCCTCGCTGTTCGGGCAGCATCGAGTATGGTTCCCGTCGTCAGGCTGCCGACCGCACCCAACAAGGCGCAGAAAGCATGGGCCGATCTCGCTCACGCGGCCCACTCAGTGCTCCCTGCGCCGCCACACAAGCTCAATCGGTTGGCGTCACGCCTATCAAAACAACTGGACACCGGTTTCGCCGAATGGGTCTATGAGCACATCCGATCAGCCAGACGGATCAAGCTCGTGGCCGACGTTCCGCTTGAGTGGATGGAGGTCGATGGGATGCCACTGATGTTGCGCGCGGACGTGTCCCGAATACCTGTCACGCCTGGCAATGTGATGGTAAAACTCATGCTGCAGTGTACCGAGCGAGCCATACCCACAAACCGCTTTCAGGATGTGCTGGTAATCCGCTCGTTCGAGAACTCAGATCCGCTCAAGCCGATGATCAAGCGCGCGATTGATGTAATGTCATCTGGCTCCGACCGATTCCCGAATGTCAGAATCGTTGATGTGTCGACCAAGGACGAATTGGTTCGGGCACTGAACGATTTTGAAGGCGCGATTGCGATCTACGATGGGCACGGCGCTCACCCCGACAAGACGGGGATCGGCGAACTCGTCCTGATCAACGAACGTGTTAACCCTTGGACTCTGAGCGGCGTTGCGCGTGTTCCACCAGTGGTCATACTTGCTGCTTGCGATACACACCCTCTTGACGCTTCACATGCGACATCGGCGAGTGGCTTCCTCGCCTCTGGAGCTATGACTGTTCTTGGCACAAGCGTTCCGATCGATGGCCGAGACACGGCAAGCTTCGTTGGCCGCCTCCTGCTAAGGGTAGGTGAGTACCTACCGCTATTGGTGGAGAAGAGGCCGTGGGGTTCGTTCAGGTGGTCGGAGATTCTCCCCGGGCTACAACGACGGCAATATGTGACCGAGCTACTACACCGGCTCGATAGGCACGGCGGCGTCAGCATAAGCGAAAGCCAGCATATCGGAATCAGCGTACGGATCGGAATGGCAATAGACACAGGTAGGTCTTGGATTGACATGCTCATCAATGAGATAGCTCAGCTCACAGACTCCTCACCCGAAGAGGCAAGCCGACAGATCGCACGGCATGCCGGTTATGTCAATGCGCTAGCGTTCACACAGTATGGGAATCCAGAATTGCTCGTGGGAGTTGGCGACAAGCCAGCCACAACTCACTAGTTGAGTGGTTTCCGTGTCGTTCCCAACCTAATCCGGCATCAAATGCTGCTGATGGAAATAGTCGCCTGCAAGGGCTGCTAGAACCCGCCTTTTGCCCGTATGCGTAACGTCCTGCCGTGGCTAGGCTAGGGTGCCTATACGGTTTCGCAGTGGTCATCGCACCGTGCCGCGTGCGTCTGCCCCTATATTTCTTGGGTGAAAGCACCATCGCTCGCTGGTTCGTACCGCAAAAAGCGCCCCGCCCCATCGGCCGACGTTTCGCTTGTCCGTGACCAATGCTCTGGCGATGGCCCGGTCTCTCATCCACGCGTATTTCATCCACCGCACCTTCGGCATCAAGCGAAGGCGAAAAACCCTCTTGTAGCCGGGCCACGATTTCGTCGGGCCGCCGCCGGGTTTGCCCTTGCGACGTTGGCCGCGTTTGGACTGGTGGGCACGTTCATCTCGCCACGTCGCGTCGGGATCGAGCAGCGTCACCAAAGGCACATCGCCACACACCCACCGAATGAAGCGGCTTGTCGATTCGGCGAGTAGCACCGCTCCATGCCGGGCCGCCAGAGCCGCCACTCGGCACAGCGCGCCGTCAGCGATTCGCCCCGCATGGGCCACCACCTCGATGGCCACACCGCCACGTGCCATCGTTGCGGCGCGGAGTTCGGCCTCCTTATCGGCGTTGTTGCCGGTGGCACACTGGAGCCCGCTCGACACGCGGCACCACAGCAACACAAAACTACCGGGCCGGATCTCTTCGATGCTGTTGATCCACGTGCTCGGGCGGAACCGGGACCGGGGTCGGCGGGCGTTTCTTCCTTGTCGTTGCATAGATTGTTCTCCCTTTGGAGGGCCGCACGCCACGCCGCCGCCGGAGATCGAACGACGGTAGGGCAATGGGTAGTGGGTCAGTCTGAAATCCGGCCCCGCTGACAGGGTGGGTACATCTATGGCATGAGCGAGGACGCGATCAAGCCCGGACCCAGGCCGGAAGCGCAAGCGACCTAGAGACCCGAACAAGCTTGCCAAGAACATTGTGGACCTGGCGACGGGGCAGGCGGAGAAAAGTATGTGGATGAGTCAAGGGGAGCCGCTGGCCGTATTGGAGGCGAAGCAAGGTCCGCAAAGCTTACCGACAAGAAGAGGTGTTGGCGCGTCGTCACCCGCGGTTCGGGTATCGGCGGATCCATGCGTTGCTGCGTCGCGAATTGCCCTGTAGAATTCCCTATCGGTCTGCCGATTCATAGTGCATGAGCACGACCAGCAAGTCGCCGTCGGCGGTGGCCCGGGCCGCGTATGAGGCCGGGCGCAAGGCCCTCCCCCGTTACGCACACAAGTTCAGCCGCAGGGACTTCACCTGTGCCCAGCTCTTCGCGGTGCTGGTGCTGCGGAAGTTCATGAAGGAGGACTATCGCGGCGTGATGACGTATCTTGCCGAATGGCAGGAGCTGCGGGATATCCTGGACTTCGATGACAAGCTCCCGCACTTCACCACGCCACAGAAGGCCTCGAAGAAGATGCTGGCCGACCCGTTGATGCGAAGGCTGCTCAAGCAGACGCTCGATCAGGCCTACAAGCCGCACCGCAAGCTCGACATCGATGACGATGACATGGCCTACGTGATGCGGATCGATCAGGCTGCGGCCGACTCCACCGGATTCGAGTCGGGCCACTGCTCGATGTACTTTACGCGACGAAAACAACGTGAAACCAAGGGCGATCCGTCACAACTTGCCGCGTGAGTTACCGGCGGTTCCCCAAGCTGGGTGTGGTTGTGGACTGCGCCCGCCACCTGATCCTGTCGATGCACCGCGGCCAAGGCCCGCGACCGGACATAGATGAGTTGCTGGACCTGATGAACAACATGACCGGCGACATCTGGCCGGAGCAGATGCTGCTGGATGCGGGCTACGACAGCGAGGGCAACCACGAGTTGCTTCGAGAGGTGCTGGATATCGAGTCGGTGATCCCGGCGACGGCGGGCCGACCGACTGAAAAGTTGCCGACGGGTAAATGGCGCTGGCTGATGGCGACCGACTTCAACCACGAGGACTACGGCCAACGCTGGCAGGCCGAGACGGTGATGTTCATGCTCAAGAGCCGTCAGGGCGAGTCGCTGACCGCCCGCACCTACCACGCCCGCCGCCGCGAGATGGGCCTGATGGGGCTGGCCCACAACCTGATGATCGTCAGGTTGAGGGAGCTTTTCTACAGGGCAATGCCGAGCTCCTTTCGGTTGGGGTGTTCTCGCCGCCCCACGTGGGGCGACGCATCAACCTATTCTTGCCCGGCTGCATTGTTACTCATAACGACTGATACATGAATTGGGGGCAGGCCAGTCTGACACGCCTGTTTTGTCTGATAACTATGTCTGATCAAGACGGTGCTGTTAACACCTTAAAATGCCAATATTTATCGTTAAGTCATGATTTTGCGTTAGTTTAAAATTAATACGGGCGAGCAGTAAAAATAACTCGAAAGGATTGGCCCCCAATCTAAAGGATGAAAAGAAACGCTACGGGTCAGAACAGCCCGACCCTTGTTGATGCAGAGTATATCACGGTGTCTTTGGCAAGCCAGTGCCAGCCGCCACCGCAGCCGGGCTGCTTCATTCGCCCCCGGCGGCGCACGGATCATGGCGAGTGCCTCCTCGGGGCGTGCGGCTTGTCGGCGGGGGGCGGCGGCTGGTTGGGCAGGCGCGGAAATTAAGCAGGCTCACCCCCTCATGGCGTAGCATCGCGAGATTGTGGGGCCGGGGCCGGGGATTATGTCACCGAGTCGGTCACCAAGTTCATCTACGACGGCTGGCGTCTGGTCGCGGAGACCAACGGCAACAACCAACTGATCCGCAGTTACGTGTGGTCTGCGGTGCCCATCGCCTCGACGCACCGTGCGGTAAGCGTCGGCCCAAGGCCGGG
>JBGTLW010000131.1:0-7066 GCA_041743835.1 Phycisphaeraceae bacterium | reverse complement strand
GGGCAGCAGCTCGGGGAACACCCGGTCGCAAGGCTCGAAGCACTCGGCACAGCGCGGGTGAAACGCGCAGCCCGGCGGGAGGTTCGCGGGGTCGGCCACCTCGCCCGACAGGTGGGTCTCCATCCGCTGGTCTGGGTCCGTGCTGGGCACAGCCGACATCAGGGCGCGGGTGTACGGGTGCTGCGGGTCGCCGAAGATCGACTCGGTGTCCGCCAGCTCGACGATCCGCCCCGCGTACATCACCGCGACGCGGTCGCAGATGTGACGCACCACCGACAGGTCGTGCGCGACGAAGATGTAGGTGAGGTTGAGCTCCTGCTGGAGGTCGGCCAGCAGATTGATGACCTGGGCCTGGACCGACACATCCAGCGCGCTGACCGCCTCATCCGCGACCACCAGCGATGGGTTCATAATCAACGCACGCGCGATGCCGATGCGCTGACGCTGACCGCCGGAGAACTCGTGGGGGTAACGGCTCATGTGCTCGGGCTTGAGCCCCACCATCTTCAGCATGGCCGCGACACGATCGACCAGCGCGCTGCCCCGCGCAAGCCGATGGATGCGCAGCGGCTCGCTGACAATCGAACGCACCGTCATCCGCGGGTTCAGCGACGCGAAAGGGTCCTGGAAAATCATCTGCATCCGCTGACGCAACGGCTTGATCTGGCGGTCGGGCAGCGTCGCGAGGTCCACCGTCTTGCCCTGTGTGTGGAACAACACCTGGCCAGACGTGGGACGCAACGCGCGGAGGATGGCCCGGCTGGCGGTGGTCTTGCCGCAGCCCGACTCGCCCACCAGCCCCAGCGTCTGCCCCGGCATCAGGTCGAAGCTGATGCGGTTGACCGCGCGGACCTCGCCCACTTGTCGGCGGAGCAGACCCCGGCCGTGGATCGGGAAGAACTTGCAAAGGTCGCGCACACGCAGCAAAGGCTGGGGCGGGAGAGGCAGCGGCGACACCGGGGCGGGCAGATCACTTGCCATCGGCGATCTCCTGTGACCGGATGCACGCGACCTGCCGGCCACCCACCAGCACCTCCAGCGGCGGAGCCTCGCCCACATCGCAGCGGCCACGCTCGGCATAGAGGCAACGCGGGTGGAAAGGGCAGCCCGGCGGCAGCCGTGTCAGCGACGGAACCGTCCCCGCGATGCTCGGCAAGCGCTCGCCACGCGAGGCGTGCGTGCTCGGCAGCGACGCCAGCAGACCCATCGTGTACGGGTGACGCGGCTGCTTCATCAGGTCACGCACCGGCGCCTGCTCCACGATCCGGCCCAGGTACATCACCGCCACCTCGTCCGCGGTCTGCGCCACCACGCCAAGGTCGTGCGTGATCAGCAGCACAGCCGTGCCCAACTCGTCCCGCATCTGCTTGATCAGCCGCAGAATCTGCGCCTGGATGGTGACATCCAGCGCGGTGGTCGGTTCGTCGGCGATCAGCAACACGGGGTTGCACACCAGCGCCATCGCGATCACCACACGCTGACGCATCCCGCCCGACAACTCGTGGGGGTACTGCGTCATCCGGCGGGCGGGGGTGGGGATGCCCACCTTCCCCAGCATCTCCACCGCGCGGGCCGCAGCCTCGGCCCGGCTCAAAGGCTGGTGCAGACGGATCGCCTCGCAGATCTGGTTGCCGATCGTGTGCACGGGGGATAGCGCGGTCATCGGCTCCTGGAAGATCATGCTGATCAGCCCGCCCCGCACCCGGTACAGCAAGTCCGACTTCTCCCCCAGTGCCGCGATGTCGATCGGTGGCTGGTCCCCGCCGGGGTGGAGCACGATCCGGCCCTCGACGATGCGGCCGGGCTTCTGGATCAGCCGGAGGATCGAGTAAGACGTGACGCTCTTGCCACAGCCCGATTCACCGACGATCGCCAGGATCTTGCCGCGTTGCACGACAAACGATGCGCCGTCCACCGCCTTGATGACCTTGCCATCGACGAAGAAGTGCGTCTTGAGGCCGATGACTTCGAGCAGGTTGTCGGGGGTCGGTGGGGTCATGGGTTCTACAGCGTCGAGTACGGGTCCGCGGCATCGCGCAGGCCATCGCCCAGGAAGTTGAAGCAAAGCACGGTCACCACGATGAAGAACGCGGGAAGCAGCAGCCACGGGTAATTCGCCAGCGCCTGCATGTTCAGGCAGTCCTGAAGCATGACGCCCCAACTGACCACCGGCGGGCGCAGGCCCACGCCCAGGAAGCTCAGAGCCGTCTCACCCAGAATCATCGCCGGGACCGACAGCGTCAGCGCCACGATGATGTGGCTGGTGAAGCCGGGCACGAGGTGGAAGAAGATCACCCGGCTGTGGCTTGCGCCCAGCAGCCTGGCGGCGACGGCATAGTCCTCCTCGCGCAGGCTCAGCAGCTTGCCACGCACCACCCGCGCCAGCCCCGTCCACGACAAGAGCGCCAGCACCACGGTGATGCCGAAGTAGTTCTGCAAGGGCGACCACTCATCGGGCATCAGCGCCCCAAGCGCCAGCCACAACGGCAGGTGCGGGAAGCTGTTGATGATCTCCATAAACCGCTGGATGAGGTTGTCGATGAACCCACCGACGTACCCGGACACCCCGCCGATGAACACGCCAAGGAAAAAAGTCACCGTGATCGCCACGATGCCGACCGACAGGGAAATCCGCGCGCCCATCACCACCCGGCTGAAGATGTCGTGGCCGTACTGGTCTGCCCCGAGGAAGTAGAACGTCGGCAGCGCATCCGTATAAGCTGCGCCCGGCTGCCAACGCGCGTGGTCCACACCGAACAGCCGCCGGTCCGTCTGCCACAAGCCCCACATCGTGTAGGGCTCACCCCGCACCCAGAAGCCCAACGGCACCGCCTGCTCCACCACCTCGACATACGTCTTCTTCCTGCTCACCGGGTCCACGTGCTGCTGCACCAGATACACGTGCCAGCCCTCCGACAAGCTCCAACGCGGGAGCTGCGGCGGACAATAGGCGTGGCCGACATCACGCCAGTTCGACGAATACGGCGCGATCGCCTCGGCAAACAAAGCCGCAAGATAAAACACCACCAACACCGCAAGCGAGACCTGCGCCAACCTGTGACGACCAAACCGCTTGCCGATGAGCTGCCACTGCGATTGCGAGGGTTCAGCCACCTCCACCCACAGCCCCGGCCGGGCCGTGCCCGTCGCACCCATCACGCCCACAACTTCACCCCCCACCGACTCCCCCGGCAAGGGATCGCCCGAGAGATTCGCCGATTCTTCAGCGGAGAACTCCGGGGGGAGTTCCGGGGAACTTCCGGGGCTACTTTGGGCGGAACTTCCGGGGCTACTTCCGGGGTTACTTCCGGGGGCGGGGGCGGGGGCGGGGTGTGTCATCTTGATCCTCCTTCGAATCGGATGCGTGGGTCCAGGATCAGGAGGAGGAGGTCACTGACGAGCACGCCGAGGATTCCCAGCAGGCTGAGCACCATGAGCATGGAGCCCGCGAGGTAGGTGTCTTCGTTTTCGAGTGCTTCGAGCATGAGCGGGCCGACGGTGGGCAGGCTGAGCACGACCGCGACGAGTGTTCCGCCGGAGATCAGCTGCGGGAAGATGCCCCCGATGCCGGAGATGAACGGGTTAAGCGCGAGTCGGACGGGGTACTTGAGGAGGAGTCGCATAGGTCGGACGCCCTTTGCCCGCGCGGTGGTGACGTAGGGTTTTTGCAGTTCATCGAGCAGGTTGCCGCGCATGATGCGGATCATGCCCGCCGTGCCGCCGATGCCCAGGATCAGCACGGGCGCCCAGATGTGCTTGAGCAGGTCGAGGAACTTGCCGACGCTCCAGCGTGGCTCCATCGCGTACTTCTCGCTGAACAGCCGATCGATGTGGATGCCCAATACCTCCTGGCTGAAGAACATCAACAGCAGCGCGAGCAGGAACGAGGGCACGCACATCCCGACGAACCCGATGAGCGTCGCGGTGTAGTCCCAGAACGAGTACTGCCTCGCCGCTGAGAAGATCCCGATCGGGATCGCCAGCGCCCAGGTGAAGAGGATCGTGCCCAGCGAGATGAGGAACGTGAGCGTGATGCGGTCGCCGACGACCTGGTTGACGGGGCGGTCGTGGTTGGTCATGGAGAAGCCGAGGTGCCCCTGCATCAGGCCCATGTCGGATTGCTCGTAGCTGAAGAACCAGTGGAGCCCGACCCAGTGGCTGTACCGCACGATCAATGGCTCATCGAGGAGGTACCGCCGCTTGATCGCTTCGATCTCCGCCATGTTGACGTCATCGCCCTGTGTTTGCAGCTCCGCGATGCGTGCGTCGATGTAGTCGCCCGGCGGCAGCTCGATGATGAGGAAGACGATCACGGAGATCACCGCCATCGTCGGGAGCATGATCGCAAGCCGCCGGGCGACAAACGGGTGGCGCAGCGCCAGCAGCAGCAGGACCGCCGCCCCGATGCCGATGAACAGCCAGCGGATCACCGACGCGGTGACACCCCCGCCCGCCTCGGCCGCGCGGGCCTGCGCGGTGACGGTGTTGGGCGCGGGGGTGATCCTGATGATCTGCTGCTTGATCGACGCGGCCACAGCGGGGCTGTGCTCGGCATCGGTGAAGAAGTAAGTCTCCAGCCCGCAGTTGGCGGGCGCGAGGAAGCTGAACGTGTACGCCCCGAGCTCGGGCACGTTGCGGAAGTTATTCTTCACGCAGACGACGTACCGCGGCGACGTGCAGATGCCGATGGTCCAGGTGTTGTCCGCCGCGATGTCGGTAATGCGCTTGAACAGGGCGATCTGCTCATCCCTGTCGCCGGTGAGCTTGAGCTGCTCGTAGATCGTGAGTGCTTCGTGCAGGGGGTGGTCCTCGGGGACCGGCTCGGTGCCGGGCGCGTCCGCGGCCGGGTTGCCGTAAAGCCCGCCCCGCTCGTACCACTTGGCGTACGCCAGCGCGAAGTTCGATTCATTGCCCACGGGCAGGAACACGCGCGGCTGGAGGATCGGGTACAGCTCGTTCTCCCCGGTGAACATCGTGAAGTCGTGCGTCAGCCCGGTCTTCTCGGTGTAGAACATCCGGCCGCTGCGCATGCGGGGGATGGTGCGGATGCCCACCCGGCCCCAGTCCTGCGCGATGAACAGCGCGGTCGCGGGGTTGAGCCACTCGGCATGGTTGAGGAAAAACGTCAGCCGCCTGCCCTCGCGGTCGGTGCGGTAGCCGTGCGCGTCGCGCCGGGTCAGCCCGATCTCATCGAGCATGCGGTTGGCGGTGTCGGGGTCAAAGTCCGTGAACGCGCTGAACGCGCGGGGGTTGTAGAACGCAGACTCCGGCCCCGGCGCGGTCTGCGCGGGCACGGTCTCCCCGAAGTAATTCACATCAATAATCGCCTGCCGGTCAATCGCCAGCGACAACGCCTGCCGGAACGTTTTGTTGCGTAACAGCTCGCGCTTGCTCGCGGTCTCGGGCTTGCCCTCCTCGACCTTGCGGTTGAGGTTCACATGGATCATCGCGTCGGAGCGGTCGGCCCGCATCCAGCGGTACACCCGGTAATCCCCGCGCGACTGCCCATCAATCAGCAGCGTGAGGTCGGTGGACTTGTTGATGCTGAACGTGAAGCGGCCCGACGCCACCCCCGCGGAGATCATCCCGCTCTGCACCGCCTCCCACCGCATCTGGTCAACGTAAGGCAACTGGTTGCCCGCCTCATCGACCACGAAGTAATACGGGTTACGCACGAAGCTGTAGGGCGCATCCGCCTTGTAGGTGTGATAGAGCCACGGCCACATCCGCGGGTGCTCGGGATTGGTCGCGTGCTTGAGTCGCAGATAGAGGTCCTCGGGCGAGCTGCGCTGTGTCGCGGCCATCGCGTGAGCGATCACCTCGGGGTCGCCGATGCGCGGGTGGTACTTCTGGAGGTAGTGGCGGGGTGAGCCGCAGAGCCGGGAGTTGTGGCTCCAGCCCAGGAGCTGGAGGAACAGGCCGTGCGGCTTGGGGAAGATGAACTTCACGGTGAAGTCGTCCACCTTCTCAACCCGGCCGGTCTGCCCCTGGATGGTCATGATGGCGGGGACGATGGGCTCGACCATCGGGTCGTTGGCTTCGTGCTCCCACCAGTAGAGGATGTCGTCGGCGGTGAAGGGGTGGCCGTCCGACCAGCGGATGCCGCGTCGGAGGTGGATGGTGTACTCGCGAAAGTCGTCGGAGATGTCCCAGCCCCTGGCGATGTGCGGGACGATCGGCTCCCCGCCGGGCGACCACCGCACCAGCGTGGCGGCGGCATAGCGGTGGCTGATGTTCTCGAACCCGCCCTCAGCCGCGACCCACGTCCCGCCATAACGCCCGATGCCCTCGACCCCGCGATAGACCACCGGCTCGGGGCCGACACGCTGCGCAACCGGGGGCAGCAAACCCTCTGCCACCAACTCCGCCAACAGGGGTGACTCGCCCTTGGGGAACCAGCCCGCCTCTGGCCCTGCGGCGTAATCCACCGGGACATGGAACCGTGGCGGGTTCGCGGGGTCAAAATCCACCGCCAAGGCACGCTTGGCCTGAGCAATCGCCTCGGGCGGGGGCAACGCCACTGCCCGGCTAAGGTCCGGGCGAAACATGTACCCCAAGACATACAACGACAGCAGCACGCCCCCAGCCGCGCCCACCACCCCCAGCCCGGTTCTCAATAGGCCTTTCATCTTCAAACCAGCGGCACTCCGCGAGATGCCATTCATTGGTCTATGCCAGAGCAGTAGCTTACCGCTTTACCCACACGCCGTCCGTGCCCAGCCCACGCCCAGGCTGAGGCCGGCCGGTTTTTGACCTATCATCCCAGCCGAGACCACACGAACGACCCAACACACCCCGAGAGACCCGCTCATGAGCTTTGGCAACGGACCCTGGAAAGAAGGACGCGTCGGCGGGGCGAGTCTGTGTTACATCGGCCTCCGTGAAGACCAACTGGACGCGGTGGCTGAGCACCATGCCGCGGTCGGCATCCGCGCAACCATCGCGGGCCATCCCGCCAGCGAAACCCTCCAGACCCTCGCCAAGCGCAACTGGGACCTGGCCGAGCTCATCGCGCCCGACACCCACAGCTCCAGCCCACTGCTCCAGCGCACCGACCCGCCGGGCT
>JBGTLW010000130.1:0-4144 GCA_041743835.1 Phycisphaeraceae bacterium | reverse complement strand
TCGAGGCCGAGGCCCGCAGGCGTGCTGAAGAAACGGCGCGTCGGCGTGAGGCTGAAGAACGCGAACGCGAGGCCGAGGCCAAACGGCAGGAGGCCGAGGAACGCGAACGCGAGGCCCGCGCCCGCCACGAAGAAGCCCTCGCACAACAGGCAGCAACCGCAGCACTTGCCCCCACAGCACCCGCCGATCCCACCGAGCCAACCGACCACGAAACGCTCGCCTCCAAATCCATCGCGGGTGACACCGCAGCGGAGATCGCGCGGCGTGGTCGCCCGCACCGCCCCATCCCAAAACCAACCCGGCGCAGGCGGCGGGGGATGCGCGGCATCGGGCTCATGGTCCTGATGCTCGGCGGCGTCGCGCTTGGCTACTACGTCTTCGACGAGTACTTCGGCTCACAATCGGTCACCGGCAAATCCTCGCCAAGCGACCGCAACAACCAAGACACACAGCCGCAAGCCAACGCCCCCGGCCTACCCTTCGCAGATGACGGCACGATCCTCGCGCTCAACGATGGGCCAATCATCCGGGGCCAAAGCATTACCCAAGGCCGACTGTCCGATCCCATCACCATCGAAACGCTCCAGACAAACCCCCCGATCTTCACCCAGCCAACCCCCGACACGATCCCGGGCACAGAGAACAACACACCCCCCAAAGAAGCCCCGCCGATCACGAACGACCGACCCACGCCATTACTACCCCAGACCAACCCCACCCCCGCCCCCGGAAGTAACCCCGGAAGTGGCCCCGGAAGTGGCCCCGGAAATGCCCACGGAGATACACCAAGCACACCCGACACCACGCCCCGCACCGATGGCACGCAAGGTCAAGGCCATTCCATCAACGGCCGCGATCCGATCAAGTCAATGCCTGACTCGCCCACTGCCGCTGTCGGGGAAGGTGCCGGGGAAGGTGCCGGGGAAGTTGCCGGGGAAATTTCCGGGGGCGGGGCTGGTGAAGAACAGCAGAACAATGCGCAACTCGGCGAGGGTCGGCGTGTCGCCTACCTGCTCGATGCATCGGGTTCCACCATCGACTCCATGCCGGGCATGGTGACCCATCTGGGCAGGATGCTCGACACGCTCGAGCCGAGCGACCGCTTCACGGTGCTTTTCTTCCGTGAGGGCGAGGCGATCGAGGCGATGGGTGAGGGGCTCAAGGCCGCGGACAGCCGGACGGTGCGGCGGGTGTGGGACTGGGTACAGCCCGATGAAGAACGCGTGGACACCGTCGGCCGATCCGACCCCGTCGTCGCGCTGCAACTCGCGCTGACCTACGGCGCCAGCGAGGTGGTGCTTCTGTCGGATGACACCTTCGGGGGCAGCGGGCTAAGCACGGACAAAGTGGTGGAACAGATCGCCGAGGTCGTGGGTCGGCGGGAAGTGAAGATCGACACCGTGCAGTTCTTCTACGCCGACAAAGATGGCCGGCTCGCGGCGCTGGCGAAGCGATTCGGCGGGACGTACACGTTCATCCCCGCGAAGCACGAGGGCCGGGCACCCGCGCCCGACGCCGGCGAGGGCCTCGATTCACTCGGCATCGTGGACCTCCTGCCCGGCTGACCCCACCTGCGGCCGATCCTATTCCCCGCGTTATCATGCAGCCATGAGCGAGCCAGCTACGACGCTGATCTGCCCGTACTGCGGTTACGACCTGCGGACCCTCACGACCGACGCCTGCCCGGAGTGTGGCGGGGCGGTGGATGAGCAGTCGCTGATCGCCGCCCATGTGCCATGGGAAGCCCGGCATCAGATCGGGACCGTACGGGCCTTGTGGCGGACCGCGTGGCGGGTCACCTGGAAAACCAAAGCCTTCTGCCACGCCGTCGCACGCCCGGTGGATTACGCCGCCGCCCGGCGGTTTCAACTCATCACCGTCACAGCCCTGTGGGTGTCGCTGGTGGTCGCGGCCCTGGTCGTGCTGGCGCTGAACGGGGAGTGGGACCTGCAAGACATGGCCGAGGACTACGGCCCGCTCCGCCTGTGGCTGGGGTTGGGGCTGGGTGCTGCGGGGTTGTATGTGTTCCTGCTGCTGGGCACGGGGCTGCACACCTACTGGCTCCACCCCCGGCGGCTCGATGTAGAGCGGCAGAACCGAGCAATCGCGCTGGGGTACTACGCCTGCGGCCCGCTGCTGCTGGCGCTGCCGATGCTGTGGACGCTGACGGCGGCGTTTGTGATACGGATGTTTGCGTTGGAGTTGGAGCGGGAGTGGGTGGCGGTTTTCGCTCAGGCCTTGTTTCTCATCTGCCTGTTCGGGCTGCTGCTGATGCCGATCGCGTTTGTTTTCGTGTGCTCGTCGATGGCGTGCAACGCGGCGGGTCGGGGCTCGCTTGGGCGTGCGTCGTTGACGCTGGGCCAGCCCGCAGCGCTGGCGCTGCTCGCGTGCTTCACGGTGCTGGGACTCCCGGCCTTCGTCGGCTACGCCTGGCTCATCGCGGTCACGTGGTAAGGGTGCTACCCGCACCTGCCTCAACAGAGCCGCGACCGTAAGGGAGCGGTTGGGTCAACCACGCGCAACGGGGCGTGCCGTGACTGGGTGGAAACCGCTTCCTTACGGGCGCGGCTCTGTTATTACCGCTTCTCCATGCCTTCAACGAGCCGCGACCGTCAGGGAGCGGTTGCCTTTCTCGGGTTTGGTGAAGTGTGCCTTCACAGAGCCGCCTCGTCCCCGCGGCGGACCTCCTCGGGGACGCGGCGGCTCTGATGATGGGGGGGAACCGCTTACTGACGTGCGCGGCTCTGTTGATTCAGGGCGACGGGATGGCGGACAGGTCATACGCGCCCGGGTCCTCGTCAAGCAGGAACCAGTGATCGGCACCTTCGTTGTGGCGGCCGGCACGATGATCGATGCTGCCGTCGTGGCGGTCGAGCAGCATCAGCCCGCGGTCGTCCAGTGCATTTCTACCCACGCAGTAGAGGATCGCCGGGCCGGGCACAGGCAGCGACTTGAAACTGGAGGTGCCACGGCCGGAGCGTTGATCCACCGCCAGCGTCGCGCCGTGCGGAAGATAGCGGATCGGGTCGGCCTCGGTGTAGGGGTCACGCGGGACGGCGGGGAGGTAGTCGGGCACAAGTTCATCGAGCGTGTCCGGCCGGCGGCCGTGGTCGAGCTGGTACAGCCGGATCGCCAGCGCCGTCGCGGCCATACGGCGCGTAGCGAGGACTTCATAGTGCCTGCGGACCACTGTGTCGTAAGCACTGATGAGCAAGGAATTGCTGATCGGATGCAGCAGACGCCTACGCCGCACATCATCCTGGTCCTCGGGAAAATGCCGGCGCATCGCTTCCCAGTACGCGGGTTGGCTGTCTGCCTCGCGCGCCGCCTCCACCAAGGCTGTGCAAAAGCGCAGCATCCATTCGATATCCGCGACCAGCACTGGCTTGAACGCGGCCAACATCGCGTAGTCCGTCGGCCCAGGGGTTCCGCTGCCGACGTCGTATAGCAACGACATCAATGACAACCGCCCATCGATCAACGCCATGCTGGTGTCGTTCAGCATCCACCGCTCACCGATCCACCCGCGTGCATAGCTGTTTGCCATGGCCGACTCATCGAGCAGCGCCGCGATCAACGCCTCGGTGCCAGCCCGAGTTGGATCAAGCGGATCGTTTGGCGGTATCGCAAGCGTAGGCGTGATGGACTCGACCAGACTGCACGCCAGCGACTCGATGGAGATATACACCAAGTGCCCAAGGAGCACAGGCACCTCGGCGTTGGCTACGTGGCCTACCGCGCGGATGAGTTGCAACATCTCGAGCGTAGCTTGCGCGTCGCCGAGACGGTGGCTGCGCTCGGCGGCGTCTTCAAGCAGGCGAGCCAGCCCGCGTGACCGACCCAGTTGCGGCAGCAGCATGTTGATGTGAGGGCTCACCAGTTGCAGGCTCCAGTCGTTGCCCGGCGCGGCAGCGAGTGCGCGGAGGTGCGGCAACACATCGGCCTTGACCTGCGCGAGGTAGGCCGCATCATCGGTGATGGGGTCCGGCGGCGGGTTGGCGTCCTCTTTATCGCGGTACCACTGGGTGTGCGTAATCACCACGCCCTCGCTGGGGACGATGGGCCAGTTCGCCTCAGCCAGCGCGAAGTGGTGGGCCTTGTTGTCCCGCGGGGCGACGCGGGTGATGGTGAGGTCGGCGAAGCG
>JBGTLW010000129.1:0-29138 GCA_041743835.1 Phycisphaeraceae bacterium | reverse complement strand
GGCTTGACCGCGGGCACGAAGTCAACCACCGCATCGATCACCCCGGCGCAGAACTCGTGAATCGCGATCAGATCGTCGCTATCTTCCAACTCGGCGGGAAGCTTCGCACGCACCGGGTCGAGCCCGACACACACGGGGGCGCCCTTGTCTCGGCAGGCGTCGAGCAGGCGATCGGCGAAGTGCGTCACGGGGTGGGCCTTTCCCAGGATCGTCGGATCATTCCAGCCCCCGACCGAGTTGCGGCCGGAGCATCCAAAGGAACGCCGGCCCGCCCAGCATCGCGGTAAACACGCCGATCGGGAGCAGGCCCAGATGGTATCGAAGATCGATCAGGCTGCTGGCGATATCCGCCGCGATGATCAGCGTCGCGCCCAGCACCGCCGAAGCCAGCAGCAGTGGCAGATGCCGCGGCCCCACCATCAGCCGCGCCACGTGCGGGCAGATCAGCCCGACAAACGCGATCGGGCCCGCGAGCACCACCGCGCCCGCCGCCAGCACGCTGGCCAGCACAAACAGGACCACACGCAGCCGGGGCAGATTCACGCCCACGCTGTGCGCCTCGTCGTCGGTGAGTGTGGCCGCGTCCATCGAGCGGCCCATCACCATCAATATGCACCACCCCGCCGCGACGACCCCGCCCACCGCGAGCACGGTGGGGGTGCTAAGCGCTGTGTTGATGAAGCCCATCATCCACTTCGCGACGTCGGTCTTGACCCCGCCATCCCCAGCCAGGAGGTTGAATCCCATGATCAGTGCGCCGCAGATGGTCGAGAGCACGACGCCGGTGAGCAGCAGGCCGAGCGGGTCGAGCACGCCCCGGCGTCGCGACGCGAGGAACACCACCGCCATGCTCGCCGACGCCCCCGCCAGCGCGCCCGTGTAGGACGCGCCAAGCGATAACCCCAGCGAGTAAACCACCCACCACTGCACCATGATGCCCAGCCCCGCGCCGGTGGAGAGCCCAAGGATAAATGGCTCAGCCAGCGGGTTGCGCAGCAACGCCTGTAACGCCACACCGCCCACCGCCAACGCCACCCCGACGATCAGTCCCAGCACAAGCCGGTACGACCGCTCGCTGAGCATGTCGGCCGCGTGTGGCCCCGTGGGGTAGCCCATGGAACTGCCGATGACCAGCCTCATCGCCGCGACGGCCAGCAGCAGCAACGCGATGCCAAGCATGACCAGCACCACGCGCCAGGGCGCGGGCGGCGCGGCCAGCGCGGCCAGCGGTGGGGCGGGGCTACTCATCGCCGGCTCCGTGGATCAGCTCCGCGAACAGCCGCGCCAGCGCGGGCAGATTGGTGCTCGGTTGCAGGGCGTGGTCGGCGCGAATGAGATGCACCCGACCGTCACGCACCGCGGGGATATCCAAGTCGCGCACGCCAGAGAGACGCGGGTCGTTCTCTGTCAGCGGGGCTGCACCGGGCATCACGAGCAGGATGACATCCGGCTGCATCGCGAGCAGTTGCTCGCGGTCAAACGTCGGGGCCTTGACGACGGCTTCGCTCGCGGCATTGGTCGCGTTGACGTAGGTCAATAGGTCGTCGTTCACCGTGCCCGGCCCGGAGGCCATGATCGGGGAGAGCCCGAAACAGATCAGCACTGAACGGCTTGGTAGCGACGCGGTCCGGCCCCGCAGCGCGTCCAGCTCGGCGAGCATCTGATCGCGTGCTTGTCGTGCGGCGTCTGCAAGGCCCAGGCTGTGCCCGAGGCTTGGGTATTCCGTGCCCTCGTGGTAAAGCGTCTTGGCCACCGCCTCGACCGATTCGGGGTAGGGGAACGCGGCCACGGTGAACCCCTTGCGTTTCCCGAGGTCCAAAAGCCGTTGGCTCGGTGAGTCCTTGGTCGCTGCGACGATCACCAGCGTCGGGTTTGCAGCGAGCAGCTTCTCGACATCCACATCGGGGTAGCTGGAGACGATGGGGACGCCCTCGCCTGTGAGCATGTCGTGCCTGTTGACGCCGACCACGCGGTCGCGCAGCCCAAGGTCCACAAGCATGCGTGTCATCGCTGGCACGAGGCAGACGATGCGCTCGTTGACGTTGCGGGCGGGGCTCGCGGGCGGTGTGTCACGTGATGACTGGCCGCACCCCGCCAGACCCACGAGGCTGCACACGAGTAGCACCCACAGCCGATTCATGCTGCGGTACCCCCGCCGTCGGTTGGCGCAGCTTCCACCTTGTCGGGTGTGGATTGCGCGGCCGCCTCGGGCACGGGCTCGGTGTAAACCTCGTCGAAGCCGATCCCATCCGCGCTCCGACGCAGCAGCAGGTACACCCACGTCTGGGCGCTGAAGAAAAAACTCACCGCGAACGCGGGCATCAGCAGCACCAACAGCCGCACCCACACCGTAATCAACCAGCCCGCCGCCTTGCCCGACCAGTTCAGCTCCTCCATCGCGTCGGTCGGTTGGGTCATCAGTTGACCGAGCCTGGGGTCCGGCATCATCGCGTCGAGTCGGCTCACGCCCTGCGCGACTTCCCGGAAGACGAAGAGGTCAGCCGCGACTTTAGTGGCCCAAAGCGTCAGGAAGACGACCAGGCCCACGAACAGGTACGTCAAAGCGCCGTAGATCACCATGAACAGGTTGTAGAACAACCACCGCCACGGCCGACCGATGACATAACCAAACGACCGGCTGATCGCGTCGAAGAAGTCCGCATCCTCCACCGCCACGGCCGGGAACATAAGCCCCGAGGCCCCGAACCACCCGATCACAATCAGCGCAATCACCAAGCCGCCCAGGAGCAGCAGGCCAAACCCCAGCCCCCCGAACAGGTCGAGCACCGGCACGTTGAAAAACACCAGTCCCGCCACCGCCATGAGCAGCCCGATGCCCGCGATGACGATCACCGGGGCAAGCGGTGTCAGCACGAGGTGGACGTAACGCGTGGCGGCAAAGGCGACGGCGGCGACGATGGTCGGCGGGCGTTTGATGGTCGCCTGCAAGGCCGCGTGTCTGCTGATCGCGCCGCCGAGGATGCAGGTCAGCAGAAACGCAAACGCCATGTATGCCGCGAGGAATCCCGGATGCGTGTGATACAGCCAACCGGGTATCACGATGATCATGTAGAGGATCGCGCCCAGGACGCCTTCACGGGGCTGCCCGGTGAGGAAGGCGGTGAGCCCCAGTTCCAACTGGATCGCGTGGCCGATCATGCGGTCGAACGCGGCAAGCTCTTCCTGCAAGAGCGTTTCAAAGACGCCATGACGCGGGTCGGGGTTGCCCGGCGCCAGCTGCCGCTGGGCCGCGGCCTTGTTCCACTCGGTGATGAAGGTCTCGTAGGCTTCCGGGGTTGTGGTCTGGTATCGCGCGACCTCGCGGTCGTGGACGCGTGGCCCGAACGCGACATCCAGCCCCAGCCCACCCAGATACAGCAGCACGGTCAGCAGCAAACCCAGCGCGAGCTTGGACGGGTGGATCGCCATGCGAAACGCGCCGAACATCCGCGTCACGGGCACCAGCTCAGCCCAGTCGATCCCTTCGACGTGTACACGATTGAGGTCTTGCATGGTGAACCATCCCCGAGGAGGTGTGGAGACGCACGAGGCCCGCTTAGCCGACCACAGCCGCCGACTCATCGAGTGTCCGGGGGTCGCGGCCGTTCTCGATCGCGCTGATCTTGGCGATCCGCCGCGCGTGGCGACCGCCCTCGAAGCTCGACGTGAGCCAGACCTCGATCAGCCGCTCGATCATCCGTGGCCCGAGCAGGTCGGCACTGAGGCAGATGATGTTGGCGTCGTTGTGTCGGCGGGCGAGCTCGGCACTGATCTCATCGTGGACCTGCGCCGCACGGACGCCGGGCATCTTGTTCGCGGCGATACACATGCCGATGCCCGTCCCGCAGATCAGCACACCCATCTCCGCTTCGCCGTCAGCCACAGCCTTGGCGACCGGGTAGGCGTGGTCCGGGTAGTCGCAAATCTCCCCGTCGCACCCGCCACGCATGACGATCTCCGCCCCATTCGCGACCAGCACGTTCACCACACAATCGATGATATGGGCGCCGCGGTGGTCGGCTCCCAGGGCAATCCTCATGACAAGAGCTCCTGTAGCCTGATTTCAATGGCACGGCTGATCTGATCGGCTGTGCGATGATAGGCAGCAATATCCAGACCGATCGGGTCGGCGACGTCTGCTTCGGCGTCCAGCCGCATCACCCGGCCCGCAGCGTCCGGGGCAAGCTCCAGCACCGAACGCACATGCGAAGCGCTCATGCACAGGATCAGGTCTGCCTCCGCCGCAAGGCTCCGAGACAACGGCGTCGAGCGGTGGCCCGACAGGTCCAACCCCAGCCGCTTGACAGCATCCACCGCCTCGGGCGATGCAGGAGCACCCGACGAGGCAAACACACCCGCGGAACTTACCTCAAAACCCGCGGCGGAAAGCTCGTTGGGCTCGATGCCCAGCCGCAGAGCGATCGCCTTGCGGGTCAACACATGAGCCATCGGCGAGCGGCAGGTGTTGCCGGTACACACCAGCAGGATGGTAAAACGCGAGATCCGCTCGACCGTTCGCTTATCCAACGCCCCTTCACGCTCTAGAACAACCACGGGCGAACCCTTCGTGATCGACAGACGCACGGCTGTGGATGCCTTGGCAAACCGGCACGGCCCGCCATCAATCAGGTAGTCCGCGACACCCGCTGTGGCGGCTGCCGCCTGCTGCGCATCGGTGGGTAGCGATGTGCCCGGGGCAGCAGCCCCCGACGCGATGATGGCAGACGGGCTTGCGTCCAGCAGGCGACTGGTCAACACCGGGGCCGGGCAACGCAGCGCGATCACATCGTCGTGGATGATCTGCCCGCGCTCCTGATCGCTAAGCGGTGCATCGTCGCGCAGGGTCATGCCGTCCCGCAACACCAGACGCAGTGTGATCGGCCGCGCGAGCAGCTTCTCGATAAGCCCCAGAACCCGGCGGGAAGGGGTCGTGATATACCGCCGCACATCCTCGGGGGAGGGCAGGTGCAGGGCAAACCCGCCGTCGTGCTGGCCCTTGAACGCGCGGAGCTTGGCCACAGCCTCGGCACTTCCCGCCCGGCAGCCGATCCCGTACACCGTCTCGGTCGGGAACACCACCAGCCCGCCAGCAGCCAACACCGCCCCGGCGTCGCGGAGGGCGGCGTCGATCTGTTCGCGGTTCATAAGCTCGGGGGCCGAGGTTTGCACTGACAGATATTATCACCCCGGCTCACGACTCGGGCAAACCAGCCGTGGACAGCCACGTTGACCGACGCCCGATACGCCGCGATCATGTCCGCCATGCCCCTTGAACGCGACAATATCCACCGCCTCGCCGCCTACGTCCCCGGCGAGCAGCCCACCTTCCGGGAGACGGCGGGCACCGGCGGGGTGATCAAGCTCAACACCAACGAAAACCCGATACCACCCTCACCAAAGGTGATGGAGGCCATCCGCACGCTCGCCCCAGAAGCATTACGGCTCTATCCCCCGCCGGACGCCAAGTGGTTCCGCGCCGCCGCCGCCGCTTTGCACAGCGTCACCCCCGATCAGATCATCGCGACCAACGGCGGGGATGAGCTGCTGCGCCTGCTGGTCACCGTGTTCTGTGAGCCGAGGTCGGCGGGGGGCGGGGGCATCGGGATGACCCGGCCGAGCTACTCGCTCTACAGCGTGCTAGCGGACATCCAGGACACGCCAGTGACCACGGTGGACCGCGAGCCGGATTTCGCCCTGCCGCAAAGCGTGGCACAGGCGTGGAACGACGCGGGCTGTCAGCTTGGTTTCATCGTGAATCCGCACGCGCCGTCGGGCCGGTATGAAGCCGTGGACAAACTGCGTGAGATCGCGCTGGCTTTCCGGGGTGTGCTGGTGGTCGATGAGGCGTATGTCGATTTCGCTCCGGGCAACGCGCTGGACCTGGTGCGGGGCTCGGCCGCGCTGCCCAACGTCGTGCTGCTGCGGTCGCTGAGCAAGGGCTATTCACTCGCGGGGCTGCGCTTTGGCTACGGCATCGCATCACCCGCGCTGATCGCAGCGATGGACAAGGCCCGCGACTCCTACAACACCGATATCCTCGCACAGGTTGCCGCCACCGCCGCACTGCAGGACCAGGACCACGCCCGCGCGTCGTGGGACATGGTCTGCCGGGAGCGAGGCGCATTGACCGAGGCGCTGGCCCAGCGTGGGTATCACGTATACCCCAGCCACACCAACTTCATCCTCGCGACCCCGCCATCCGGGTCCGGCCGGCCCGGCGCGCGGGCGATCTACCAATACCTCAAAGATCAGCGCATACTCATCCGCTACTTCAGCACGCCGGGTCTCGACGATAAAATCCGCATCACGCTCGGGACGCCAGAGCAGAACGCGGCCCTGCTCGAAGCGATCGATCGCTACGCCTGACGCTGCGCCGCAGCCCATGCCCCCGTCCCGTTGAGTGGATCGCCCGCCCCGCAGCAGCCGCCCCCGTGTGACTCCTGTTAAACTCCAGCTATGCCGCGTACCGCCGCCATCCAGCGAAAGACCAACGAGACGAAGATCGACCTTGCGCTCGCGCTCGACCCGCAGAAGCAGGGCGACTACGCCCATGCCACCGGCGTTGGGTTCTTCGACCACATGCTCGACCACGTCGCAAGGCACGGCCGGCTTGGCCTCCGCGTCACCTGCGAAGGCGACACCCAGGTGGACGACCACCACACCGTCGAGGATGTGGGTATCGCGCTGGGGCAGGCGATTGATCAGGCGCTCGGCGACAAGCGCGGCATCGAGCGCTACGGCAGCGCCGATGTGCCGATGGAAGATGCGCTCGCCCGTGTCGCGCTTGATCTTTCTGGCCGACCCGCGCTGGTGTACAAGGTCAACTGGACCTCGTTTGGCATCGAGCCGCAGGGCAAGGCCGCGATTGTCGGGCAAACGATGGGTGTGTTCGATGTGCAACTGGTCGAAGAGTTCTTCCACGCCGTGGTCAACAACGCCCGCATGAACCTGCACATCGAGGTCCCCTGGGGTCAGAACAACCACCACATCGCCGAGGCGATCTTCAAGGCCTTTGGCCGGGCCCTGCGCCAGGCCGTCGCCGTGACAGGCGACGACGTCCCCTCCACCAAGGGCACCCTGTAGCGCGGCGGCGTCAGCCTATCCCCATAGCCCGCGGTCAACGTCCGCGCGGCCTAAGCGCAATCGTGGCCGCTGTGACCGCGCCCGCGTTGCGCGTGGGCTATTGCGGAGGCTCGATCGCCGCAACGATCGCGTCACGCAGCGCCGCACCATCTTTTAACTCGCCCGCCAGCCAGTCGATGCCCAGGCCTTCGCCGGTCTCGAACTTGGGGATGATGTGGAAGTGAACGTGATCGACCGCCTGATGCGCGAGCTTGCCGTTGTTTTGCAGCACGTTGTAGGCCGAGGCCCCGGTCGCCTTCATGACCGCACGCGCGAGCATCGGCAGCGCCCGACCCAGCGCAGCCGCCACCTCCGCGGGCACCTGATCCAGCGTGACGTAACAAACCTTGGGGATCAGCAGGCAGTGCCCACGCGAGAGCGGTCTGATGTCCAGGAAGGCGAACACGAACTCATCCTCGTACACCTTGTGCGAAGGAATCTCCCCGTCCACAATCTTCTCGAATATACCCTTGCCCATCCGCTGTCTCCATATCCACAACCGCCTGCCAACTCCCCCCACCCCCAAAGCCGAGGGATCGCCATCCCTCGGCCTCGGCCTCTTCTCCGTGCGGTGAACCGCTCTACCGGGCCGCCCCGCAGGAACGCCGAGGGATGGCTATCCCTCGGCTTTGGCTTACGCCCGCTCAATACCGGAACGACGCCAACACCTCCGGCGAATCGTTCGCGCTGGTCATGTTCGCCCGATTAAAGATCACAATCATCCGCCCAGACTCGATCAGTTCGTCATAGGTCCCACCGCTGCCGGTGTACCCCCCGACGAAGATGTGTGCGATAAACACATCACTGCGGTTGGTGAAGGTTTGCAGGAAGAACTGCGCCCGCTTCATCGCTTCTTCGGCATCGCCGGCGATGGGGTACTGCACCGCCTCCTGCCCGCCGGAGGCAACGGGTAGCGTCGCCTCGGGCATGGGGTAGAGATCGAAGGCAACTTCGCCAGCACCCGGCGGGGCTGTGCCTGCGACGATCCGGCTGACCACCTGCCCCATGCTCGCCACGACACCGCCCCCCTGGATCACACCGATCAGGGCTTCCGTCTGCGCGATCGAGCCGGGGTACGACGCGGCCAGCGTCGCGAGGTGTCGCGGCGCGGTGTTGATGTTCATCGTGCCGAAGACGAACTGCTCCCTGTCGTTGTCGATCGAACCGTCACCGTCATTATCGACGCCGTCATAGCCGGGGTGCAGGGTGGTGAACTCATCCATGACCAACTCGGCATAGGTGATGTCCTGTCCGCCGACGGTGGCGGCTACTGCGTTGGTGGTTAATGGTGCATTATTGTCGAAGCGCAGGAACCACTCGCTTCTAGGAATCGTTGGGGTTGTGCCATCCGGCCCACTGAGTAGCGCCGGCAGGTCGCCTCCGGGGATGCCATTGGTCGCGGCAAAATCTTCGGCGAAGCCGAACATCAAAATCCACCCCAGCTCAGCCACCGAGAAAATTGGCCGGTTTGCCAGAGTGAGTTGGAAGTCGTCTAGATTCGGATCGCCCGCAGGGCCTTTGTTATCTGTGCCGAAGTTGTCCGCATCACTGACGTACTCCGTGGCCGTCTCGCCGGGCCAGTTATTCGCGTCCGGCGCGACCAAATCGGCGGCCACGCGGTTGACGGTTATCACCTTGCCACTGTTCGACAGATAATCAATCCCGCCGCCAGCACGGGTGATGCCTTTTTGCATCCACGCCCGGCCGCTGGCCTTGGCGGCTGGCGGGACCGAGCCGGCTTGATTGAAGTCCACTTCGTCGGGGAACGAGATGCTGTCGGTCCCGCTGCCATACAGCCGGTCATACGTAACCCAGTTGCCCGAGCCCTTGGCCCCGACCTCCACCTGCATCGCAAAAATCACCTCATCACCCTCAGTCAACCCGCTCAGGTCGAAGCCCGGCATTGAGACCTGATTGAAAGGATAATCCGGGTTGTCGGAGAGGATTGAGGTGGTCAAAAATTGACCCTTGGTTTCGCCCGTTTCATCCAGCGCCGCCGTGCCGTCTGCGATAAAGATCAATTCCTCACGGTCGGTGTCCGTGCCGGTAGGGTCGCGCGGCGGCATGGTGGGTGCGGAGTCTGGTATCTCGAAGGTATCCAGTTCTGTCTCAGTTGTGCCATCGGTTTTGAGCAAGGCGATTCGGATGGCGGGGCGATCCGGATCGGCACTGTTAAAGATGATCGGCCGATCAAATGGGTTGCCGATTTCCACGATCACTCCGTGCGAGTCGGGCACCGGCTCCCAGACAAGGTCCCCCCCAGTGTCTTGGTAGAGCACCTGCACATAAGCCTCGCGTAGGAACGGCAGCGCTTCGAGGCCGTACCACGTGACCCCGCCGGAGGTGACTGCGGTGTCAATCAGGTTGTTGTAATCAGAGTACTCAGCGATATTGGCCGCGAACGCCGCGGCCAGTTCTGCGGGGCTCAACTGACCCGTGACCCCGCCGTTGAGCGCGAAGATGCTCTGGAGCCGATCACGGATGCGAGTGGCCCGCGTCTGCGGGGTGGCTGCGTCACGGTAGTTCAGGTCGTCCTTGGTGCGGAACGCCCCGCCATCGCGGTTGGAAGCGAACAGCGCGTGGCCGGAGAATGGGGTGACCTTGTGACGGATGCTGGGGAATGAGGCGGCGGTGGCAGCGGGGGCCCACTCGTTCTGGCTGGTGCCTCGCTCGGCCCCTGGGGCGTCGAGTGCGGCACCGAGTTGTGCTTCGTAATCCGTCCCGCCACCGCTTGTGTTGGCGAACGCCCCATTGCGGTAGGCGAGTGCGACGAGGTCCGTAGCGTAGGGGGTAAGGCTACCCGGCTGAGCAATATCGTCGAGCCAGGAGCGGATCTGTCCTCCGCCATAGGTCCCGGTCGCGAGGTTGGTAAGGCCGAAGGGCGTCGGATAAAACGGTGCGACAGCGGGCAACGGATGACTCTGCCGCAGACCCGTAAAGAAACTATCCAAGTCGGTGCCCGCGTTCGCACTGCCGGTGCGCTTCTGGATCAGCCGGCTGATGTCCTGACTGGTGGGGAAGTAGCCTGTGATGTCGCCGACGGTGTCGGTTCCGTTGGCCGTGATGGAGGTACCGGCACGCAGGTTCACCAAGCTGCTGGCGTCGATGATGCGCACGGCCATGAAGTATTCCACGCCGGTCATCAGCGGGATCGGGGCACGCTCCCAGCGCGAGTCGCCGATGCCGTCGCCGTCGGCGTCCACCAGTTGGTTGTTGGTGATGTCCACGTCGTTCATCAGGGCCGTGGTGATCACCTGGCTGTTGCCCGTCGGGTGGCCCGTGGTGGTATCGCGGTTGAACACGCGGCCGCTCAGATCGCTGACACGGGCCCAGCGCATCGTCCCGCTATCGTTGTAGGGGAAGGCCGAGTCGAGCCACACATCATCATTGGTGCCGCCGGGGGCATTGCCCGGTGCGCCGGTAATCGGGTCTGGGACGGGACGCGTCGCGCCGGTGTTGAGCATCGGCCTGTCCCACGGCTCGACACCGGGGCCGAAGAGGACGCCGGAGTCGTCGAAGATGTCCTGCGCCAGTTGCAGTTGAATCTCCTGCACGACCGACGCGAGGATCGTGTCGATGTTGTCGATCGGTTGGGCGGCGACGGCCCGTTGCACCTGCGCGACTTGCAGGTACACCGCGCCGAGTACCGTCAGAAGAACGATCACCACCACCACCACCACCAGCACCGATCCACGCTTGGCGGCGGCGGGGCGGGGTGTGCGGTGGGCGGGGTCCGGTTGCGGTTGCGTTGTCATCATGAACTCCTTTGCATCTCCCCGGTTGGGATTGCCCGGCCTCATGCCGGGCGTCGGGTTGTCGGGGCCGGGCCGGCACAATACCGGGTGGCCCGATGAATACGGTGGTGTTTACGGCCGCTTGACGCGGATCACGTGCTCAAACCACATGCCGTGCTGGTTGTCGCCCGACTCGATCACGCCCCGCGAGTCGTGCATGCGGTAGCGGATGCGGATCATGTAGGGCCAAAAGCTGGGTTGGTTGGGGTATGTGGCGGAGTCGGTCTGCACGAGAAAGTTCGCATCGTCGTGCCGCCAGACAAAGGCGCCGGCGGCTCCGCCGGGCGGGTTGGTGTCATACACGGCGGTGCGGTAGGCGGAACCGGCAGGCAATGGATACGTCGCGGGCCGAGAGGCATCGTACCCGCCGGTGCCCGGTTCATTGGCAAAGTCATCATCGACGTACCACTTGATGATTTCCGGCGTGGCGTTGCTGCCATCGTGGTCATGCGTGTCGATTTCCCCATCCAGGTCTGTGTCAGCCGCGAACTCGACGATGAAATCGCTGACGTGGTTGAGGAAGATCGGGTGCATCTGCGCCACCTGCCACGCCGCGATGCCGTAGAGATCACCAGAGTTGTCTACGCGCGGCGCGGGGTTGGCCCAGAGGCGCTGCGAGAGGTAGGCGTAGTTGTAGGCTGCGGTGCGATACGCTGCGTTGCTTGCGGTCGCTCCAAGCAGCTGGTTAATCGAACCGGCCACGCTTTGTGGGCCGAGGACTTGCCCGGCCATGTCCGTCAATCCGGCATAAACCAGGTCCGGCACGGTGGCAACTGGCGGTTTGTGGGTGCCATACCCGCCGACGGATTCGTTAAACCTGGCGCTGGCCGCGGCGTGGATGTGGTTATTGGGGATCGCTTGATTGCCGGGACTCTCATCGACAAGGAACATGGCCTGTCGGCCTAACACCCAGTCGTTGGCGATTCGGTTGGAGCCGCTGCCCAAAGCCCCACCACTCGCCCCGACGGAAGTAGTTAGTTGTACGTGACCGAACCAAACCTTGACGTGCTCGGCCGTGTAGCCCGAGTTCGGGTCGTTCGTGTCCCGGAGGAAATCGTTCTGGAAAGTACCGTTGGTCTTCGGCGTCATCGGCAGTAGGCGGTTTGAGCCGTCGTCGCGGAGGCGGATGAAGACGAGTTGGTCGGCGCGGACGGTTGCGGCCTCTTCGCGCAGGCGGGGGCCACGGCGGACCTGGGCGTTGATCTGGTGGTTGGCGATCACCTGAAATCCGCCGGCCTCGGTTGCCGGGCTGGTGGTGGGGCCGACCATCACGGCCGCGTCGATATCGAACTGGTCCGAACCGCCGCGGGTGTCGGCGATGATGTCGGATAGCGCGATGCCTCGGGACACAGCGCGGGTCGCGTCGTTGAAGATGAAGTTCACCATGAACAGCAGCAGCGACGCGACCCCGACCGCCACGATCAGTTCGATGATCGTGAAGCCGTGGTGCGCCTTGCGGGTCATGGTGAGGTTGTTTAGCGGGTGCTTCATGGCTGACTCAGGGAGTGCGGATGATGTTGCCGTCGCCGGTGCCGGTGATGCCACCGCTGTCGATCAGCGTGATGAGCCGGACAAACGTTGAGGTACCCCCGGCGGTGTTGGGCGCGGCGTACCAGATGTCCACGTTGGCACCCGCCGTGCCGGGGATGACGCCGCTGACGGCGACGCCTGCGTTGTCGGCGGCGTTGACGATGTACACGAGGCCATCTTGGTCGACGATGCTTTCGCCGGGGCGGACGATTCGGGGGTTGTTGCCGAAATTGAATCGGTTGACGACGGGGCCGGTAACAGCGAGGGTGGTTGCCTGCCGTTTCACTCTCGGCACATAATTCGGGTCTTCGCCATTTACGATATCTGGGTTTGCGGCGACGGGGCCATAGGTCTTGCCTCGCTCGCCCCTGACGACGAAGACGAAGACCTGCCAGGCCTTGGATGGGCTGGGGTCTGTGTCGATGCACATGGGGACCCAGAAGACGCGGCGCTGGTTGGTGGGTTCGAGCGTGTTGTAGCTGCGGTCGGCGAGGGACCACTGGTTCATCGCGGCCGCAGGCATGGCCGAGGTGACGCCGGCGGCGGCGATCGCGTCCCATGCACCGGCGGGGGCGACAAAGCCGCGAGCGGCAACGAGGGCCTTGGCGTTGCGGCCGAAGTGCGTGGCTTCGACTTCCTGCACCGTCTGCTTCTGGAGCAGAATGGCGACCGGGAAGATGGACGCGACGGCGACCATGCCGATGGCGAACACGCCGATGGCGATCAGCACCTCCATGAGGGAGAAGCCGCGGGGCATGGCAGCGGGTCGGCGGTTCGGGCTGGTGGTGTGGTGTGTGGTCATTGGAAGTCCACCCGCAGCGGGGCACCGGTGTATCGGCTGAAGAACACGATGCGCCCGGTTTCCAGGATGCGGTCACGGGCGGCGGGCGTGATGTCTCCGCCGCTCGCGGTGAGGTTGATGCTGCCTTCCTCGGGGTACACGATCACCGCGACGACGGTTTCCACTTCATTAAAAGGCAGTTCAAACTTGCCGAGCGTGTTGTTCCAAGTCTTGCTGGCAGCCGCGTTGGGGTTGTAGCTGTTTGGACGGCCTACGATGGGGTTGGGTGTGCTGCGGTCTTTGGAGTAATAGACGTTGAAAGCACCGCCGGCGGTGGTGGGGTTGCCATAGACCAGGTTGCCGTGCTGGTTGAAGCGGATGGCGAAGGGCGGGGCGAGGAGGCGTAGGCCGTCGATCCCCGTGGCGTTCCGCGCGACGCCGACGAACCCGACGCGGCTGGGCATGCGGACGTAGTCGCGGCCCTCTATGTCGGCGTAGGCGAACCGGCTGTTGGTGGGGTTGGCACCGGGGACGTTTTCGACGATGCGGATATCGCCGGAGTTGGTGAAGAGTGCGGCGGTGCCCTGATAAGCGGTGCCAGCGGTGAGGGGGTCCTGCTTGGACTTGTTCTGTGTGGCGAGTTGGCGTGCGGCGGAGGTGGCGACGGCGACGGTGTTGTACCCGGCCGACTCGCGTGTGCCGCTCTGCATGGCCGAGAGGATCGGGAAGGTGCTGGCCGCGACCAGCGCGATGATGGACACGGCGACCAGGAGTTCGATGAGGGTAAAGGCGCGGGCGGGTCGCGCGGTGGGCGCGTGGTCCGCAGACACGACGATGCCGGGGGGGAGGATGGGGGTGGTGTGTTGCATCATTGGCCCATCTCAAAGCTGAAGATGTTGTCCTTGGCGGCGGCGTCGGGTACTGCGGTTGTACTAAACGTGCCCCACTCGCCATCGGGCCCGGCGGAGGCGAAGTAGGGTTGAGGGCGTTTGGGCTGCTGGTTGATCGCGGGGTCGCCGGTGCCATTGGCCTGGACGTACTCGATCTCCTTGCCCCATGCGTCGTTGAGGCGCTGGTTGCCGCCGGCGGCACCGTTGTATTGCCCGCCCTGCCAGAACTGCTTGTCGATGGAACGGAGCATCATCTCGGTGGCCTCGCCGCCGTTGGCCTTGATGTCTCCGATGACGTTGGCGATGTTGTTGTGGTGTGCGGGCAGTGTGCCGCGGGTCTGGGCGGAGTATTCGGTGATGACGCCTTGGAGTTGTCGCAGCATGACCTGTGTGCGGCTTTTGTCTGACTCGCCATAGAGCGCACTCATGCCCGCGACGCCGATGCCCAGGAGGAGGGCGATGATGCTGATCGTGACGAGGATCTCGATCAGGGTGAAGGCTTTGGGCCGGGGACGGTGTGGCATCACGGGTGATCCTTTGCGGTGGGCTAGCCTGTGGGGCGGCTACGCCGACGGTTTATCAGCGGGCGTTACATCACCGACTGCATCAGCTTGACCAGGGGGAGGAACAGGGCGATGACGATGAAGCCGACGATGCCGCCGAGCACGACGACCATGACCGGCTCGAGCAGCGAGACCAGGCCGGCGACGGCTGTGTCCACTTCTTCGTCGTAGTTGTCCGCGATTTTGAGGAGCATCTTGTCCAGGTCGCCGGTCTCTTCGCCGACGTCGATCATGTTGACGACGATGACGTCGCAGACCTTGGCCTTTCGCAGGGGCTCGGCGAAGGAGTCGCCCTGTCGGACCGAGTCGTGCACGTCGCGGAGGGCCTGCTCATAGACATAGTTGCCGGTGGTGTCGCCGGTGATGGTGATGGCATCGAGGATGGGGACGCCGGCATTGATGAGCGTGCCCAGCGTTCGCGTGAACTTTGCGATGATGGACTTTCGGACCAGCCCGCCGACGACCGGGGTCATGAGCAACATGCGGTCGAGGATAGATTTGCCGCTGGTGGTCTTGCGGATGAGCTTGACGGCCAGGTAGATCAGGATGGGCGAGAACATCACGAAGACGATGCCGGGGATCATCTGATCTTCGTTGTATTGCTCTGCCCCGAGGACGCCGAGCAGCGGGCCGCCGAGCCACTTGGACGACTCGATGAGGAAGGTCGTGATGGCGGGCATCTCGGTGTCGAAGTCGTCGAAGATCTTGATGAACTTGGGCACGATGAAGAGCATGATGCCCAGCACGATGATGGCGGCGACGGAGATGACGGCCGCGGGGTAGATCATCGCGCTGATGATCCGCCTCTTGAGCCGGGCGGCTTTTTCGAGGAAGTCCGCCAAGCGTTGGAGGATGAGGTCCAGCACGCCGCCGACCTCGCCAGCCGCGATCATCTTGGTGTAGAGCTTGTTGAACGCTTTGGGGTGCTTGGACATCGCGTCGGAGAGTGACGAACCGCCGGAGATGTCGTCGTGGATGCCCGCGAGTGATTGCTTGAGGAGGCCGGGCTTCTGCTGCTGCTCGAGGATGGAGATGGAGCGGAGGATGGGGAGGCCCGCGTCCTGGAGCGTGGAGAGCTGGCGGGTGAATGCGGTGAGCTGTTTGCTGCCCACCCCGCCGATGTTGATGGTGATCTCGCCAGCCTTCTTGCGCTGGACCCCGCCGGTGCCAGCCTTGCCGGGCTTGCCGCCGTCGCCTCCTGTGCGTGCGCCCTTCTTGGCTTTCTGTTCCCGCACGGAGGTGGGGAAGAAGCCCTGGCTTCGGATGCGGGCGATGGCCTCGTCGCTGTTGGCAGCGGCGATCTCACCCTTCTGAGGCTTGCCGGACTCGTTCAACGCTTCATACTGGAAAGTAGGCATGGTGGCGCTCCTTCATCACGAGCGGCTGGCAACAAGCTGCCGGCGGCGGTCTGCGGGTTCAATCTTCAAGCATCGTTTCCTTCACGACCTCGTCGATCGTGGTCAAGCCGTCGTACAGGGCCATCAGGCCCGTCTGGCGCAGCGTCCTCATGCCGCGTTTGCGTGCCTCGGCCCGGAGGATCTGCGTCGAGGCGTTCTGCATGATAAGCTCGCGGATTTCATCGTCGAGCATCATGATCTCGAACAAGCCGAGCCGGCCCTTGTAGCCCGACTGGTTGCAGAAGTCGCAGCCGCGTCCGCGGTAGAGCTGTCGGCCGTCGAGGTCTTCGCTGGAGAGGTCCAGCTGCATGAGCGCATCTTCAGATGGTGTGAAGCTCTCCTTGCATCGCGGGCAGATGGTGCGGACCAGCCGCTGCGCGACGATGCCTTCGATCGTGGCGGTGATGAGGAAGCTCTCCAGCCCCAGGTCGAGCAGGCGGGCGATGGAGGACGGTGCGTCGTTGGTGTGGAGTGTGGTGAACACGAGGTGGCCCGTGAGCGAGGCCTGGACCGCGATCTGCGCGGTCTCCAGGTCGCGGGTCTCGCCGACGAGGATGATGTCCGGGTCCTGCCGCAGGAAGCTCCGCAGCGCCTTGGCGAACGTCAGGCCGACATCGGGGTTGACCTGGACCTGGCACAGGCCGTCGATGTCGTACTCGACGGGGTCTTCCGCGGTGAGGATTTTCTCGGTGACCTCGTTGAGTTCGTTGAGCGCGGCATAGAGGGTGGTCGTCTTGCCCGAGCCTGTGGGCCCGGTGACGATGACGATGCCGTTGGGCTTGTGGATGAGCTGGCGGAAGGTGTCCAGGTCGTCTGCCCGCATGCCGACCTTGTCGAGGTCCAGCGAGGTGTTGGCCCGGTCCAGGATACGCATGACGACCGACTCGCCGAACATGGTGGGCAGCACCGCGACGCGGAGGTCCACCGGGCTGGCGTTGACGACCAGCTCGATGCGGCCGTCCTGCGGCATGCGGCGTTCGGCGATGTCGAGGTTGGCCATGACCTTGATACGCGAGACGATCGGCAGCGCCAGGTGCCGCGGCGGGGGGATCATCTCGTAAAGCACGCCGTCGATGCGGTACCGCATCTTGAACTCGTCTTCGAACGGCTCGAAGTGGATGTCCGAGGCCTTGTCCTTGATCGCCTGGAGCAGGACGAGGTTGAGCAGCCTTTTGACCTTGTTGTCCTCGGCATACTGGATCAGTTCTTCAAGGTCGATCGACTCTCCGCGGTCTTCCAGTTCTTCGAGGTGGGCGTCGCTGGACAACTCGGAGATGAGGGACGTCAGGGACTCCTCGTCATCGCCGTAGAAGTTCTGGATCGCCTTTTCAATCTGGTTTGCGGGGGCGACGACCGCCTTGACCTTGAACCCCAGGAGCAGCCGCAGGTCGTCCAAGGCCCGGAAGTTGTCCGCGGACTTGAGGGCGACGGTGAGGGTGTTGGTCGCCTCGTCGTGTTGGATGGGGACCAGTTGATAGACCTGGGCGGTTTCGGGGGGGATCTGCTTGATGACCTTTTCGGACATCTCGTAATCCGCGAGGTCCACCACTTCCATGCCCTGCTGCGAGGCCATGGCCATGTTGATGTCGTCTGCGGTGACGTAGCCCAGTTCGATGAGGATCTGGCCGACCGGGCGTTTCTGGGACTGTTGGAGGGTGAGGGCCTCTTGAACCTGATCGCGGGTGATCTTGCCCATCTTGGTCAGGATGCGTCCGAGCCGGCGGCCGCGGAGTTCTTCACTGGTCGGGATTGGGTTGGTTCGTGTGGCCAAGGGATTCTCGCTGTTGTTTTGTAGGCCGAGTCGGTTCAGTCGTCTGTCGGGGCGGGGAGCGCCGCTTTGGGTGACTCACTTCGGGTGCCCATTTCCGGGTGGCTTACTTCCGGTGGAGGGGGGTATCAGGGTCGCTCCTTAGGCGAGGTCCCTTGATCCCGGCCGCACCGGCTGGGTGCTTGCGTGGGTCACACTGACGGTCGGGTTGTCATCGAGTCGGGAAGGCTTGGCCGGGTTTGGTTGGGGGGTCTTGGCGGGTCAGCACATCGGGGCGGGGTGAGGAAGCGTCAGTTCCTGCGGGGATAAATCAAATAGATGACACCTGAAGCATATCGACAGGAACGAAGACAGTAAAGCTATTTTCACGAAAATAATGCAATAGACATATGGATTTCGGAGAGTTTTTGACGAATTGATATGCGGCGGGGAGGGCCAAAAATGCTAGCAAAAACCTAATAAATCTGACCGATAGGGCGACGTGACAAGCGGGTCAATCTGTCTTCACATCCTCCGTGTCCAGCTCGGTTCTGCCAACCTGTGCGCCGGCACGGTGGACCTTTTCAACCAGGGCCGCTGCGTTCTTAGACTTGTCGATCATGTCTTCAGCCGAGATCATCCCCTTCTCGTAAAGCGACCAGAGGTGGTCGTCGAGAAGCTGCATGCCGAACTTCTTCCCGGTCTGGATCGCGGAGTCGATACGGAAGGTCTTATTCTCACGGATGAGGTTGGCGATGGCGGGGGTGACCACGAGGAACTCGTAGGCCGCGACCATGCCCTTCTTGTCGATCCGCTTGAGGAGCTGCTGGCTGAGCACCGCCATGAGGGCGGTGGAGAGCTGCACCCGGATCTGGGCCTGTTGGCTGACCGGGAACGCGTCCACGATACGGTTGATGGTGCCCGAGGCCCCGGTGGTGTGGAGCGTGCCGAAGACCAGGTGCCCCGTTTCAGACGCGGCGATCGCGGCCTCGATGGTCTCCAGGTCGCGCATTTCACCGACCAGAATACAGTCCGGGTCCTGACGCAACGCCCGCCGCAGCGCCTCGGAGAAGCTGGGTACGTCGTTCCCGACCTCCCGCTGGTTGACGATCGACTTTTTGTGCGGCTGGTAGTACTCGATCGGGTCCTCCACGGTGATGATGTGGCGGTCGAGGTGGATATTGATCCAGTCGATCATGGACGCCAGCGTGGTCGTTTTACCCGAGCCGGTGGGCCCGGTGACCAGGAACAGCCCTCGGGGTCTGCGGATCAGGTCCACCACGATCTTGGGTAGCCCGATGTCCATGATGTCGATGAGCTTGTTCGGGATCCGCCGCAGCACGAGCGCTACGTCGCCCTTCTGCCTGAAGATGGAGACACGGAACCGGGCGGAGTTGTCCGGGTCGTTGGGGTCTCCGTAGGCAAAACCGAAGTCGCTGCCGCCCTCTTCCTGGAGCTCGTTCTGCGATCGCTCGGGGGTGATCGCCTTCATCAGGGCGGTGGTGTCGGCGGGCTCGAGCACCTTGGTCTTCAGCTCGACCAGTCGGCCGCGCATCCGGACGGTGGGGGCCTTGCCCACGGTCAGGTGGAGGTCCGAGGCCTCCTGTTTGATCACGGTGTCGAGCAGGCGGTCAATGTGTAGTGAGGACATGTGTGAGCTTTCGTTAGGCAGCAGCGCACCGTCAGCAAAGTCAACCAAAATCCCTTGGTCAGATGACGGCGGATGGCCGACCGCGGGATGCTATCACGCCGCAGCCTCGTCGTCTTCCATCTCGATCAGGCCCTCGACCTGCGCCAGGCGTGCGACCTCTTCGATCGTGGTCTTGCCCTCCAGGATCTTGAGCCGGCCGTCGCCCAGCAGATTCCGCATGCCCGAGGCCTTGGCCGCAGCCCGGATACGGTTGACCGGCGCGCGGTTAAACGCCATCTCGCGGATCTCGCTGTTCATATGCATCAACTCATAGATGCCTTGCCGGCCGCGGTACCCCGTGTTCGCACAGCGGTTGCAACCGACCGCCTTGTACACGGTCTTATCCGCGATATCTGCTTGCAGCAGGCCCACAAGCGCCATGAGTTTGCGGTCTGGTTTCGCGTCGGGCTCCTTGCAGTGGTCGCAGAGGATGCGCACCAGCCGTTGGCCGAGCACCGCCTGTATCGAGCTGGCGACCAGGAAGGGCTTGAGTCCCATGTCGATCATACGCGTGATGGCAGAGGGCGCGTCGTTGGTGTGCAGCGTGGAGAACACCAGGTGGCCGGTGAGTGCCGCCTGCACCGCAACCTCGCCGACCTCTTTGTCGCGGATCTCTCCGACGAGGATGATATTTGGGGCCTGCCGCAGCATGGCCCGGAGGATCTTGGAAAAGCCCAGCCCGATCTGCTCATTGACCTGGCACTGATTGATCCCCTTGAAGTTGTATTCGATCGGGTCCTCAGCGGTGATGATTTTCTTGTCCGGGCGGTTGAGGATCTGCAACGCCGAGTACAGCGTGGTGGTTTTCCCCGAGCCGGTGGGCCCGGTGACCAGGAAAATGCCGTTGGGTCGTGTAATCACCTTGTTGAAGGCTTCGAGGGTGTCGTCCTGCATGCCGAGCTTTTCGAGCCCGACGGTCGCCGCGTCGGGCCTCAGGATACGCAGGACCACCGACTCGCCGTGGTACGTCGGGCACGCCGAGACACGGAAGTCGATGGGTGTCCCGCCGATCTTCATCTTGATGCGGCCGTCCTGAGGGACGCGCTTCTCTTCCACCTTCATCCCGCTCATGATCTTGAGCCGGGCCAGCACCGACCCCTGAGTCCGCTTGGGGATGATGTCCCGCTCGTGGCAGACGCCGTCGATCCGGTACCGCAGCCTCACCCGGTTCTCGAATGGCTCAACGTGGATGTCGCTGGCTCGGGTGACGACCGCCTCTTTGATTATCTCGTTCACCAGCCGGATGATCGGGGCCTGCTGCGCGTCGTCGGCATCGTCGGCCAACATCTTGGTCTGACCATCCACTCCGAACTCGATGTCCAGCGAAGCCCCGCGGTCGATCGAGAGCTCCGCGACCGCCGCGTCGATGGATGCCCGCGTCTCGGACAGCATCCGATCGATGTATTCCTTGATCTTGTCTTTGGCGCCAAGCGCCAGCTCGATCTTCTTGCCAAGCCGGAAGTGCAGGTCGTCGATCAGAGCGAGGTCCATCGGGTCGTGGACCAGCACCTTGATCTTGTAATCCCCCTCCTGACCCAGCGGCAGCACGGTATACTTCTTGATGAGGTCTGGCGGGATGAGCCCCAGGTGGTCCTTGTGGATCACGTTGGGCTGATCCATATCGACAAACTCCATGTCGAACTGGCTTGCCAACGCCTTGGCGACATCGTTCTGGCTGACATAGCCCAATTGGACCAGCGCCTCGCCGATCCGCTGGCGTGAGGCGGGCGCGATCTTCAGCGCCTCGCTAATCTGCCGATCATCGACAAGACCCCACCGTTTCAGGATCTCGCCGAGCTGACGTCGTTTCTGGGCCATGCGAACCTCTTCGAAGCATAGGAGCCCGCACGAGTGCCGTCGCCTGGACGGCTCGGCGATACACCTCGGGGGGAACAGGGATTATGCACGCAACGTGAACTAACCACAAGTGTTAACAACCCGGAGCGGCGGGGCTCCGCCCCGACACAGTGCCCCCGCTGCACAAATTGGAACCGCTGCTCACGGCTTTTTCATCCCCCACACTCAGAGTTTAGGGGTAGAATCCTGCGATGCACCGCGCGGGTTGGCTCATTCCATGTTTGCTGGCGGGCTGGTTCGCACTTGCCGGTGGGGTATCCGCTGAATCAGAGGTGATCGAGAAGCCATTCCCGTTCGCATCGCCGCTGATCGACGGCGGGCGGGTCAGTGGGCGGATGGTGGCGTTCGACGCTCAGGGCTTCGAGTTGGCGGACAAAGATGGCGCGACCAGCCGGGTCGCGTGGGACCAGGTCCCCACCGAGCGGGTCTTTGATGTCCACCGCCGCCTGATCCCGGCCGACGACGGGGAGGGTTGGCTTAAGCTCGGCCAAGCCCTGCGTGAACGGGAGGATGGCGAGCGTCACGCCGAGGCAGCGCTCGCGCGTGCGATCAAGATCGACCCCGAACTGGCAGACCGGGCACAGGCCATCCGGGACGGCAAAACCCAGACGCAGGCAGAAGGCAATGCCAGCTTGCCAGCCTCTGCCGAGGATGCCGGCGTGCCCGCGGCGCCACCTCACATGCTGGGGCGGACCCAGGCGGATTTCTGGGGCGAGTTGCCGGCTGAGCTGATGGCGTCGAGTGTGAAATCCCTGAAGGATTTTGCAGAACGCAGCGAGACCACGCTCGGCATAAAACTGAGACTGCACGAGACCGACAATTTCCTCTTCTACAGCGATCTCGACGCACAGGAAGCCAAGTTCTGGGCCAGCGAACTCGAAGCGATGTACGCCCGGCTGTGCGAGATGTTCGACATCGACAAGCAGAAGAACATCTTCCGGGGCAAGTGCCTGATCTTCGTGTTCCAGAAGCCCGAGGACTACCACCGCTTCCAACGCGAGATGCACAACACCGACTCCGGCCAATCCGCGGGGATGTGCCACGGCTTCGGCGATGGCTATGTCCACGTCGCGTTCTACCGTGACCCGGACAGGATGCGGTTCGCGCACGTGCTGGTCCACGAAAGTGTCCACGGCTTCCTGCACCGTTATCGCTCCCCCGTACACATCCCCTCCTGGATCAACGAGGGGTTGGCTGAAGTGGTTTCCATGTTGCTGGTGCCCAAATCGACGATCCACCGCGGGCGAGAGGCTGAAGCCAAACGGGAAATGAAGCAGCGCGGCAACGTCGGGGGGATGCTCGACGCCAAGCCCATCGAGGGTTGGCAGTACGGCATCGCCAGGCTGCTGACCGAGTTCATGATCGCGCAGGACCGCAAGCGCTATGTCGCGTTTGTCAATGCGATCAAGGACGGCAAGCCGTGGCGGACCAGCTTGGAAGAGGACTACGGCATCGAGCCGCTGCGTCTCCTGGATGCATTTGGCAAAGCGCACGAGCTGCGAACTTTGGAGCCTTGAAATCACAGGTCTTAGTGCGCCGCGTCTGTGGGCACGTTACATGCTCTACGCAGACGCCAAGTGGTCAGTCGTCACTCGCGGCGGGCCCCTGCGCGGGCGGTTCACGCATGGCCAGGGCGATGCGCTCGCTTAGTTCCTTGGCCTGCTGGACCTGAGGCAGGTCGGACCGGTCCGCCGCGAGCGGCCGGAGCACCGCCAGCGCCTTGCGATAATCCTGTGCCTCGAAGTGCGCGGTTGCTTCCGATAGGCGCTCGGCCGCGAGCTTTTCGTAGTCAGACCGCTTGTCCATCATCAGCGTGGGGAAGTATCGGCCCACACGGGTCGGTGCCTCGGGGTGGGTGGATTCGGGGTCGCGCCACAGTTGCTTCACCGCGTGTGAGGTCTTGATGTCTTGTGCGGCAATCGCCTCGATCAGGGCAAAGGCCCTCTCGAAGCGTCCGTCGGCCGCGAGGCCGTCCGCCTTGGCTATCTCGCGCTGGGCGCTGGCCTGCCAGCGGAGCACCTGCCCCGCGACGCGCAGCGCTTCGTCGGTCGCTTCGCGGTCGCGGTAGTTGCGATAGCCGATCAGCCGAAGCTGCGGGTCAAAGATGTAGAGCTTGGGTCCGTAGTTGTAGCTGTCGCTCACGGTGGCCGCGGCCTGGCGCACCGCAGGGACATCCGAGATGCCCGTGACGTGGAGCTTGAGCATCCCGCGCGTCGCTTTGTGCTCGGCCCACGCTTTGGCGGCGGCGTTGGTCGTGGCCACGTCGCCAAAATTGTGTCGCACGACCAGGATCGCAAGCCCCTTTTCCTGTGCCGCTTCGAGGAGCTGGTCCCACTGCTCGGGGTTCGCGCAGTTGGGCAGGTCCGTACTCTGAGCCGCAGCCGGGATAGCCGCTGCCAAGAGCCAGAGGGCCAGGACAATAGGCGGGAGGGTCTTTCGCATCGCGTGACTTGTTTTGACTTGTGCTTATGATACCGCTCCACACGATGTCAGCTACTCATTCACAGAGAACAAACAAGCCGGTGATCGGCCTGCTGGGCGGGCCGGGGTCCGGCAAGAGCACCGCGGCTCGGGCGTTTGAGGCGCTGGGCTGTGGCGTGATTGATGCCGACCGTATCGCCCGGGAGGAGATCGCGAAGCCCAAGGTGGTGGAGACGCTACGGGCGTGGTGGGGCGATCGGGTGTTGGATGGCCAAGGCAATCCAGACCGCGCGGCGATCGCTTCGATCATTTTTGAGGACGCGGCCCAGCGGCACCGGCTGGAAGCCCTGCTGCACCCCCGGGTCCACGCCAGGCGGGACCACCTGCGGGACCAGCTGGCCGCCGACCCAGCGGTCACAGCCATTATTGAGGACTGCCCGTTGCTGCTGGAGAACCACCTGGAGGGTGTCTGCGACGCACTGATCTACGTGGACGCACCCCGCGAGCAGCGGCTGGCGCGGCTCATGGCGTCCCGCGGCTGGGACGCAGCGGAGCTGGATCGCCGGGAGAAAACGCAGTTGCCACTTGACATGAAGCGATCCCGTGCCGATTATGTGTTGGACAGCAGTGACGGGGCCGACCTCGCAGGTCAGACCCGGCATCTTCTTACCGTCATCCACCACGCTAATTTGTAGGGCGGTAGTGTTCGGGTAACAGTCCCCGTGAACACGTGTGCCGCAAGGGACCAAACCGTAGGTTGTGTTCCGCCGTGCCGCCCCTCTTGAAGAATCGTTCATCCCCTTACGAGATCGCACTGATCTGGTCCGTCGCAAGACGGTTTTCCCCCCTACCTAGCCGCTCGTCGATTGTGACGAGCTACGCTTGATCCCGCCGACCGCGTTGCGACGCGATTGGCACCTTAAGGAGTTCCCACGGATGGCAGCCAAGTCAACGAAGAAGAAGAGCACGAAAAAATCCACCGAATCGGCCGAGGACGTTGTGATCGACGACCGGGACGATGAGGATGACGACGAGCCCCAGCCAGCCGAGGAGGTCCAGCCCCAGGCCAAGGTCGCATCGACCGATGCGCAGCTCGACGCCGAGGCCCAGAAGCGGTACGAAGACGCGAAGAAGGGCCGCGACGACCTGTCCATCCACGACCTCCAGAAGATGGATGTGGACGACCTGCACAAGCTGGCCAAGGAAGAGGGCGTCAAGGAGTACCACCAGCTCGAGAAGCACAAGCTCATCTTCGAGATACTCCAGAAGCACTCGACCAAGCAGGGCCTGATGTACGGCGAGGGCACGCTGGAGATCCTGCCCGATGGGTTCGGGTTCCTCCGCAGCCCCGAGTACTCCTACCTCGCGTGCCCCGATGACATTTATGTGAGCCCGTCGCAGATCCGCCGCTTCGGGCTCAAGGTCGGGCACGTCGTGCAGGGCACCATCCGCCCGCCCAAGGAGTCGGAGCGGTACTTCGCCTTGCTCCGGGTGGACACGATCAACGGCCACCGCCCCGACAAGCTCAACGACTGCAAAGTCTTCGAGGACCTGACCCCGCTCCACCCCAAGGACCGCCTGGTCCTGGAGACCACGCCCGACGAGATCGAGATGCGGATCGTCGATCTGGTGACCCCGCTTGGCCGCGGCCAGCGCGGGCTCATCGTCGCACCGCCCCGCACCGGCAAGACCGTGCTGCTCCAGAAGATGGCCAAGGCCATCATCACCAACTACCCGGACATGAAAGTTCTGGTGCTGCTGATCGACGAGCGGCCCGAGGAAGTCACCGACTTCAAAAACAACACGCCGCCAGCCGTGGAAGTCGTCGCCTCCACCTTCGACGAGCAGGGGGCCCGGCACGTGCAGGTCTGCGAGATGGTCATCGAGAAGTCACGCCGCATGGTCGAGTTCGGCGAGCACGTGGTCATCCTCATGGACTCGATCACCCGCATGGCCCGCGCATACAACCAGGAGATGCCGCACTCCGGCAAGATCCTCACCGGCGGCCTCGACTCCAACGCGCTCCAACGCCCCAAGAAGTTCTTCGGCAGCGCCCGAGCCATCGAGCACGGCGGGTCGCTCACCATCCTCGCCACAGCCCTCACCGACACCGGCTCGAAGATGGACGACATCATCTTCGAGGAGTTCAAGGGCACCGGCAACAGCGAACTCCACCTCGACCGCAGACTCGTCGAGAAACGCACCTACCCCGCCATCGATGTCGCGGCGTCGGGTACGCGGCGTGAAGAGCTGCTGATGGACACACAGGAACTGAAGCTCGTGTACCGCCTCCGCAAGGTCCTGGCCGACATGAACGTCGTCGAAGCGATGGAGCTACTCAAGGGCCGCCTGCAGAAGGTGAAGACCAACGCCGAGTTCCTGCTCACGATGTCGCTGGACTAACGCTCCGGTTGCTGCAACCGCACGACTCACCCCAATGAAACACCGGCCATATGGTCGGTGTTTTTCATAACCGGCAGCGGTTCAGTTCTTCGAGCAACGCGCGCGTGGCATCGGCCGAGCCGATCCACTCCGCCCGGCTGTCGCGCCGGTATTCCGTGGGGTGGATGCTTAGCTCGCCGCGCGCGTGTTGGATCAACTTCCATCCCGCGTCGGTGTGGAGGATGCCCTTGAAGCGGTCGGGGCCGGTGGCGCGTAGCAAGGCCTCAACCCCAGCCAAGTTGAACCGCACCGCCGGGGGCCAAACCGCGCCACCCGCCCGTTCGGGGTGCGCGTGCGGCTCATCGGCAACAGGCTTGGATGCGGGCGAAAGCTGCAACTGCACGGCCTGCAATTCGAACAGGTCTTCGGGCAAGACGCCGTGGCTTGTCGTAAGCACGCGGAGCTTGGCGGGGTACAGCGTCTTAGCCCACTGCATGAATCGCGCAAGTGACCGCTCATCCGCGCGGTCCGCACGGTTGGCGATCAGCACGTCCGCCGACTCAACCAGGCGGCGGTAGTAAGGCATGTGCTCCGCCGCTTCGCTGCGAAACTCCCCCGCATCGAGCAGGACGATCGTCGGCCGCAGGTCCAGCCCGTTCGCCGCCGCCAACTGCCGCAGCAGGTCAACCACCTGGGCCGGCATCGCAAGGCCCGACGGCTCGATGATGATCCGAGTCACCCCCGCAAGCCCAGCCAACTTCGGGATGCCTGTGGCCAGAGCCTCAGCCGAAGCGCAGCACAAGCACCCGCCCGGAATCGTCATCACCTCAAGGCCGCCGCTGCTGCCGCCTGCCGCGCCCTCCAGAATCGCACCGTCCATGCCCACCGGCCCAAAGTCATTGACCAACACCGCGATGTGTTCACTCGCCGCCCGCCGCCTGACAAAATCAAGAATAGAGGTGGTCTTCCCCACACCCAGCGGGCCTGCCACGATATGCGTCGGGATGAGGCGGGGTTCAGGCACAAAAGATTTCGATAAGTGTTCCAGCGTAAGTTCAGCGTGTCGCAGTTGCATCCGCTGCTCGCAAGTTCACCGCCAGCGGCTGTCGGGCGGGATCTTGCGGGTCCAGTCGGTGTCGGGGTCTTTGGCGAAGGTGCGGTCGGCCTGACGGATGCAGTCCCAGCAGATCACCGCGTGCGGGTTGGCTGTCTCGGGGAAGGGCGGGTCCGGGTGGCGCCAGCTTTTCTCCCCCGCCTCGAACGCCCGCTTGCACATCACGCACTCGAAGTTCGCCTCCGCTTCCCCCGCCTCATCGACAGCACGCGACAAGGCTTCCAAGCTGAGCACCGACCCGCGATGGCCCTCGATCATGGCCATGTGCTCGTCCCAGTCGTGGCCGGTGAAATCGCACGAGATCACGATCATTTTGTTTTCGGTGCGTTGCATGAGGTTTCGTGGTTGGGTGGCAGTGGGGGGCTTCTTGTTGTTTCACGGTCACGGGGTCGTGTACAACGTACCACAGGTGTGGCAGTCGCTTACGCCGGGTCGTAGCCGTGGCCGCCGAGCGGGTGGCACCGGGCGATGCGTTTGACACCCATCCACCCGCCTCGCCACGGGCCGTGCTTGGCGACCGCATCGAGCATGTACTGGCTGCACGTGGGCATGTACCGGCACTGCCCGCCGATGAATTGGCCCAGCGTGCAGCGATAAACCCAGACCACCGCGTGGATCATCCAGACGACTGGTTGGTTTAAGAAATCGACCATGTGCTTTCCAATCGGGCCGCGGGCCGCCGCCTAGCGCTCCTTCAACCACCGAGCAATGTCATGGGCATAGTAGGTCAGCACCATGTCCGCCCCGCTGCGGAAGATGCTGGTCATCGCTTCCATCACCATGGCCCGCTCGTCGCCCGCGCCCGCCGCAGCCGACGCCTTGAGCATGACGTACTCACCGCTCACCTGGTAAGCCGCGATCGGCAAGTTCGTCGCGCTGCGGAATTCGCGCAGGATGTCCAGGTAGGGCAGGGCGGGCTTGACCATCACGATGTCCGCCCCCTGCGCCTCGTCGAGCGCGAGTTGTCGCAGCGCTTCGCGCGCGTTGGCCGGGTCCATCTGGTAGCTGGTCTTGTCCGTGGGGATTGGTTTGTCGCTGCCTGATCTGGGTGCCGAATCGAGCGCCCCCCTGAACGGGCCATAGAACGCCGAGGCGTACTTGGCGGTGTACGCCATGATGCCAATATCGGCGTGCCCCGCCGCGTCCAGCGCCGCCCGGATCGCGCCAACCCGGCCGTCCATCATGTCGCTGGGTGCGACGATGTCCGCCCCAGCCTCGGCGTGGCACAGCGCCTGCCGCACCAGCACGTCGATCGTCGGGTCGTTGAGCACCACACCCGCGTCACTGACCAGCCCATCATGCCCGTCCGCGTTGTACGGGTCTAGTGCGACATCGGTGATGACGCAGACGCCTGCGCAATCGCGTTTGAGCCGTCGGACCGCTTCGGGGATCAGGCCGTCGGGGTTGTGGGCCTCCTCCGCAGCGGGGGTTTTAAGCGCGTCATCGATCTTCGGGAACAACACCACCTTGTCGATGCCCATCGCCAGGCCACGCTTCACCTCGCCGACGAGCCCCGTCAGCGACCAGCGTGTTTGGCCGGGCATCGCGTCGATCGGCTGGTCCTCTTTCCCCGCGTGGACGAACAGGGGGTGGATCAACTGCCCCGCATCGAACCGCGTCTGCCGGGTGGCCCGTCGGATCGCCTCGCTCGCGCGATTGCGCCGCGGCCGGTGTGATGGGGGGTGAAAATTGGGCATGGGGCTGGTCAGTGGCTGGTGCCGTACACCTTGTCCGGGTCGAAAGCCTTGTCCTGGATGATCGTGAGCTTTGCTCCCCGGCCGTCGGGCGGGAGTTTGCCGGTCTGGACCTCGCGGTAAAAACAGTTGGGGTATCCGGTGTGGCACGAGGCC
>JBGTLW010000128.1:0-28790 GCA_041743835.1 Phycisphaeraceae bacterium | reverse complement strand
CACAGCCTTGGCCGCCCCGGTCGAGGCGGGGATGCAGTTCACGCTCGCGGCGCGGCCGCCGCGCCAGTCCTTCTTGCTCGGGCCGTCCTGCGATGGCTGCGTGGCGGTGATCGCGTGCACCGTGGTCATCAGGCCCTTGGCGATGCCGAAGTTGTCATTGACCACCTTGGCGAGCGGGGCGAGGCAGTTGGTGGTGCACGATGCGTTGGAGATCACGGTCGCCTTGGGGTCGAGCTTGTCCTGGTTCACGCCCATGACAATTGTGGGGACCTGGTCGGGGCTGCTGGTGGGGGCGGAGATGATCGTCTTCTTCGCGCCTGCCTGCACGTGCTTGTTCGCCCCCTCGAAGCTGGTGAAGAAGCCGGTGGACTCCACGACGTAATCCACGCCGATGTCGCCCCACTTGAGGTTGGCCGGGTCACGCTCCGAGGTGGAACGGATAGCCTTGCCGTTGACGATGAGGCTCTTGTCGTCGTGCGATACCTCGCCGTTGAACCGGCCGTGGATCGAGTCGTACTTGAGCAGGTAAGCCAGGGCATCGTTGTCGAACAGGTCGTTGATGCCGACGACTTCAATGTTGGGGTTGTCCATCGCGGCTCGGAGCACGAGCCGACCGATGCGTCCGAATCCGTTGATACCGACTTTAATTGCCATGAGGGGCTCCAATCGCGGTTGTGGGGGGGGAATTCCACCGGTTCCCCTTCCGGGGTTCAGGTGACAGCACTACAACGTAAGCAATACCGCCCGCCTGTCAAGCCGCACCCGGCCGGTTTGATGTGCCGGGTTGCCTGGTTTGGCCCGCGTGCTGCATCTTCCTACAATGATTGGCTCGCAGTTCCGTACACCCACCCCGCAGGGAAGATGACTATGCCCCCCGTCAAGAAGCCGGAGCCGTTGCTCCGTACCCCGGAAGATCAACTCGGCCAGGTCGAGCATTTCAAACGCAACGCCAACATGATCCGCGACAACCTCGCCGAGGAGTTCCGCAACAGTGACGCGGACATCTCCGAGGTCGCCGAGCAGATCGCCAAGAGCCACGGCGTTTACCTCGAATACAACCGCGCCAAGACCGGCAAAGAGAAGGACTGGATGTACATGGTCCGTATCTCGGTCCCCGGGGGCGGTGCGTTTAACGCGATGCAGTGGGCGATCATTGATGAGTGTGCCGACCGCTACTGCGACAACAACCCGCACGGCGGCGCGTCCATCCGGCTCACCACCCGGCAAAACATCCAGTTCCACTGGGTCAAGAAGCTGGCCATGCTCGGCCTGGTGCAGGACATCGCCAAGACCGGGTTCTTCACCCTTAACGGCTGCGGCGACAACACCCGCAACGTCATGGGCTGCCCGCTGTCACGCTACTCCGACATCTACAACGCACACGCCAAGGCCCATGAGTACGGTGCCTACTTCCAACTCCCCGCGCAGCCACACATCGAGGTCTTCGCGGTCGATCCAAACCATATCCGTGATGCGGATGACCGTTACGAGTATGGCCCGCAGCTACTCAACCGCAAGTTCAAGATCGCTTTCAGCACCGTCCACCGCAACGCCAAGACCGGCGTCATCGAGGCAGATAACTGCGTGGAGCTACGCACCAACGACATGGGGATCGCCCCGGTTGTCCAGGGCGACAAAGTCGTGGGGTATCAGGTGTATGTGGGCGGTGGCCAGGGCGAGAAGAATGGCAAGCCGACCTTCGCTGCACTTGCCCAGCCCTTCGGCGTGTTCACCGAGGAGAACCTCCGCCAAGGGCTCCATGACATTGTGAAGGTTCACGAGGAGTGGGGAGATCGCAAGAACCGTCACTGGGCGCGGCTCAAGTACGTCATCCACAAGCAAGGCATCGCATGGTACCGCGACGCGGTCCGCGAGCGCGGCGCGACGTTCGACCCGCCGATCCCCGGGTTTGACTACGGTGCGCGGCAGATGCACCACGGCTGGACCGAGCTGCCGACGACCGGCAAGCTTGCGTACGGCGCGTACATCGAGTGCGGTCGGCTGGTGGACACCCAGGAGGGCGACGACCCCGACGATCAGTCGGGCAATGTCAGCGGCAACGGCCAGCTCAAGAGCATGGTCCGCCAGACACTCGATGCCTTCCCCGGCGTCGAGGTCATGGTGACCCCGAACCAGGACCTGGTGTTCGTGAATATCGCGAAGGACGCGAAGGAAGACTTTGCCGCCAAGCTCGCGGAGTTCGGCTACGGCCAACGCAAGGGCAAGGCCTATTCCACGCTGCGCGTGCTCTCCGGTGCGTGTGTGGGTCTGCCCACCTGCCGCCTCAGCTACACCCGGTCGGAGCAGTTCGAGCCGTGGCTGATCGATCAACTCGACGCGATGGGTTATGGCGAGATGCACGAGTCGATCGGCATCACCGGCTGTGAGCGGCAGTGCTTCCGCCCCGCGACCAAGACCCTGGGCTGGGTAGGGCAGGGGCCTGATATGTACATGCTCAAGCTCGGCGGGTCCGAGGCTGGCACGCATCAGGGGACCGAGCTGATCCGCGACGGCAAGCTGTATCTGCGGCAAGTCAGCCGTGAGGATGTGCCCAAGGTCTGCGCGGCATTGTTCGACTACTACAAGGCCAACAAGAAGCAGGGTGAAGACATGGGCGCGTTCCACCGCCGCATGGGCGTCGGGCCGATCCTTGACTTCCTCGCGTCGCGCGATGATGTGAAGCACGTGCTGGACAAAACCGCGCCCGAGACTTTCCTGCCTTACGGCGTGATGGCGTTGGAAGCCGCGGCGGTGTAACCCGCTTACGCGGCATTGAACTGACCACACGCATCGGACAGACGCCTCCATGACCACACGGATAAAAGCTCAGGATGCCAAGCCTCGCCGCGTGAAAGCGCTGCAAGGCCGGCTCGCTGCTGCGGGGGTCGATGGGTTGCTCGTGACCAACGCGGTGGACATCCGTTACCTCACCGGTTTCATCGGCGACGATTCGTGGGCGCTCATTCCGACGCGCGGCCGGGGCATCGTGATCCTCTCAGACAACCGCTTTGAGGAGCAGATCAAGCGTGAGGCTCCCGGCATCTCTGCGCGGATGCGTAAGAAGTCGCTGGCCGACGAGTTGACCAGGCTCAAGCAGCAGCGGGGGTATGGCGAGCTCGGGCTCCAGCCGGAGTATGTGAGCCTTTCACTCCGCAAGTCGCTGTCGAAGCAGCTCGGTGCTTCCGCGCTCAAGCCAATCGACGATGGCCTGCTAACGCAACGGGCGGTGAAGGACCCCTGCGAGATTACGTCGATCAAGAAGGCGCTGTCGTTTCAGCAGGAAGCGTTCATCCGGCTGCGACGTTGGATTAAACCGGGCATGACAGAGGTGGAGGTCTGCGCCAAGCTCGAATACGAGATGCGGCGGCTGGGGTCGGATGGGTCGAGCTTCCCCTCGATCATCGCCGCCGACGCCAACGCGGCGCTTCCCCACGCGATCCCCGGCCAAAAGAAGCTGCGCAAGGGCGGCATCGTGCTCATCGACTGGGGCGCCAAGGCCCACGGCTATTGCTCAGACCTGACGCGTGTGTTGGCCATCGGCTCCATGTCGGCCAAGATGCGAGAGGTGTATCAGATCGTGCTTGATGCCCAACTCGCGGGGATCGACGCGATCCGACCCGGTGTGCCGCTGGCTCGGGTCGATGCGGCCGCACGCAGGGTCATTGCCAAGGCAGGCTACGGCAAGCAGTTTGGCCACTCCCTTGGCCACGGCATCGGGCTGGATATCCACGAGCAACCGACGCTCTCGGCCCGCTCCAAAGGCGACCTTGAAGCGGGGCAGGTGGTGACGGTCGAGCCGGGCATCTACCTGCCGGGCGTTGGTGGCGTGCGGATTGAGGATGATATCCTTGTGACCCCCAATGGCCACGAGGTGTTGTCGGACTTGCCCAAGTCACTGGAATCCGCAATCATAACGGCGTAAGCCATGCGCTTGTCGGCATCGAGTCTGCATGCAGGATCAGACTGACTGGGCAATCGTTCATCGCGCGTAGCTCCAGGCTAATCGTTCAAGGCTAAACCACATGATTGACATCAAGAAACTGAAGCAACTGGTCACCCTGATGTCGGAGAACGACCTGACCGAGCTCGATCTGGAAGGCGAGGGCGAGAAGGTCCGCCTCAAGCGGGGCAGCGGGGGCCAGGTCCAGGTTGTGCCGCAAGCGTACGCGCAGGCCACCCCAAGCGCAGCCCCGCCCGCCGCGACACCGCCCGCGAACGAGGAAGCTCAGGCGCCCGCTGGCCCGACGGTCGATAGCCCGATGGTCGGCACGTTTTACCCGTCGCCCAGCCCCGATGCCGAGCCGTTTGTCACCGTCGGCTCCAAGGTCAAGCCCGACACCGTCGTCTGCATCATCGAGGCGATGAAAGTCTTCAACGAGATCCGCGCGGACGTGGCGGGCACCGTCACCGAGGTGCTGGTCGAGAAGGGCACCGCTGTTGAGTTCGGCCAGCCGCTGTTTAGAATCAAAACCGCATAAGTGTGAGCCGTTCGTTGTCTGGCGGGTGGGCTTACCCGCTGCGTCCAGACCAATCCCCGCCGGGCAACATCAGCAAGACACCAGACGCCATCCATGTTCAAACGCATACTCATCGCAAATCGTGGCGAGATCGCCGTCCGCATCATCCGGGCGGCGCGTGAGCTGGGGATAGAGACCGTCGCGGTTTATTCCACCGCCGACCGCGACTCCAAGCACGTCCGCATCGCGCACCAGGCGATCTGTATCGGCCCGCCCTCGGCCGCACAGTCCTACCTCAACATCCCGTCGATCATCGCGGCCGCGGAGGTCGCCAACGTCGATGCGATCCACCCGGGTTACGGCTTCCTTGCGGAGAACGCGCACTTCGCTGAGGTCTGCCGGTCCTGCAACATCGAGTTCATCGGGCCATCGGTCGAGGCCATGCAGAAGCTGGGCGATAAGGTCGCCTGCCGACAGATCGCATTGGAGAATAAGGTCCCCACCTCGCCGGGGTCCAAGGGGAAGATCGAGGACGAGACCAAGGCTGTGAAGATCGCCAGGGAGATCGGCTATCCGGTCATGATCAAGGCGTCGGCTGGCGGGGGGGGGCGCGGCATGCGTGTGGCGAACAACGACATCTCCCTGCGCTCCGGCTTCAAGGCCGCGAAGCAGGAGGCCCAAGCCGCCTTCGGTGACGGCAGCGTGTACGTCGAGAAGTTCATCGACCATGCGCGCCACGTCGAGGTGCAGATCCTCGGCGACCAGCACGGCAACACGCTCCACCTCTGGGAGCGCGACTGCACCATGCAGCGCCGCAAGCAGAAACTCATCGAGGAAGCGCCCTGCCCCGTGCTGACCCAGAGCGAGCGCACCGCGCTGTGTCTGTCAGCGGTACGGCTGTGCAAGGCTGCGGGGTATTACTCCGCGGGGACCGTCGAGTTCCTCATGGACAGCGAGAAGAACTTCTACCTCATGGAAGTGAATACCCGCATCCAGGTCGAGCATCCTGTCACCGAGATGATCACCGGCATCGACATCGTCAAGCAGCAGATCCGCATCGCGGCCGGGCTGGAGTTGCCGTTCAAGCAGGAAGACATCACGATCAACGGCCACGCGATCGAGGCGCGGATCAATGCCGAGGACCCCGCACGAAACTTCGCCCCGTGTGCCGGCCTGGTCGAGAAGTTCTACCCGCCCGGCGGGTTTGGTGTCCGCATGGAAACCCACTGCCACTCCGGCTACCGCATCCCGCCAAACTATGACTCGATGATCGCCAAGCTGATCGTCCACCGACGCAACCGTGACGACGCGATGGACACCATGCTCCAGGCGCTGCATGAATTCCACATCAGCCCGATCAAGACCACCATCCCGCTCCACGAGCGACTCATGGTCAACGGCAACTTCCGCAAGAGCGAGGTGGATATCAATTTCGTGGAACGCTTGCTGGGGATGTGACCAGTTATCAGGGAGTATCCCAAGCCGGCATAGGAGGCGGCTACCACGCCGTCACTCTGCTGGTCCCTCGGTTTTTCTATGTCAGAATGCTCAGGCATCTGATATGATGTCATGCAGGCTGGCCGAAGGTAGGCCAGGCGGGTGTTGGGGCCAAGGGAGAGTTGTGGATGCCCCAGCTGAGCGCGCAAATGACGGACCTTTCTCAACGCCTCAAACACGTGATCCGGCGAGACTTGAAGCTGGGCGAGCGTGAGGCAATCGACGATGACATGCCGCTGGTGGGAGGGGAGTTTGACCTTGATTCACTCGACATTCTGATGCTGGTCACCAGCATCGAGAAGGAGTTTGGTGTCAAGATCAGTAGCGAGCACGCGGGGCGGGACATATTTGCAACTGTCGCCAGTCTGACCGATTACATCGCGAGCCAGACGCAGACGCGTGAGGATGGCGCTGACACGCCGAACGAAACCACCCATGTAGCACATCACCATGCCCTGACGCAACTCCCGCATCAGCCGCCGTTTCGTTTTATCTCGCGGCTGACTGTGCATGTGCCCGGGCAGCAGGCTGCGGGTGTTTGGGATGTGACGGGCGAGGAAGACTTTATCGCCGGCCACTTTCCCGGCCGCCCGCTGGTCCCCGGCGTGCTCATCGCAGAAGCGCTGGCGCAACTCAGTGGCCTGATCGCCTCGACGGGCGGCAACGCTAACAATGTGCCGATGGCCGGGATGCTGGCGCAGGTGAATGTGCGCTTTCGCGAACCGGTCGTACCCCCCGCGGAGGTCTCGCTGCACAGCCGATCGGTGCGTGTGGCAGACACGCTACATCAGTACGAAGTCTGCGCGACGGTTGCGGAGCGGGTTGTGGCGGAGGGCGAATTGACCTTGCATCTGGTGCCCAAGACAGGCGATGTTTCGTGAGCAATAGCCGTCATCCCATTCTGTGCGTGATTCTGGGGGTCGTGATGTTCCTTGTGCTTGGGCTACAGATCAATGGTGAGCCTACCCAGGATGCAAACTCAGACGCAGCCTCACATGAAACCACCGACACCGACCCCGCGTTACTAGCGGAGGTGCAACAGCTAGCCGAGTTGACAGCAGAACTCAAGGACCTGGATGCACACTTCCGCCAAGAGAAGATGACCGCACTGCTCAAAAAGCCTTTGGTCTCCACCGGCCGGGTACTAATCATTGGTGATCGCTCCCGCTGGGACACCGACAAGCCGTACCACTCGGTCACCCTCATCGATGCAAGCACCCTGCGCATCTACGACCCGGAGGCAAAGGTTCTGGAGGTGTACCCGCTGGACGGCCGCATGAGGGAGATGATGTTGTCCCCCATGCCGCGCGTCCAAGAGTTGGCTGAGCGGTTTGTCATTCGCCGCATTGATTCGCACAAAGCGCAAGACGCGGAAACCGACGCGGAAGACCTGTTGTCGGTGTCGTTGACACCGAAGGATGAAACCCTGGCACAGCATGTGCAAGAAATCGTGGTGCGGATTGATCGAAAGACCGGCCTCGCGGCTGAGGTGTCTTGGACAGACGCGGACCACGAGCAGACCCGCCTGATTTTTCTCAAGGCCAAAGCGAACACGGGCCTCAAACCTGATGCGGTTGAGCTCACGGTGCCCGATGATGTCACGGTGAGCTATCCGATGGGCGGTGGCCCAGAGAGCGAAGAGCAGCCCGCAAGCGATGAGGCCGACGATGGGTAACACAGCCACCCATCCGACGCACGCCGAGCCCGCGCCTGCCGGTTCGCCCGGTTGGGTTGAGCACCCCGCCAGCGGTATGCCGCCGGACAAAGCACCGAAAGCATCGGCGTATCTCGCAGCGCTTTTCTGGCTGGCAGAGTTCTGCCCGGCACTGCTCAAACGATCCAAAGCGGTCTTGGCACGTGCGACTTGGCATGGCTCCGGCGCAACACGCCTGGCGCTTCGGCTCAACGCCGCGAGGCTCAGGCCGCACGCCACCCCAGCGGCGCGCGATCGGCTAGGCCGAGCGATTCTCCGCCACTTTATCGACGTCATCGCGAACCTCGGCGCAGCGCAGGCCAAGACGCCGAAACAGATCGTCGAGCCGATCGAATCGATCGCGGGTCAAGCGCACTATCAAGCCGCGCGGTCGCTTGGACGCGGTACGATCATCGTCACTGCGCATCTCGGTGTGTTTGAAGCGGGGATGGCGCTGGTTGGCCAACGAGAGCCGCGGGTTTTCGTTGTTTTTGCGCGTGATCTGTACCCCCGGTTTGAGGCCATGCGGAGCCGATTACGAGATCGATTGGGCATCCAGGAAGCGCGGATCGAAGAAGGCTGGCCGATGTGGGTGCGCTTGCGTGATGCGTTAACGCAGGACGCGGTCGTCATGATGCAAGGCGATCGCGTGATGGCGGGGCAGAAGGGCCAGAGCACGCCCTTCATGGGCGGCCACCTCGGCGTGCCCACCGGCCCCGTGCGCCTGGCGCAACTCAGCGGCTCACCGATTCTCCCTGTATTTGCCGTGCAAACGGCGGAGGGCAAGGTGCGTGTCACGATCGAAGCCCCCATCACACTCGACCCGCAACTCGACGCCGCGGCCGCGCAACACAAAGCGCTAAGCGAACTAACCGCAACCCTCGAAAAGCACATCAGCCAACACCCCGAACAGTGGCTGATGCTTCAACCGGCTTGGTGTGAAGATCAGGAGGCAATCAGCCCTTGATGCAGACCAGCTCATCCATCGTGATTACCGGCGCGGGTGTGGTGACCAGTCTTGGGCTGGATAGTGCAAGCACATGGGCCGGGGTGCTTGGAGCAAGCTGCGGCATCGGCCCGTCCAACTCGCTGGAGCAGACCCCCAAGCCCGACAAAGGCACGGGCGATGCACCACCCCTGCCTCCTGACTACATGCCCGCACTGCCGCGCGAGGTCCGCTATCTACGCTGGGCCATCGACGCGGCCCTGTGTGAAGCAAAACTTGCCGACCCCCAAGCAAAATGGCCCTATGCCCCGGATCGTTGTGGCATCGTGCTTGGCACGACACTTCATGGCATGCGCGCGGTCGGCCGGTTCCTGCGTGATGACAACCCGGACTCGCTGCGCACATTCCTCGCGGGTAGCACGTGCGACTTAGCGACTCGGGGTTTGCCGCTCCACGGCTACGCCACGACGACCTGCGCCGCGTGTGCATCCGGGCTGGTGAGCATTTCCCTCGCGATGACCCTGTTGCAGTCACGCAAGCTCGACATGCTTGTGGCGGGGGGGTACGACCCGGTGAGCGAGTACGCCTACGGCGGGTTCAACAGCCTGCGCCTGCTGGCGGAAGGACCGCAGACACCTTTCGCCAGCAACCGCACCGGGCTCAAGCTTGCGGAGGGCTACGGCATCGTCGTACTCGAACGTCACGAAGAAGCCGTTGCGCGTGGGGTTGTGCCCCGCGCTGCGATTTTGCAATGCACCGGCAGCGCCGACGCCCACCACCTGTCACAGCCGCACCCCGAGGGAGCGGGTGCCGCGCTCGCCATGAATGCCGCGCTTCAAAGCGCAGGGCTTTTGCCACGCGACATCGGCCTCATCGTCGCTCACGCCACCGCCACGCCAGACAACGACAAGGCCGAGTACCTGGCGATGCAGCGGGTCTTTGGCTCGGCTCTGCCCGCCATCCCGGTGACAGCCCTCAAGAGCCATCTGGGTCACACACTCGGCGGCGCGGGGGCTGTCGAATTGGTCGTTGCGCTGGAGGCGATGCGTCTTCGCGTGGCTCCCCCGCTTGCCAACGTGAGTGCCGATGATGTCGAGTTTCCGGGCCTGCGTGTGGTCACCAGCAAGCCTGTGGCCATGACCTCGGGTCGCGTCATGATCAACTCGCTGGGCTTTGGTGGCTCGAACGCCTGCCTGGTGTTGGGAGAAGCCGATAGCGAAGCCATGCCGCTGTTACCGCACACCCGTGAGCCCGATGCTGTGGCATCTGATGCACGCAGCGGTGACGATGTGGTCATCACCGGTATCGGCGTTGTCGTTCCCGGTGCTGTGGGCAATCAACCGTTCGTCGAGCTGCTTGGCCGTGGCCGTGCGCCTGTGTTGGAGGACACCGGTGCAGTGGACGACGAGCAATTGATCGCGCAACTCAGCAGCCGGCGTGTCCGTCGCATGAGTGAGTATGTCAAGCTTTCACTCGCCGCCACCGCGATCGCCTGCCGTGACGCTGGGATTGAAACACCACTTGATGGCAGTCGGCGATGGGCCGCGATATCCGGCACGACTCATGGCTCAGCCCGGTTCAGCTACGACTACTACAAGCAGATCATTGATGAGGGCCTGGACAGCGCAAATCCACTGCTTTTTGCCGAGGGCGTGCCCAACGCGGGCAGCGCGCATCTGAGCATGATGCTCAACATCAAGGGCCCATGCCAGACACTCATCGGCTCGCGCACGGTGGGGCTGGACGCGGTGCAACTGGCCGCGGCAAGGATCGCTGCTGGTGAGGTGGACGCGGTCGTTGTCGGCGCGGCTGAGGAATACTACCCACTCATCAATCAGGTCTATGCGCACTGCTGCCTGTATGCCGGACGTGAGGCGGGTTTGCCTTTTGGCGGCGGCGGATTCGCCAGCGGAGCCGGTGCGGTATCGCTAATCCTGGAGCGGCGGTCGGCAGCCGAGGCACGAGGCGCACGGCCGTGGGCCAGCGTAGGACTTGGCGCACAGGCGGCCTGGGACCCGGATGCGCCAGATGCTGCATCGCCGCGCATCGCTTCTGCCTTAACGCGCTGTGGCCAGACCACATCAATCCTCTGCTCCGCCAACGGCACCTGGCTTGATCAGGTCGAGATGTTGGCCATGGCTTCACACGCTGCAAGTCCATACTCGGGGCAACCTGTGCGGGGCGGGCTGGCCGTCAGCTCGATATCGGGGCACGTGTCCGAGTGTTTCGCCGCCACCCCTCTGGTCGGGCTGGCCGCGGTGCTGCTCACTGGCCGCTTGCCCCGCCTGTATCTCAGATGTCCGTGGGATGCTTCACTTGCACCCGCGAGAGGCGAAGAGGATGTCTCTGCGTGGACAGCGATGTGCAGCGACTACAATGGAGTGACCACCGTGTTGACCTGCCGCAATGAACTAGAGCGTCAGCGGACGGAGCATTTTCAAGGGCAACGGGCCACGGTATGAAGGCAGAAGCAACCCAACATCGCGACCCCATCACCTGCTCAATCGCGCCGCCGCGGTGGGTGCGCCTGTTTGTGCCCGACCCGCTCGCGGCTGTGGCACAGGTGTCAGTGTCTATCGAGCCGACGTGCCGCGTCTCACCGGATGGCAGGTGGGCATTTGCCCGCGCCGTGGTGGACGGCGCACGCCACATGCCTGATGCGGATTTTGAAGCCGCGACGCGAGAGGCGTTCCTGGGCTTGCTCCGTGCCGTAGGGGACGCCGGCTTGACTCACGCGCTGCGCTTCTGGTCCCACCTGCCTGGGATCCACAGCCGCGTGAAGGGGTGTCCGCTGGACCGCTACATGGTTTTCAACAAGGGCCGATTCGCAGCCTTTGCAGAGGTATTCAGTGCGCCGGCCACTCAGGCGGGGCAGATACCCACCGCCTCGGCAGTAGGACACGACGGCGACAGCCTCGTCGTCTATCTGCTCGCCTCCGATGTGCCGGGCACACCCTTCGAGAACCCGCGTCAGGTCCCGGCCTATTGCTACTCCGAGCACTACGGCCCAACCCCGCCAAGCTTCGCACGCGCAACCCGCATCGTCGGCCCAACGGGTCAGACACAACTGCTCATCGGCGGGACCGCCAGCGTCGTCGGCGAAGCCTCTTTGCATGTCGGCAAGGCCAAGATGCAGTGCCGCGAGACGCTGCGAAACCTCGCCGCGTTGATCGGATTTGCACAGCCGCATGCCACAGCACCCGAGCACCACTGGGATGATGACCTGCACTGGCTCGATCGCTTGACGCATGCACGGGTGTACTATGTGAGTCCAGCCGACCTGCCAGATTTGCGCCACGCACTGACCAATGCTTTCCAGTCGTGCGTCGATGTGGAATGGGTCCGCGCGGACCTATGCCGGTCTGACTTGCTGGTGGAGATCGAGGGGCTGGCCACGCTGGAAGGCGGCAACCTTGAGTGAGCCCGCGACACACTACGACGTGCTGGTCATCGGCGGAGGCCCGGCTGGGGCGACGGCCGCGCTGCAACTTGCCCGCGCGGGCTTGAGCGTCGCCGTTCTTGAGAAGGCGAGTTTTCCGCGCTTTCACATCGGCGAGACGATGGTGCCTCACGTGGTGACCTTGATCGAGCGCCTGGGTCTGATGGATCGGCTTGCCGCGCTGCCACAGGTCCCGAAACTGGGCGCCGAGTTCAACTTCGCCAATGGCACCGACGACCACTCCCTGATGTTTCGCTTTGAAGACGCGCTGCTGGGCGGCGTGCCTCAGACGTTCAACATCGAGCGTGCGTACTTTGATGCCATGCTGCTGGACGCGGCACGCGATGCGGGCGCGCGTGTGTTCGAGAACGCCAGGGTCGATGAGGTCCTCCGGCTGGCTCACCACGATACCGCGGTGCGCGTCGGGGAGCAGACGTTCACGGGGCGCTGGCTCCTGGATGCCAGTGGCCAGGCCTCGGTGCTGGGCCGGCACCTCGGGACGCGCAAGGTCATCCAGACGCTCCGCAATGTCGCTTACTTCGGTCACTTTGAGAATGTGCGGCGGCTGCCCGGTGACGCGCTGGGTTTCCCCACGATTGCCATGTCAAGCGAGGGCTGGATGTGGTTGATCCCCATCAATGATCGGGTGACAAGCTGCGGACTGGTGCTCACCGCCGAGGCCGCCAAACGCGTGGATGTCCCCGCGACCCAGATGCTGCGCTGGGGCATTGAGCGATGCCCACTGATCCGCGGCCGGATGGAACACGCGGTCTGCCCGCCGCGCAACGGCACGATCGCCGACTTCTCCTACCGCTGCAAGCCCTACGCGGGGCCGGGCTACTTCCTGCTGGGTGACGCGGCGACGTTCGTGGACCCGATCTTTTCGACCGGCGTGTGTCTTGGCATGGCGGGGGCTTGCGAAGCGGTGGAGCAGTTGCTCGCGGTCGAGTCGGGGCAACGCAAGCCAGAAGCCGCGGCTCGCGCATACCAGCGCTTTCTGAGACAGAGCACCCGGCTGCTTTTTGCGATCGTGCACGACTATTACCAGCACCCGTTCCGCGAGATGATGATGAACGGCCTCGGGCCTTTCCGCTCACACCTGGCGGTCATCTCGTTGTTGGCCGGCCAGGTTTTCCCCCGGCCGCGATGGGCGGTGACCTGGCGGTATCGCATGCTCGAAGGATGCATGTGGTTGCAACGCGTGGTTCCCATGGTGCCTCGGTGGAAGCGGTACTCAATGCTCGACGCGGTCCCCAATCCTCTACCAACCCCGCAGCCAGCACGCGATACTGAAATCGCCCCTGCGCTTGTGCCCGCGTGAACCGGCACTCCCCGACATGGCCCGGCACATCCTTGCACAACTCGACACGCACGCCGCCAAGCGCCCCGGACACCCGGCGTTCATCGGCCGGGGTCCGCGCGGGCACGTTACGCAGACGTTCACCCGCGCACAACTAGCCGGGGCGGTGCGCCGCGTGAGTCGCGCGCTGGCCTCACGTTTAGAGCCGGGCGAGGTGTTGCTGATCCAGTTGCCCAACAGTGCCGAGTATGTGGCTGCGTTCCTCGGCGGCCTTGCGGCTGGGCTCAAGGTTTTTCCTGTGCATCCCCTGCTGACCGCAGCCGAACTGACCTTGGCTGCGCAGCAGTCTGCTGCCGCTGCAAGCATCACACCGGGGGCACTGCCGCTTGCCACGAAGCACATGACACAGCACGAGGTGATGGCGTGGATACGTGGCGACGGCTCCGAATCCGGGGGCCATGACCAATGTGCAGAGCGACCGCCCGGCGCGCTCGTGCTTCAAAGCTCCGGGACCACCGGCCCACCCAAGCTGGTCGTGCGCTCGGCCCAATCGCTGGACGCCGTGGCCCACAACGTCGCAGACGCGGTGGGACTGACAGAGGATGACGCTGTGCTCGCGGCGATCCCGCTGTGTCATTCCTACGGCATCGAAAATGGCCTTGTCGCGCCGCTGCTGGCGGGGGCGACCATCCACGCGTGTACCGGATTCGACGCGGCAGTGGTGCGGTCACTGCTGCATCGCGGAGGTATCACGGTGTTCCCCGCGGTCCCCGTGATGATCGAGGCGCTGGTGCAGAGCAGCGAGCCATTGGATCGTGGGTCGCTGCGTCTGATTTATAGTGCCGGCTCCACGCTCCCGGCGGAGGTGGCCGAACGCTGCACCGAGCGTCTGGGGTGTACGCCGGGCCAACTCTACGGCGCTACGGAGGTCGGTTCTGTGACGTTCAATCACCCCGCTTCCGACAACTTCGACGTACAGCGCGTGGGGCTGCCGATGTCCGGGGTGCGGCTGCTCATCGCGGAAGCTGGTGCGGATTCTCCCCACGCGGCAGCGCTGCCGGGTGAAGCGGGCCAAGTGTGGATCAGTGCGCCCTCCATGTTTGACCGCTTGCTGGATGGCGGGCCGACCAGCGTGGTGGATGGCTACTACCCGACGGGCGATCTCGGCACGCTGGATCGTCACGGCTCACTGCTCCTGACGGGTCGGCTCAAGCTGCTCATCGATGTGGGTGGGCTGAAGGTGAACCCCTACGAGGTTGAAGCGGTCATCGCCTCGCACCCGCAGGTCGATCAGTGTGTGGTGGTCCCCGCACACGTGAGCCCCACGGTCACCCGGCTGCACGCGTGGGTTGTCCCCGTGTCCGGCCAAACCATCGACACCGCTGCGCTACGCGCATTCGCTCGTGCAAGACTAGCACCGTACAAGGTGCCACGTGTGTTTGAAGTTGCAGATCAAATCCCACGGACCTCGCTCGGCAAGGTCCAGCGGATGGCTCTGATTGAGAAGGCTGTATGAGGTGTAGCGGCCCACTGGTGCTGGCTTGTGTCGTGATGGGCTTGCTGGGTTGCGCGCCGTCACTGCCACGCGTCGGCCCCGTTCCATTTGCTCAATCGATCCAGACCCTGCGCGAACGCGCCGATGCGGTCGAAACTGTCGCTGCCGAGGGCCGGCTCACGCTTACCGACTCGCGGGGCCAACGGGTGACCCTCGACGCGGTGCTGGTCTCGGAAGGCGATCAACGCATGCGCATCCGCACGTGGAAGCTGAATCAGGCGGTGTTCGACTTGACGCGTAACGAGGATGGCCTGTGGCTGTGGCAGAGCAGCAGGATGCAGCGGCAGGCCGTGGACGCCGACGAGTTGTCGCCCGACCACTTGATGGCAGTCTGGCGGCTGATGCGGGGACAGGTGTTTCACGATACCCCGAGTGACGCGATAGATGGCACGGCCCTAGACTTAACCTACCCGCTACATTTTGATGACGTGCCGATGACGCTGCAGGCCACAATCGATCGCTCCACGCTGGTGCCCGTGCGTTACGTGTTGCTGGATGAGGCGCAGCGGGTGCGGCTGACGTTGCGGCTGGAGCGGTATCGGATGATCGGGGAAGTGCCCTGGCCGATGCGCATCACCGCCGAGTCGGATGAGGGCACCGTGCGGATAGCCTGGTCGCATGTGGCTTTGAATGAGCCCACAGCCACAGGAGCGTTCAAGCCACCGTCCCGCGCCGAGAGGCGGCCATGAACGACCCTAGCGTGCACGACGCATCTCACTGGTTTGGTTGGCCGGCGCGGCGGCCGCGTCTCGCGTTGTGTTTGACCGCCGCCTTCTTCCTGATCGCCATCGCATCCATCACACGCCTCTCGTCGGATGGCTCGCTCGCAGCCATGTTCCCCGAGAACCAGCCCAGCGCGCGGGCGCTCGCGGTGATCTCCAGCCAGTTTCCCGCAGCAGATAGCCTCTGGCTGGTGGTGACTTTGCCGCCCGATGCCCCCGACGATCGTGAGCGATTAGTGGCATACGCTCAGCGGTTCGAGTCAGAAATAGCAGCCGATAAATGGTTTGCGGGCAACGTGACGTCCATCGCGTATCGCTCGACCCCCGAGGCAGAACGCTTCTTCCGTGATGTCGCGTTGCCGCACCTCTGGCTGTACCTGGATGAGCGCGGGAGGGCGGACCTGCAAGCGCGGCTGGAGCCCGAGGCCATCACGACCGCCTTGCAGCGCGCGGAGCGGGCCGCGGCCACGCCGGGCGCGGCCGGGGTGATGATGCAGTCCTTCCTTTACGATCCGCTCCAGTTACGGGAGCTTGTGCAATCCCGGTTTACGCAAGAGCTCGCGGCCGCAGCATCAGACGCCACCGAAGGCCTGTTCCTCTCGCGAGACGGGCGGAGCCTGCTGATCCAGATCGGCGGGGCCAAGTCGGCCGGCGACATGGCATTCGTGCATCGCCTGATGCAGGCCACGCGATCAGCCTCCACGCGCGCTGAACCCGGCGGTCTGTCCGTGGGTTACACCGGTGCTTACGCGATCGCGAACACGGCCGAGCGCTCCATCCGCAGCGACATGATCCGCAGCATCACCGGCAGCCTGATCATGCTGCAATGCCTGTTCCTGTTGACGTACCGCTGGCTCTGGGCGTTTCCCATTGCTTTCGCACCGGTCGCGGTGGGGGTGACCACAGGGTTTGCGGTGATCGCGTGGCTGGGTTGGCCCTTGTCGCCGCCTACAGCAGTGATCGGCGCGATCCTTGCCGGGCTGGGTTTGGATTACGCGATCCACTACATGTCGCATTACCACGCCGCAGCCGATCGTCACGGCCGCACCGTGGCGTCGCATGTGGCGGGCACGCTTGGGTTGACGCTTGTCATGGCCTGCCTGACATCGGTGGCCGCGTTCGCGGTGGTCGCGCTGTCGGATGTCCCCGCGCTGAGACACTTCTCGGTGATCGGTGTGGTGGGACTGATGGCATCGCTTGTGGGGACTTTTGTCCTGCTGCCCGCTGTCCTGGTGTTTGCAGCCGGCGTATCACGCGACGGGCAAACCGACCGCTCCCCCTTGCAGACTCGCTGGCGGTTCGATGGCATCCTGCTCAGCGCGATCCGCTGGCGCCGGGTTGGGGTGCCCGTCATGGTGGCGCTGGCCTTGGCGGCGGCTGCGCTGCTTGCCCTGCCGGGCGGGGTGGTCCGATTCAATGACGACCTCGCGGTGATGCACCCGAAGCCCAACGCGCCCCTCGCGTTGCAGGAACAGGTGACACGCGACTTCCCAAACCACGGCGACGCGCTGCTCCTCCTCCTGGAGGCCGACTCAGACAGCGACCTGGTCGCGCTTGCGCACCAGACCAGCCGTCGCCTGATGGATAGCCCAGCCGCGCAGCGTGCCGTGGCGTCCTCCGCGGGGCTGCACTCGCTCTTGCCCGACCCCCTCACGCACGCAGCAAGTCTGCTGTCAGCTCAACAGATCGACCCCGATCGCGTCGTCCGGGACTTCGGCGCCGCCGTCGCGGACAGCGCATTCTCCCCCGAGGCATTTACTGCTTACAGAGAATACCTGCGCGACCTGGTGCGACCCGGCGATGCACCAGGCATGGAAGCGCTGCGACAGTTCCCCGACTTGGCCGGGGCCTTGTTGCCACACGCAGAAGCGAACACCGGCACAAACTCGCGTGCCATCACGGTGCTATTCCTGCGCGAGGCCATGACCACCTCGCAAGGCCGCGCAGACACGGTCAACACCCTGCGCCTCGCGCTCAATGACTTGCCCGGCGTCACACTCACAGGCATGAGCGTCGTGGGGCACGATGTCGGAGGGGCGGTCGCGGGCGACCTCGCGCAACTCGCGCCCATCGCGGCAGCGTTCGTCGGCCTGCTGCTCCTGCTCGGCTTCCGAAGCCTCCGTGACACAGCCATGGCTTTGGTCCCGCTGGTCGTGGGTATGCTGCTGTTGCTGGCATGGATGAAGCTCGTGGATGTCCGGCTGAACATGGTCAACCTCGTGTCGATCCCGCTGCTCGTGGGGCTTGGCGTGGATGATGGTGTGTTCACCATCGGCACCGCGCGCTCGTGCCGCAAGCGCGGACTCCCCAAGGCCGAGCTCCTGCGCGAGTTGGCCGCGAGTTGTCACGCCGTCACCATCACCAGCGCCACAACCCTCCTCGCCTTCGGCTCACTCATGCTCACCAGCACCCCCGCGATCCGCTCGATGGGCCAGGTGCTCGCCGTGGGCGTGGTCGCTTGCTGGGCCGCGACCGTCCTCCTGCTTGTCCCCCTGGCATACGCGCTGCACCCCAACCCAACAAGCTTAAGCAATCCAACCCCCGACGATCCGCCAGCCAACACCGGCAAGGAACGACAGCCATGATCGGCGTGGTGCTATCAGGCCTCGCAGCAGGCGCAGCCACCGGCGCCGGGGTCATCGCCTATGGCCTGTTCGCGCCACGCAGCGCCCTGTTTGGCCCTGTCGTTCATCGCGGCCCAACGCACGACAAGCCCACCGTCGCCCTCACCTTTGACGACGGCCCCGACGCCGTGGACACGCCGCGCGTGTTGGATGTGCTCGCCGACCTCCGTGTCACCGCCGCGTTCTTCATGGTGGGCAAGCTCGTCGAACGCAACCCCACGATCTGCCGCCAGGCACACGACGCCGGCCACCTCATCGCCAACCACAGCTTCCATCACCACCGCGCCGGCCTGTTCCACGGGCAGCGCTACTGGCACGAACAACTGCGCCGCACCAACCAAACCATCGCCGCGTGCATCGGCCAGTCCCCCGCGTTCTTCCGCCCGCCCATGGGCTTCAAGCACCCGCCCATGTTCGCCGCCGCGAATCAACTAGGCCTCACCGTCGTCACCTGGTCCCACCGCGCCTTGGATGGCCAACCCACAACCCCCGCCCGCATCACCCGCCGACTCACCCGCCCCATGACCGGCGGCGAAGTCCTCGCCCTCCACGCCGGGCCCGAGCCCTCGCGCCCGCGCGACGCCTCCGCCACCCTCCAGGCCCTGCCCCACATCATCGCCACCCTCCGCACTCGCGGCATCCAGCTCGATCGCCTCGACCGCGTGCTCAACATGCCCGGCTACGCACCGCCCCCGCCCTGATCCCTCAGCCGAGCCGCAGCGATCAACCGCCGCCGCGTCAACCAACCAAACGCGCTGTACGACCCCACAAGCGTCAAGAGCGCCATCAACGCGCCCACCACAAGCGACCCGACACACCACTCCAGAAACAGATGCCCATACGTGGCCGGCTTGCTCCACTGCGACCAATCCGACCACCCCGGATCGTGCCACCGCCCATGCAACATAAAGTGCCCCGTCATGATCGCCGCCGCAATCAGCACCGGCCCAAGCGGGGGCGTCGCGACCGAAGACCCGATCACCACCAGATGCGGATTCAGGTGCAGCCTCCCAGCCACATACAAACAACTCACCGTGTGCAGCCCATAAATCGGCAGGTTCGCCACAAACACGCCGATCGACAAACCCACCGCCAACTCCTCCCGCCGATACTTCCCCCGACGCAGACCACGCCAAGCCGCGAAAGGGTTCAACCAGTGCAACCCACGCCGCCACATCGGCCGCGCCCCCGCGTCCCCCTCTGCCAAACCCAACCCATCCGCCCACACCCTAGCATGAGGCAGCGGCATCAGCGTCCGACCGATCAGCCGAGCATGAAGCAGCAACCCTTGCAGCGAATCGCGGCCAAGCCGGTAATGGCTCACCCGCCCGCCCGCCACCTCATACCGGCAAGTCACCAGCACCTCCACCACATCCGCCCCCGCCCACAAGCTCCGCGTGATCACCTCCGTCTCATACGCATACCGCCCAGCCCGGCAGCGCACCACCGACACCAACCCCAACGGATACACCCGAAACCCACACTGACTGTCCCGCACATGCCGACCCGTCTCCAGCAGCACCGCGAGGTTCGACAGCCGCCTGCCAAACCTGCTCCGCCCCGGATAGTCCGCCGCCGCATCATCCCGGTGCCCCAACACCAGCCGGCGCGGCTGATCCCGAGCCGCAGCAACCAGCGCCGGGGCCTCGGCCGGGTCGAGCTGCCCGTCCGTGTCGATCGTCAGCGCATGGCTGTACCCCGCCCCCCGCGCCGCCGCAAACCCGCGTAGCATCGCCGCCGCCTTGCCACGGTTCTGCGCCTGCGTCACCACCCTCCGTGTCGCGGGGTCTTCCGCCCGCCAGCCCTCCAGGATGCCCGCCGTCTGGTCCGTGGACCCATCATCCACCACACACGCCGGCAACCCAGCCGCCCCCACCCCCTCCAACACCGCCCGCAGCGTCGGCCCATTGTTGTACGTCGGCGCCACCACCACACAAGAAAACGCGGGATGGTCCAAAGTATCAGCCATAAACTCCATCCCCACCCCTCACCCCCCACCCCCCAGCGCCAAACGCCCAGCGCCTAGCCCCTAGCTCCCAGCCCCTCCCTCTCCCACCCAACCCCAAGCGCCAAACGCCTAGCGCCTAGCTCCTAGTCCCACCCCCCAACCCCACCCATCACATACTACGACAACCCCCCCAGCCCAGCGAATCCCCCATCGCCAATCCCGAATAACGTCGGCCGCGAACCGGTGCTAATATAATGGGGCCATCACAGAATCGCTAAACTACCCTGATGAACGGACCTACCGCCGAGGGAACTTCCCGCAACACTTATCCGCATCGGCCAAGCCCTGTCAGCCATCAACGCCGGGGGTAACCCTTCATGCCGCTTTCATGGAACGAAATCCGCCAACGGGCCATCACCTTCTCCCGCGACTGGGCGGACGCCTCCAAAGAAAACGCCGAGGCCCAGACCTTCTGGAATCAGTTTTTTGAAGTCTTCGGACGCGAACGCCGGGTCGTCGCAAATTTCGAGCAGGCGGTGAAAAGCGTATCCGGCAGCGCGCACCGCATCGACGTGTTCTGGGCCAGCAAGATGATCGCCGAACACAAGTCCCGCGGCGAGGACCTCGCCAAGGCCCACACGCAGGCCGTGGGCTATATCACCGAGTTGGTCAACGAAGGCCGCGATTCCGAAGTGCCCCAATACATCATCGTCTCTGACTTCGAGTTCATGGCGATCCACGATCTTGATGCCGACGACCCCCAGGACGCGAGCTTTCGCTTCCCAATAGCCGAACTGCACCAGTACATGCAACTGTTCGGCTTTATCGCGGGCTACGAGACCCAAAAGCTAGACCCCGAAGACCCGGCCAACATCAAGGCGGCCGAACTGCTGGCTAAGCTTCACGACAGCCTCGAAGACGGCGGTTACACCGGGCATGACCTCCAGCGCTTCATGGTCCGCGTGCTGTTTTGCCTATTCGCCGAGGATACCGAAGCATTCGATCCTGGCATCTTTACAGCTTTCATTGGAAACCACACCGCCAAAGATGGGTCTAACCTCGGCGCCCAACTCGCCCACCTGTTCCAAGTCCTTAATACCCCTAAGGAAAAGCGTCCAGCGAATCTCAACGATGATCTTGCCATCTTTCCTTACGTCAACGGCGACCTCTTCGCAGAACAATTGAACATCACCGCGTTTGATTGCACGATGCGGGAAGCCCTGCTCAAGTGCTGCGGCTTCCAGTGGAACACGATCAGCCCCGCAATATTCGGTTCTCTGTTCCAGTCCATCATGGACGCCCGCGAACGCCGACAGATCGGAGCCCATTACACATCCGAACGCGACATCCTTAAGCTCATCCGCTGCCTATTCCTTGATAGTCTCACGGCAGACTTCGAGAAAGCACGCAAGACCAGCAAGCCCGAACTCCGCCGATTCCATGAACGCCTCGCCTCGCTCAAATTCCTCGACCCTGCTTGCGGGTGCGGAAACTTTCTGGTGATCGCCTTCCGAGAATTGCGCGAACTGGAAATCAAGGTTTTGGAGGCACTTTACCCGCAGCAAGGTCTGCAAACGCGCCTTGGCTTCGATCTCGCTGACGAACTTAAGGTGCAGGTGAGTCAGATGCACGGCATTGAAATAGAAGAATGGCCCGCCCGCATCGCCGAGGTCGCCCTTTGGATCCTCGACCACCAGATGAATATCAAGGTTTCGGCCAAGTTTGGTCAATTCGTGGTCAAGCTCCCCCTCCGCCACAGCCCACATATTGTGCATGGAAATGCTCTTGAAACCGATTGGCGAGAAGTACTGCCCCCGGAAAAATGCAGCTACATCATGGGCAATCCGCCGTTTATTGGCAGCAAGTATCAGACAAAGGAACAGCGCGCAGAGGTACGGGATGTCTGGGGCGGTATCAAAGGCGTCGGCACACTGGACTATGTTTCCGCGTGGTATGCGAAGACGGCAGACTACTTACCAAACAACACCGCTCGGGCTGCGCTGGTTTCAACCAACTCCATCACGCAAGGCGAACAAGTCGGCGTGATATGGCCCGAACTGTTTCGGCAAGGAATCAAGATTGACGGCGGACACCGCACGTTCCCTTGGACATCCGAAGCACGCGGCAAAGCGCACGTTCACGTCGTGATCGTTGGTTTCGGCCACGGCGAGCCAACTTTTGATAAGCGAATCTATGACTATGGACCAAAGGGCGAACCGTTGGGTGTGACTGTCGTTCAGAACGTAAGTCCTTACTTGACTGATGGTGCGGATAAAGCGGTCAGCACTCGTTCGAAACCTCTCTGCAAAGTCCCTGGGATTGGCATTGGTAACAAACCGATCGATGGTGGGAACTACTTGTTCACCCTCGAAGAGAAGGCCAACTTCATCGCGGTTGAACCCGAGGCTGAACCGTTTTTCAAACGCTGGTACGGCTCTCAAGAGTTTTTGCAAGGCATAGAGCGATGGTGCTTGTGGTTGGGAGATGTTCCACCCGACAAGCTGCGCAAATTGCCTCATGCTCTGGAGCGCGTCGAGAATGTGCGCAAACTCCGAAAGGAGAGTAAGAGCAAGCCTACGAATGATATCGCAAATACACCGACACGATTTCATGTTGAGAATATGCCAAAGGGTAATTTTCTCGTGATACCCAAAGTTTCTTCGGAGAGGCGGGATTACATACCTATAGGCTTCATGGACTCATCAATTTTAGCGAGTGACCTGGTTTTTTTGATCCCTAACGCCACGCCGTACCACTTCGGCGTGCTTCACTCGGCCATGCACATGGCATGGGTCAAGCAGGTCTGCGGGCGGCTTGAATCGCGTTATCGCTATTCCGCGAAGCTGGTCTACAACAACTTCCCCTGGCCCGAGCCGACGGACAAGCAGAAGCAGGCCGTCGAGTCGGCCGCGCAGGGCGTACTCGATGCCCGCAAGAACCATCCAGATGCAACGCTGGCCGACCTCTACGACCCCTTAACCATGCCCGCCGACCTCGCCAAGGCCCACGCCACCCTCGACCGAGCCGTCGATCGCTGCTATAGAAAACAACCCTTCCCCGACGAACGAAGAAGATTCGAACACCTCTTCACCCTCTACGAACAACTCACCGCACCGCTTACGGCCAAGACAAGCAACAAGCAGGGGCGACGAAAGAAGAAAGTGGAAATGTAGACCATCACATCACGTCAATGGGGCTCAATCTATTAACCCAGTATAAAATTCATGATCACCAAAATTAATATCCTTAAAAATATCGGGCAGTTTGAATCATTCGCTGGCGTGAATTCACACAAGTTGGAGAAGCTCACACTGATCTACGCCGAGAACGGTTGCGGTAAAACGACGCTCGCCGCTATTCTCCGTTCTTTCGCTACGAATGATCCCATGCCTATCGTTGAGCGGAAGCGTCTTGGGTCAAGTGAAGACCCACACATCATATTGTCTTGCGAGGGGAGTTTTTCTTCAGCGATTTTTAAAGATAACGCGTGGACTAATCACCTTAATAATGTAGTGGTATTCGACGATTTGTTTGTAGATCAGAATGTCTACTCCGGATTGAGTGTTGGCAGTAGCCAAAGACAGAAGCTACATGAATTGATTCTCGGAGCTGAAGGTGTTGCACTGAATAAGCAAGTGCAAGAATACGTGTCTGACATTGAGAATCAAATCAAAAGCATCCGTGCGAAAAGCGCGGCAATACCGGACAAAGTTCGCGAAAACTATAGCATTAATGATTTCTGTGCCTTAGCAATAATACCTGATATTGACGATAAAATTAAAGTAGTCGAACAATCCCTAGCCGCTGCTCAATCTGCCGAGAAGATTGCATCAAATCCTGCCTTTGATATTTTGTCGCTACCCAGCTTTAATCTATTTGAAGTTGAATCAGTACTTCAAAAGGGATTGTCTAGCCTTTCAACTAATGCAACTAGTCTAGTCGAATCGCATTTTTCCAAGTTGGGCGTGGGAGCAGAAGAATGGGTTGGAGACGGTATCGATCGATTTGGAATCCTCGACGATCCTCCTCTATCAGACTCTTGCCCATTCTGTGATCAATCCTTGGAATCCTCCAATATTATCGCCCATTACAAGGAATATTTCAGCGATGAGTATTCCGCCCTAAAAAAGTCAATTGATGAGCAAGTTCAAGGCATCAGTAATATTCATGATGCAGCGGTTCACACATCGTTCGAGCGCTCGGTGCGAATTCTTGGCGAGAGATTGCAGTTTTGGAAGCGCTACTGTGATATCCCTGAGATTGTGATCGATACCGAAGCCATCATTGATGCGTGGCGTAATGCTTTAACCGAAGTAGGTACGGCGCTACTAGACAAGCAAGACAAGCCGCTTGAAACCTTTGCTTTGCCCGCTCGCGCTAAGCAAGAAGTCGACGCATACGAAGCTTATCGGCAATCGATCGCTTCCATTAATGCGAATCTTAAGGATGCCAATGAACTCATCATGCAGGTGAAAGATGATGCCGCCGATGCGGATATTCCGGCTCTTAAGAAAGAACTTGCGCTTCTCAAGGCGACTAAAACTCGTCATGAACCGACTACCGCAGTAGCTTGCAATGACTACCTTTATGCTTTAGAGAGCAAGAAAGAAGTTGAGGAAAAGCGCGATCGTGCCAGGGATGCGCTCGACACTCATCGCGTGACTGTGTTTCCAAACTATGAGTCACGAATCAATTATTATCTTGAATTATTCAATGTGGGATTCAGACTCAGAAGCGTTCAATCCACGAATACACGCGGCGGCTCAACATGTTCGTACGAAATCATCATTAACAATTTTCCTGTAGCTGTAGCAGGGGGTAACTCGACCCCGGGTGCCCCGGGATTTCACAACACATTGAGCGCAGGTGATCGCAATACGCTGGCTCTAGCGTTTTTCTGTACAACTCTTGATCTCGATTCAACTCTGTCAGATAAAATTGTCGTTGTTGACGATCCAATGACCAGTCTGGACGAACATCGTTCTCTGACAACTATTCAGCAAATGCGCACATTGGCTGCAAACGTTAAACAAGTGATCGTGTTGTCTCACTCTAAAACATTTTTATGCGGTGTCTGGCATTACGCAGAGCGTAGCGCCTGTGCGACCTTGAGAGTAATAAGCTCTTCGTCAGGCTCTGTTATTGATACATGGACAATCAAAGACGAGGCTGTGACAGAGTACGACCGGCACCATCTTCTCCTTCGCGAATATGCTAAATCGGGCCTAGGAGACGAGCGAAATGTAGCAGGAACGATTCGACTCACACTTGAGGGTTTTCTTAGACGTGCATGCACGGAGCATTTTGCTCCTGGAGAAGTGCTAGGAAATCTACGTCATCGCATCCGTGAATCAACCGAAACCATTCTAAGTCCGTCAAAAGTTCAAGAATTAGACAGAATATGCGACTATGCAAACAAGTTTCATCATGATACGAACGAGGCGTACATGACAGAGGCAATAAACCGTAGTGAGCTATCGGGTTGGGTTAAGCGAACACTGGATTTTGTAAAGGTTTAAGACATGGCGGCGGCTGGCCTGGGTGGACGTTTTGCGACCCCCCGGAACGAATTGCGATGATTTGGTGCGCGGCGGCGAGGATTTAGTGCTTTGAATCGCTCACTGCATCGGGTATGCTCTCCATAGCCCATCCGTTTCCGGGCCGATTCCATTCCCCTATCCGGAGCCTGTATCATGACGCGACGTTACACCGGCCATATGAACGGCGAGCGGTATCTTGCCAACACCAGCCCCAGCAAGCGGGAAGTCCACGACCTGGACAACGAAAAGACTGGCGCGAACCAGTGTCAGATCGATGAGATCATCCGGGCGGGCAACGAAAAGCCTTACAACTCACTCGACGCGGCCCATCGGGATGGTTACGACAACTGCGCCTATTGCCTCGGCAACTCGACCCGCTGAGTGTGATCGCCAGACAGGACCTTCTGTAGACTCGCTGGATGTCTCCGCCAGCGCGGCGCGGGTCCGCTTGGGAGGGACTTGAGTCGATGCGTCAGGCTCGTAAGTGTCCTGTTCCTTCAAGAAGCTGTCTAGTTGCGCCGGGGAATTGCGGTATTCATCTTTCGAACATCGTAGTTCCTCCGGGGAATAGCGCAGTTATGCCAGGGAATTATGTAGTTTCTCCAGAGAATTTCGTAGTTTCTCCGGGGAATTGCGCAATTATTCCAAGGAATTAGGTAGTTCATCCAAGGAATTACGTAGTTCCTCCGGGGAATTGCGCAAATACTCCAAAGAATTACGTAGTTCCTCCGAGGAATTGCGTAGTTACTCCGAAGAATTGCGCTATTTCTCCAAGGAACTACGTAGTTTATCCGTGGAATTACGCTGTTTCTTCGTGGAATAGCCTGATTTCTGGGTGGAATTGCGTATTTCTTTGCTGGGGTTGTGGTGGGGGGACTAGGCGCTAGGCGCTGGGCGCTTGGTGTTTGGCGCTTGGGGGTAGGAGAAGAGGGGGGCAAGAGAATATTTAGAAAAATCTTTTGTGGGTGGTGAAGTGGGGGGGATGCGCGGCCGATGTGGGTTAGGACGGCGGGACGCATCGGGCGGACCGGGTCAAGAAGTTCTGTGGGGAAGTTTCAGGATCGCGGAAAATGTGTATCGAGCCGGGCGCGGCTTTCCGTGGTTTCGTGACTTCTCGGGGTCTTGAACAATTCAATGGTTTGTGAGTCGGCCGGGCCTGTGGCTTTGCGATCTTGTGGATCGTGTGGCGCACGGGTCGGCGGCGGCCCCGCTTGTGGCGTGGCGGTCGTGGTCGGCGATGGTTTGACCGGTTGTAGCTCGGTGTGTATCCGAGCGCCGGTATCCCATGGGTGTGCTATGCGCACACGGAAAGGATGGCATGTGATGTCATATCTGCCTGCAACGGATGGGGGGCTCAACGATTGGGCTTCCAACTTCCAACAGAAGACCTCGGCGGTAGCCGACCCGACGACGATCGGGTTGACTGCCGGGGAGGTGTCGGCATATTCCTCGGTGTTCGAGGTGTATACCTTCGCCTACGCCGCGGCGATCGACCCGGCCACACGGGGCGAGGCGACGATCCTGGCCAAGAACGAGGCCAAGAAGACGCTGGTTGCGTTGTCTCGCCAACTGGCGATGGCGGTGACCAATCACGCCGGGATCACCAACTCGCAGCGGCAGGCTTTCGGCTTGACTGTGCGGAGTGACGGGCGGACGCCTGTTCCCCCGCCGAGCACTTCGCCGGCATTGGATATCGAGTCGGTGCAGGGGTGGACGGTGAACATCCGTCTGCACAACACCGAGGTGAGCGGGCGGTCCAAGCCGCTGGGCGTGACGGGGGCGTTTGTGTACACCTATGTGGGTGAGACAGCGCCGACGGATATCACGGCCTGGCACATGGAGGGCACGACCAGCCGGACGATCTCGAAGGTTGTGTTCCCCGGCTCGCTTGAGCCCGGCACGAAGGTTTGGATCACCGCTGCGTGGGTGAACCCGACGCTGCAGACGGGCCCGGCTTGCACGCCGCGCTCCACGCAGATCAACTTCGGCGGGTTGTCGGGCGGGAACAGCTCGCTGCAACTGGCGGCGTGAGGTTGGACACCATGAACCACAAAGGCGCGGTGGGCGCGCGGGTGAAGGCCTCCGGGCTTGCTCGGTGAACTCCGTGTCCTTTGTGGGTTTCTAAGGCTTGTTAACCACGAAGGCACGAAGGCTCGAAGGTTTGGAGATGATGCGTTGGATGTGCAGTTTCCATCTTGGCGATCTTTGTGTCTTTGTGGTTTTTGGATTGTGATTGAGAAGTTCTAAGACGGGTTTTACCGCGGAGGCGCGGAGGGCGCGGAGGAATGCTGGGGATTTTTGCTTTATTGGTTCCATTGCTGGATTGAGAGGGCTTTTGTGGCAATCAGCAAGCGACATTCAATAAAGTCAGAAGTTCCCCCCCAAAGAACCTCCTCTGCGACCTCTGCGCCTCTGCGGTGACAATGAATTCTATTAACCAGAAATCGAGGTGTGAGATGAATGAGGTGATCCGACGGGATGAGCAATCGGGGCTTATAGCGCTGCCGACCCCCGGAAGCTTGGGTGTGCGGGTGCGGGCGGCCCGGCCAGACGACCTGGGGTTTATTGATGCGCTGCAGAAGAAGCACAGCAAGGCGGTGGGGTGGATGCCGACCGGGCAACTGGAGGGGCATATCGCGAAAGGGCATGTGCTGGTCGCGGAGGGAGTTGAACCGCAGAGGCGCGGAGGGGCGGAGGAAGGAATGGATTGTGATGGGACAAGCCTTGAAAACTCCGGAGCGGTCTTGAATGCGGCGACTGCTCTTGACCCCGACCATGGCTCGGCTCTGCGCCCTCAGCGCCTTGGCGGTTCAACTCCCGTCGGGTATTGCATCGGCGTGGACAAGTATTTCAAGCGGGAGGACACGGGGATCATCTATCAGATGAACATCACCCCCGGAAGCCAAAGAGGGCTTATTGGCGCAACGCTGCTTCAGGCGATGTTTGATGCCTGGCCTTACGGGGTGCGGTTGTGTTGTTGCTGGTGTGCGCAGGATCTGGCGGCGAACCGGTTCTGGGAGGCGATGGGGTTTGTGCCTTTGGCGTTCCGGTCGGGGAGCAGGAAGCGGG
>JBGTLW010000127.1:0-10161 GCA_041743835.1 Phycisphaeraceae bacterium | reverse complement strand
AACTTCAACTGCAGCCCCACGCTTAACAACGGCTCTGCCAACCCGCTGCACGACCGCCGCGTCCGCCGGGCCTTGTCGATGGCGGTGGACCGCGCGGACATCGTCAACCACGTCACCGGCATCGGCCAGCCGATCGCGCGGAGCTACATCCCCGAGGGGGCTCTGGTCGGCTATGAGCCGCCGGTGGAGCACGGCATCACGTTTGACCCCGACGCCGCGCGCGCCCTGCTCGCCGAGGCCGGCTACCCCGAGGGCAAGGGCCTGCCCGCGCTGAGCATCCTCTACAACACCGGCGCGCAGCACGAACAGGTCGCACAGGCGATCCGCCGGCAGTGGAAGCAGCACCTGGGCCTCGATGTCCTGCTCGAAGGCGTGCCCGTCACGCTGTTCAGGGACCGGCTCAAGCAGCAGGACTACACCATCGCCCGCGCCTCGTGGTTCGGCGACTACCCCGACCCGACGACCTGGCTCCAGAAGATGGTCAGCGACGATGGCAACAACGACTGCAGATGGAACAACCCCGAGTTTGACGCGCTGGTGAAACGCGCGGACAAGATGCCCCGTGGCCCGGAACGGCTCGCGGTGCTGCGCGAGGCAGAGGCCCTGCTGCTCGACGAGCAGCCCATGGCCCTGCTCTACCAGTACGTCAACCTCTACCTCGTGGACCCCAAAAAACTCTCGGGCATCGAGTTCAACGCCTGGGCCCGCGTCAAGCTCGAAGACATCGCCCCGGTCCGCAACGAGGACTGACGCGTAAACGAAAGCGCTATCCAAAGAGCCGCACACGTAAGTAAGCGGTTCCCCCCAATTGTGCCCCCCCATCAGAGCCGCCTCGTCCCCGAGGCGGTCCGCCGCGGGGACGCGGCGGCTCCGTGAAGGCGAACATCGCCACACCCGAGAAAGGCAACCGCTTACTGACGTGCGCGGCTCTTTGAAGGCAACAAGGGCACCCGCTCCCTCACGGTCGCGGCTCGTGAAGGCATGTCCGTTCTACCGCGCGTCGGCCACCAGGACGCGGGGCAGGGCCTCGTGGTCGGCCAGCACGTGCGCATTGCTGAAGCCCGCGGCCGTCGCCAACGCCACAACCTCGGCCTTCTGCACCGACGCGATCTCCACCACCAGTTGCCCCGGCCGTTCCATCCGCGGCATCGCGCCAGCGATCAGCGGGCGGATGACATCCAGACCATCCACCCCGCCCCGCAGAGCGCCGGTGGGTTCGTGGTCCTTCACGTTGGGCGCGACGTGGTCCCACTCGCGGTCGGGGATGTAGGGCGGGTTGCTCACCAGGTAATGCGCGTGCAGCCCCGGCCGACTGTCAAACGCGGCATAGAGGTCGCCGAGGAAAAACTCCACACGGTCCGACACGCCATGCCGCTTGGCGTTGGCGCGGGCGACCTCCAACGCGGGCGCGCTGATGTCTGTGGCGACGACGTGCGCGGCGGGCAGGTTCTTCGCCAGCGCGATGGCGATCGCGCCGCTGCCGGTGCCGATGTCGATGATGGTGGGCTTGCCGAAGCCGGGCGTTCGCTTGGCGTGCTGGATGATGTGCTCGACCAGCGTCTCGGTGCTAGGCCGGGGGATCAGGACAGCGGGGCTCACCGTGAAAAGCATGGCGAAGAACGACGCGTGGCCGACCAGATAATCCACCGGCTCGTGCGCGATGGCGCGCTCGACCAGGTCACGGAACGCGGCCCGCTCCAGCTCGCTGGCGGGTCGGCCTGTGTCCATGTAAAGCTCCAGCCGTTTACAGCTTAGGACGTGGGCGAGCAGCATCTCCGCGGCCACGCGCGGGCTGTCGATCCCCTTGCGCTCGAAGTGCTGGGTGGTCCAGGTGAGCAGCCGTTGCGTGGTCCAGGGCTTTTCCGCCATGCCCCGCATGGTACGCGCTCGCGGGCCGGGAGGCTCCGGGGTCGAGCAGCATGAAAGAAGAGCTGTGAATAACCGCCAAAGCGCCGAGGACGCCACGTCAAGACATGAGAATGTTGCGCAAGAATGGATTTCTTGGCGCCCTCCGCGTCTTGGCGGCAATAAAAGCCGGGAACCGGATGCGGTCTCGCGCGTCTGTCTGGTTGGGCATGTCCTGTAGGCATGCCAGCAACCGAGCCGTCGCGTCCCCGCGACGGGGCGAGCAAAGCTCGCGTTTTTGCCGCGTGAGACGGCCCCGCCTCGGGGACGAGCGGCTCTGATACGGCTTAAGTTCACAGCGATTGAAACCCTTTAACCCCGGAGCCTGCCATGACACGTGACCACCTGCGATTGACGACGACGCTAGCCGCGGCCCTTTTTGCCTTCTCGGTGTTTGCTGCCGAGGTTGCCCCGCGACAAGCGGCTGAACCAGTACCCGCCCCGGCTGCGGAAGCGGCGGACAAGACCGACGCCCAGGCCAAGGCCCCGGCCGCGACCATCCAGATCGCGCTGCTGCTGGACACCTCCAGCAGCATGAACGGGCTGATCAATCAGGCCCGCGCGCATCTGTGGTCCGTCGTCAACCAGTTCGCCAGCACACGCTACGACGGCCGGATGCCCAACCTCGAAGTCGCGCTGATGGAGTACGGCAACAGCGGCCTGCCGGGGGAGGAGGGCTTCATGCGCGTCGTCGTGCCCTTCACCACCGACCTCGACAAAGTCAGCGAGGAACTCTTCGCGCTGCGGACCAACGGCGGGCAGGAGTACTGCGGCCAGGCCATCCACGTCGCCATGAAAGAACTGCTCTGGACCAAGTCCAACCGCGATTACAAGGCGATCTTCATCGCGGGCAACGAGCCCTTCACGCAGGGGCCGGTGGACTACCGCGAGGCGTGCAAGGAAGCGATCGCTGCGGGCGTGATCGTCAACACGATCCACTGCGGCAACGAGTCGGCGGGGGTATCGGGCATGTGGCAGGACGGCGCGACCATCGCGGATGGTTCGTTCATGACGATCGACCAGCAGCGGGCCGTGGTCCACATCAAGGCCCCGCAGGATGAAGAGCTCTCGCAGCTCAACGCCCAACTCAACGCGACGTATGTGACCTACGGCAAAGACGGGGCAGTCGCCGCCGAGCGCCAGAGCGCGCAGGACGCGGCGGTGGCGGGCGTGTCGGGCGCAGCGCAGCTGGATCGCGTGGCGAGCAAGGCCAGCGCCAACTACCGCAACGACCACTGGGACCTTGTCGATGCGGTGGAGGCTGAGAAGGTCGATCTCGCGGAGCTTAAGGACGAGGAGCTGCCCGAGGCGATGCGTGGCATGGATGCGAAGGAGCGGGCCGAGTACGTGCAGAAGCAGGCCGAGGAGCGTGCCGCGGTGCAGGCGAAGATCAGGGCGCTGAGTGCCGAGCGCAACCTGCACATCGAAGCCGAGCGCAAGAAGCTCGCGGCTGAAGCGGGTGAGGCCGACCTCGGCGAAGCGATGCTGGGTGCGGTCCGCGAGCAACTGCGTGCCAAGCAGTACGAGTTCGTCGAGGAATAAGCACCCAACAGAGCCGCGCACGTAAGTAAGCGGTCTTCCCCGCCAACCGAGCCGCCTCGTCCCCGAGGCGGCTCGGTGAAGGCGCGCTTCGAACGCACGAGAAAGGCGCCCGCTCCCTGACGGTCGCGGCTCGTTTAAGACACGGCGGCGGCTCTGTTTGTGGGGGCGCGGGTCACGCGGCGAGGGAGATCGGGTCGGGCCGGGTGAACTGGTACTCCCGCACGTCGTACCCGTCGCACTCGGCCACGAACAGGCCCGACTCGTTGGCGAGGTTCACCAGGTTCCCCGCTTCGAGCGTGTTGGGGTCGAAGGTGTCGGGGTCGTCGATGAGCTGCACCGAGGGGAGGCACGGCGTCTCGGGGTGGTGTTCGATGACCACCGCGAAGCGTCCGTCGGAGAGCGTGACGATCGAGCCGGGCGCAAACGGCGGAACCACATCCAGCAGCGTCATCAAGACCACCGGGTCGAACTGCACGCTCAGCTTCTGGCTGACCATGTGGTGCAGCACAAACGCGGTGGGCTGCGGGGGCAGGCTGCACGGCTCGCGCAGCCGGTCAAACGCATCCGCCACCGCGACGATGCGCGAGAACACGTGGATGCGTCGGTTGTCCAGCAGCGGGAAGCCGTCGCTGGTGAACCCCTTGCCGTCGTATCGCTGGTGGTGGTGGAGCACGACGGTCGCGGCCGAGGGGTCGATGTTGCCCCGGACGGTTTGATAGCCCAGCGCGCAGTGGGACTTGAAGCGCGGGTCGGTGTCGTCGCCGGTCTTGGCGAACTCTTCGCGCAGGTCTTCATCAAGCATGAGCAGCCCGACATCGTGGAGCATCGCGCCCATGCCCAGCGCGACGACTTCCTTGGCGCGGGCGGGGTTGACGTGGCGTCGCTCGCGGATCATGTACGCTTCGAGCTTAAGGCCAAGCAACAGCGAGAGGTAGGTGACGGTCGAGCTGTGGCGCATGAGGTCCGCGGGCCCGTCGATGAGGTCGCCGAGGAAGATCGCGGAGGAGGGGTTGGAGATCAGCGAGCCGACGAGTGTTTCGATGGAGCTGACGTAGGTGTCGTAGGGGAGGTTCGCGCTGGCCTGTTCCTGCAAGAGTTCGAAGGTGTCGGCGATCTTGGCGACGACGCTGGAGCGGGCCTCGGCCCCGTCGCGGTCCATGAACTTCTTCATGAAGTCCAGGGCCGGGCACTTGACCCAGGCGCTGCGGATGCCCATCTGGTTGAGCTTGCCGATCATCGCGTCTTCGAGCGCGTACCCCGCCTTGAGCAGCGCCCGCGAGGGGGCCTGCGGGTTGATGATCGGCAAGGCCAAAACCATGCCCGGCCTGGCGCGTTTGAGATCGACCCTCAGCATGATGACGCTCAACATGGGCGCATGACGCCCGCCTCTAGGGTGTTTCTTCGGCTCGATCTTGCAAAGCCTTAACCGCCCAAACCGTGTAAACCGCGTCACCCTACGACAAAGTCTGTTGATGCTTGTTTAGCGGCCGCGAAGCGGCGTTCTACCGATCCGACTCGACCCTGAGGCGCACCGCTGCGGGGACGCGTCGGCAATGTCCAAGCACACCTCGGCACGCATCAAAGACACCCGCTCCCCGAGCGGTCGCGGCTCGTTAAAGAGTCGTGGACGGTTGGCGCTGCCCACCGAGCCGCGGCCGTGAGCGGCTGTCTTGCATGTCAATTGTTTGGCATGTCGGTCCACCATGATTGTTGATCTGGCAGCATGGCGTTGAGGATGGCCAACAGCTTGCGCGTGCACGCCACCAGGGCGACCATCTTCGCTTTGCCGTTGGCCACCAGGCGCTGGTACGTCTGTCGGATCGTGGTGTTGTGCCGCGCGGGGGTTGGCCGCGGGCTATTGGCTCAGTCAAGGCGCGGGCTTGGGCGCGGGGAGCACTTCCACGTACAGATGCTCCGGCGGATAGCCCGTGCCGCGGCTTTCGCGCGCGGGGGGCGGCGGCAGCACCTGGTCGCCCCGCAGGTGGTCCGACACCTCCACCTCGGCCCGAGACTTGGGCGTCGTGTCCACGATCCCCTCATCAAACGCCGCACGCGGGTCCCAGATCGGCCGACCCGAGATGTCGATGTACCCGAAGTTCGGCTTCGTCTGCACACGGGCAAAACGCAGGTAGAACGGCTCGGCAAACTCAAACTGCGCGTCCACACCGCGGTTGCCCGTCTTGTCCGTAAAGCCCCAGAGCGTGCCGATCCGCAACATGCTCAGCGTGTCCACAAAGTCGTGGGCCTCGTCGTAGGTCGGCTCGATCTGCCAACTGCCCGTCTTGTTGATGTAGCCCCACTTCTCGCCCACGCGCACCGCAGCAAGCCCGCCGACAAAATCACGCACCTCGTCGAAGGTCGGCTGGATGCGGAGCCTGAAGGTCTTGTCGATGAATCCCCAAGCGGTCTTGTTCTCGTCGAGTTGCACATGTGCCGCGGCCAGGCCGTCGCTGAAGTCGCCGAAGTCCAGCACCCGGCCGGTGGTGTCCGTGAAGGCCCACTTGCCCGTGCGGTTGATGTAGCCGACGGCCGTGCGATCCGTGCCCGGGTCTTTCAGGTGGACCGCGGCCAGCCCGTCGTGAAACGACCGCACCTTGGTGTATCGCAGCGGGATGGTGATCCTGCCCGCCTTGTCGATGAAACCGCAGAGGCCCTCGGAGCTCACCGCCGCGACGCCTTCCTGGAATCGCAGCGCGCCATCGAAGAACCGGTCGGTGATCGGCCGGCCGGCTTTGTTGATGAAGGTGAGCCGCCCCTTGTCATCGCCGACGATCGCGATGGCTTCGGAGAAGCGGTCGGCATAGTGGAACGTGGGTTGGATGTGCCATCGGCCCGCCTTGTTGAGGTAGCCGGTCTTCCCATCGGACATCGCGCGCAGCAGGCCGTCGTACTCATAGTCCGCCCACTCCAGGTACGGGAAGACAATCAGGTTGCCGTCCTGTGCCGCGTAGCCCCACCAGTTGTTGATGTTGACGGGGAGATGGAGATCGGTGTCGCGCACCGTGCGTAGCCGGATCGGGTTGAGGCCGACGTTGGGGTCGAAAACCAGCCGGGCTTGCTCGGGCGTGGTGGTCGGTTGCGCCAACACCACACCCGAAGGCGCCGCCGCTAAAACCACCCACGCGAGCAGCAAACAGGCAACACGCAACGCAAGGCTCCAAGTAAGTGACCACATTTTACAACAGTAGGCAAAGCGAACCGTGAAAGTAACCCCCAGACCCCCCAAAGCCGAGGGATCGCTATCCCTCGGCCCCCACCCCGCCGCCCGTCGCAAATGTGGGGCGCTCCGTAAGGTCGTAGCCGCACTCCGGGCAGGACAAGGCCGCGGGGTTGCCGCGCAGGTCGTATCGGCAGCCGGGGCACAGCGGCGGCTCATCGGGCTCGGGTTGGAACAGCACCCAGCCGGGCCCGAACTGCCCGACGAAATAGGCCGCGTACAACCGGTCAAACACCAGGATCGGCAACAGCGCCACCGACTCGACATAGGGCCAGGCCGCGACACTGCACGTCAGACAACACGCGAAAAACGCCAGCGTCCCCACCACCGAACTGATGACCATCCGCAGCAGATAGAACAGCACGATCGCCCACATGTGGTAGCGCAGAAAATCACGCAGCCAGACCCACCACGCCCGCCAAGGCCCGAGCTTTTGAGCCATCATCATCGGGACAATGAAATCCCACGTGATGACAAGCCCCTTGAAGTACAACAGCCAGAGCATCGGCAGCGTGCACGTCGCCACGATCAGCGTCCAGTACGTGCGGTCGCCCATGAAGCCCGCCTGGATGTCCGGCCAGACCACCATCACCCCCACCGCGACCGCGATGCAGTTCACGAGCCAGAACCCCGTCGTGATGACCACCAGGAAAATCCAGAGCCGATTCGCTGGGCCCGCGTAAGCACGCCAGGGCTCCGCGATGTCGGCCCGGTTGTGGACCATCGCGTCGAGCAACATGAAGCGGGCTCGGCTGCCGAAGAACGTCATCACCGCGTACACCACCAAACCCACACACACCGCCGCGATCGCCAAGGCGGTGTAGTGTTCGCGGGTTCGGAGCAGGAAGTCGGCAAACGGCTCGCGGAAAGTGGGCATGGGGAACAGGCCATCCATCGGCAGCAAGTGCGAGGCCAGCTCCGTGGCCTTGGCGACCGTGGAGTTCAGGTAAACCAGGAACATGATGAAGCCCAGCGCCAGCCACTTGCCCAACTCCCAGGGCGAGAACAGCAGGCGCACCATCCGCGCCCACGCCTGCTCTAGCGGGGTGACCACGCTGACCCGTTGTTCTCTGCTGTCCATGCCAGTGTTGTATCGACTCAAGGCCGGTCCGCCCACTAGAGTATGGCCGTGACCACGCCCTCCCCCAACGACATCGAGATCGCGCCGGGCATCGCGCTGCCGCCCGCGGCGATGCGGTGGTCGTTCGCGCGCAGCAGCGGGCCGGGCGGCCAGAACGTGAACAAGGTCGCCAGCAAGGCCATCCTGCGTGTGGGTTTGGACGACCTTGGCGCGGTGCTCCCGCCGTGGGCCATGGAACGCCTCATCGCCCTGGCGGGGTCGCTGGCGACGGAGACGGAACTGATCGTCTCGGCGGACAACTCGCGGAGCCAGCTTGCCAACCGCCGGGCGTGCATCGGCCGGCTGCGCGGGCTGGTGGTCGAGGCACTGAATCGGCCGCGCAAACGCCGGGCCACACGCCCCAGCCGGTCCTCCATCCGCCGCCGGCTGGACGCCAAAACCCAGCGCGGCCAGGTCAAACGCCAGCGCAAACCGCCGGGGCGAGAAGCCGAGTAACCGCCCGGTGTATCCTCCCTGCCCGTCACCGCAATGCACTGGGTCCACGGAGCGGATTCTCATGCATCCATTCACCACGCGACACCCCACCCCTACCGCCGCCGAACGCGGCTCCATGGCGGGCCTGTGCCGCGCGGCGTGGCTTTGCAGTTGGACCGCCCTGCTGCTGACGCTTTGCGGTGCAACACCGGCTCAGGACGTGATGGACCTGTTGGACACGCCGCAGCCGGAGCAAACCCAAGCGGGGCTGGACATCCCCGACGAGCCGACCCCCCAGCCGCGGGGCGTGGGTTACCACGAGGCCGTGACCGCGTTCCACGACAAGGAAGTGACCTACCGACTCTTCGTGCCCGCGCGCTACGAGACCGAACAGGATGCGCTGTTCCCGCTGCTTGTGCTGCAGAACCCCGGCGGGAGGCCCAACGTCAAGCGATACCAGGGCTGGGCCGAGGCCCACGGCGTCATCGTCGTCGGCATCAACAAGGTCGCCAACGGCATGGCCCAACACCACAAGCCTCGCTATCAGGACGGCGTCTTCAAAGACCTCGACGCCATCGGTGTGCGTGTCCACCCGTCGCTGCGGTTTACCATCGGGATGTCCGGCGGGAGCGCGGATGGCGAGCGCTTCGCCCGGCGCCGGCCCAAGGACTTCGCCGGCATCGTCCTCCAAGGCGCGGGCTCGCCGCCGCGGAATGCGGGCACCGAACACTTCTGCGTGGCGGTGCTCTTCGGAGCGCTGGACCCGATCGTGGACATCACAAAAACACTGGAGCACGCAGACGCTGCGCGGGAGCGAGGCCAGCATGTGTTCGTGCGCATCTACCCCAAGCTCGAGCACGACTGGGCCCCGCTCGAGGACCAGCTCGCTGCGCTGACCTGGATGCTGCGGCAGTCGAGGCTGACACACCCCGCGCTCAGCGACGAGGAGCGCGCAAGCTATCGTGATCAGATGCTCACGCAGATGCGCGCCGATGCAAAAATCGAGGACCCACAGGCACGGGTGACGGCTGCTGCTGAGTGGATGCGTGTCCGGGCCCTGGCCGACACCCCCGAGGCGCAGGCGCTGGCCAAGGCGTGGGTGGATGACCTGCTGGCGCTGGCGAAGCAGATCGACGACCCGGTACAGCGGCACCGCTTCCTCATGCAATCGGCATCAGACCATCAGGCGACGATCGAGGCGTTCAGAGAAGTCGTGGTGTGGCCGATATCCCTGGCCATTGATGAGCTGATGACCCACGACGATGTTCGGCGGGACCACGAGTTGCACGTGCGTTTTCTGGAGAACCGGGAGGCGGAGTGGCGGGCGGGGCGGGATGTGCAGAAGCTAGGCGAGGTGGTCGCGGCTTACGAGGCACTTGCCGCCGACGCGGGGGACTCGGACTGGGCTGCGCGGGCCGAGGCCGAGGCTGCGCCGCTTCGGGCGTGGCTTGAAAAGCACGCAAAGTGAACGCAACCCTGGCGCGGCCTGTGATGCTGGTACGATGCGTGACCAACGACCACATTGACCACACCCCACGACCAAAGACACACCATGCTCACCCCACAGATCAAGCAGCGCATCCTCGCCGCGATGAGAGCCCAGCAAACCCTCGAGCGAGACATCCTCAAGGTTGTGCTCGGCGACCTCCAGATGGGCGCGACGCGCAAGGGTGCGGACCTGACCGAAGAAGAGGAACAGAAGATCATCAAAGCGATGGTCAAGTCGATGCACGAGACGCTCGCGGCCGCGCCCGACGCGCCTGAGGTCCCCAAGTTCAAGCAGGAATTGGTGATCCTCGAATCGCTGCTGCCCCAGTCGCTCTCCGCGGAGCAGGTGCTCGCGGCCCTGGGCCCCGCGGCAGACGCCATCCGCGCCGCGCCAAGCGACGGGGCCGCGACCGGCGTCGCGATGAAAGCCCAGCAAACGCTCGAGCGCGACATC
>JBGTLW010000126.1:0-10325 GCA_041743835.1 Phycisphaeraceae bacterium | reverse complement strand
GTGAGCTCATGGTGCAAAACCTCTCTGCATGAGGCAGACGCCGCCGGGAACACCCCAGCCAGCGCCAGCCGGGGTGAACTACTGTGTTTGTTTCCTCGCCTCACGCCGCGCGTTCTTCGCGGCCTTGAGCGCCAAGTTGTGAGCCACGCGCAGTTGCCCTACGATCACGCGGCGCTCGGCCTCGCCGATCCAGGCGGCAGCTTCCACAAGTCGCCGCAGGTCGTCAAGGGTCGGGGTGGTCGGTCCGCACAGCGGACAACCTGAAACAACGTCGGCGTCCGGCCCGGTGCTACGTGCTCTACCAGTCGGGGGTTGCGCGTCGTGGGGCGTGGAGTCGGGCTGGCTTTGTAAACCGCAGGTTACCGGTTCAAGTCCGGTCGGTGGCTTTTGGGAACCGCAACAAACTGGGGGCGGCTGGGGAGCTATAATTGTCCACGTTCACGCTGGTGGGTGTGTCGAGCTGTGGCTTTGCCTCGGCGGGAAGGGGTGAAGGCAGGGCTGTTCACAGGCTCGTTCGTCACACTGGATAAGCCACACATGCAACCCACAGCCACCTATCCCAGCCCCACGCACACGACAAGTGCCACCCCCCGCGCCCCCCGGCACGCAACGATGGTTGCAGGAGATCACGAACCCATTTCTAACAGCCCAGACATTGCCCTAAGCAAGCCCCTCCGCCTGCCCGCCCCGGACCGGGTCGAGTGGGATCGGATCATGATGGCATCCCTGATCCTGATCGGGCTGGTGCACCTTCTCTCGTTCGCGGCCCTGGTGCCCTGGCTGTTCAGTTGGACGGGGCTGATCGTCTGCGTCATCGGGGTCCACGTCTTTGGCCAGGCCATCACCATCGGCTATCACCGGCTGCTCTCGCACCGCAGCTTCGCCACACCCAAGTGGTTCGAGTACGTGATCGTGACCATGGCCCTGTGTTGCCTGCAGGACACGCCCGGCCGATGGGTCGCCACGCACCGATACCACCACAAGCACTCCGACGAGCAGGAAGACCCGCACACCCCACTGGTCAACTTCATCTGGTCCCACGTCGGCTGGCTGATGGTCCACAACGGGTCGATCAGCAACATCAGCACGTACCGCCATTTCGCCAGCGATGTCATGCGGGACCCGTTTTACATGCGCCTTGAAAAGCAGCGGGTGATCGCGTTTGGCATCTACCTCGCGCACGCGATCCTGTTTTTCGCTATCGGCGCAGCCATCGGTTGGTTTTCCACCGGCACGGCGGCCGAGGCGCTGCGTATGGGGCTGAGCCTGCTTGTGTGGGGCGTGCTGCTCCGAACCGTGCTGGTCTGGCACATCACGTGGAGCGTGAACTCGCTGACGCACCTGTTCGGCTATCAGAACCACACGACCGACGACCACAGCCGGAACAACTGGCTGGTCGCGTTGCTGTCCGTCGGCGAGGGTTGGCACAACAACCACCACCACGACCCGGTCTCCGCGAGCGTGCAGCACCGCTGGTGGGAGCTCGACCTGAGCTACTACGAGATCCGCCTGCTGGAGAAGCTCGGCCTGGCCCGCAACGTCATCCGCCCGAAGCACGTGCGGCACGCGGGGCGATGATGCTGCTTGCACACGGCTTTCCGCGGGTTATTCCGTGACAATCTCGGGCGCGTCGCTGATAGGTGCTGGCATTACTGGTGCGGGCGGTTCCTGTGGCAGTGCGGGCGCGGGTTCGTTGCCGAAGCCTGGCATCAGTTGGGTGTAGATCAGGAAGGCGAGGATCAAGGCCAGGCCAAGGCGGTACCAGCCGAAGGGCGCGAGTCCGCGGCGGGTGAGGAATCCAACGAACCACTTAACCGCGAGTGCCGCGGAGATGGTGGCTGCGACGAAACCGACGATGAGCGGGACGATGCCGATCTCGGTGAGGATGGCATCCCCGCCGTGGTAGCCGTCGTAGCACGTGGCGGCGGACAGGGTGATCAGGCCCAGGAGGAAGCTGAACTCCGCGGCCGCGCGTGCCCTCATGCCCAGCAGGAGTGCCGCGACAATCGTCATCATGGAGCGTGACGTTCCCGGCCACATCGCGATGCACTGGCCAAAGCCGATGAGCAGCGCGACCTGCCAGTTAATGTCGTCCAGCCCCCGCCTTTCGTGTCGCTTGATGAGGTCCTGGTTCCACGCGACCGCGAGCATCAGCCACGCGCCGACAAACAACGCACCGATCACCGGCCAGGGCGAGAAGAGGTGAGCCTTGATGATCTCATTCAAGAAGGGCCCAAGCGCGGCCGCGGGGAGGAACGCGATCACGAGATTGATCAGCAGCTTTCGCCCCATCTCATCCCGCCCCACCACACCCCACGCCATCTGCTTGATCCGCGACCAGTAAAGCCCAGCGACCGCGGCAATGGCCCCGGCTTGGATCACGATGTTGTAACTATCGACCGCGGCCTTGAGGGACGGGTCTTCCGTAAGCCCCAGCAGCCACGCGGTCAGGATCAAGTGGCCCGTCGAGCTCACCGGGAGGTACTCGGTCAGGCCTTCGACGATGCCGAGGATAAGGGCTTGCCACCAGGTCATGTGTGCGGTGTGTGGACCATCGGACCCCCGAGGCTTGACGGGGGTGAGCGGGCATCATCGGCAGGTTGGCGGTGAAGATCAACCGCGTTGTGTTAATTTGGGTAAAAACGTGAGGGCGGACGCCCGACGCTAAACCTCGTGTGTAAAACCACCATCCCCGTTTAGCGCGGGGCGTCCGCCCCCGTGTTCCCCAAAATCGCGCTTCACAACATCCGTGACCCCACACCCCCGCATTCTCATATCTGGCCCACGGTATTGGCCGATACTTGATGTAAACACCCCAGGGACATATAATCCGTAAATCCGGATTAACGGATGGATATTCGCCCCCCTGGACGCCACCCCGTACCCACCAAGCAACCACCCGAGATTGTCATGAGCCGATTTACCCGCGAGCTTGCCAAGCGTGTCCTGTTTATGGATGGCGCGATGGGCACCTCGATCCACAACCTGACCGATCTGGACCTGGAGCGTGACTACCTTGGCAGGGAGAACTGCACCGAGGTGCTGCTGCTCACCCGGCCGGAGGTCATCCGCACGATCCACGAGCAGTTCCTGGAGGCGGGGTGCGACGCGGTGGAGACCGACTCCTTCAACGCCAGCCTGCACACGATGGAGGACCAGGACCTGGTTGACCGCGTCCACGAGCTCAACGTGCTCGCGGCCCGCACCGCGCGCGAGGCCTGCGACAAGTACGAAGCTAAAGACGGCCGGCCAAGGTTCGTCGTCGGCTCGATGGGACCGGGCACCAAGCTCATCACGCTCGGCCAGATCACCTGGGACACCATGCTCGAGTCGTACAAGGCTCAGGTCCGTGGCCTGCTCGACGGCGGGGCCGATGTGCTGCTCCTCGAAACCGCGCAGGACATCCTGCAGATCAAATGCACCCTCGCGGCGGTGCTCGACGTGCTCGAAGAGCGCGGGCTGCGGCCGGACACGGGCTACGACGCGGATGGCAATCCTGCCGGGCTGTCCGGCGACGGCGACATCCCCATCATGGTCCAGGTCACCATCGAGCAGTTCGGCACCACGCTCGTCGGCACCGACATCGCCGGCGTCGTCGCGGCATTGACCGGTTACCCGATCCTGTCGCTGGGCATGAACTGCGCAACCGGGCCCGTCGAGATGGCGGAACATGTCAACTACCTCGCCAAGGACTGGCGCGGCAAGATCAGCCTGCTGCCCAACGCGGGCCTGCCTCTGCTCATCGAAGGCCAAACCGTCTTCCCGTTGCAGCCCGAGCCTTTCGCTCAGAAAGTCGCGGAGTTCGTCGATCAGTACGGGCTCAACATCGTCGGTGGGTGCTGTGGCACCACGCCCGGCCACATCAAGGCGCTGATCGACAAGATCGGGCTCGATCACCCCCCCGCCACCCCGGCCAAAGACCCGCTCCAGCCCGCGTGCTCGTCACTCATGGGCGCGGTGGAGTACCGTCAGGACAACTCGCTGCTGAACATCGGCGAGCGGACCAACGCGTCGGGCTCGCGGCTGTTCAAGCGGCTGCTTGAGGCTGAGGACTGGGACGAGATGATCTCGCTCGCGCGGGAGATGGTGAAAGAAGGCAGCCACGTTATCGATGTGAACGTGGACTATGCCGGGCGCGACAACGCTGCGGACATGAAGACGTTTGTCGGTAAGCTGGTCAATCAGGTCAACGCCCCGCTCATGCTGGACTCGACCCAGCCCGCGACCATCGAGGCGGGGCTGAAGGTCGCCGGCGGCAAGTGCATCATCAACTCGGCGAACCTTGAAGACGGCGAAGAAAAGTTCGCGCAGATGTGCCGACTGGCCAAGCGATACAACGCGGCCCTGGTGCTCGGCACCATCGACGAAGACCCCGAAGAGGCCATGGCCCGCACCGCGGACCGCAAGCTCGCGATCGCCAAGCGTATGTTTGACCTGGCGACGAAGACGCACGGCCTCGCGGCGCCGGACCTCATGTTCGATCCGCTGGTGCTGCCGATCTCCACCGGCATGGACAAGGACCGCCGCTCCGCGCTCGAGACCATCGAGGGCACCAGGAGGATCGCGCAGCAGTTGCCCGACTGCCAGATCACCTGCGGGCTTTCCAATGTGAGCTTCGGCCTCGCGCCCGCCGCGAGGCAGGTGCTCAACAGCGTGTTCCTCTACGAGCTGACCCAGGCCGGGATGACCAGCGCGATCGTCCACGTCTCGAAGATCCTGCCCAAGTCGCGCATCCCCGATGAGCAGTGGGACGCGGCCCTGGACCTCATCTACAACCGCTGGAAGGATGAGGCCAACGCGGTGGAGCTCGCGGACGGCAGCAAAACCACCGACCCGCTTCAGGTCTTTATCAACATGTTCCCCGATGGCGCATCCACGCAAACGACGAAGGAAGACATCGCCGACCTGCCCCTGGACCAGCGGCTGCGTCGGCACATCGTCGATGGCGAGAAGAAGGGGCTGGCCGATGTGCTCGACGAGGCGATGAAGTCCTACCCGCCGCTGGCGATCATCAACGACCACCTGCTCGACGGGATGAAGGTCGTCGGCGAACTGTTTGGCAGCGGGCAGATGCAGTTGCCGTTTGTCTTGCAGTCGGCGGAGGTGATGAAGGCGGCTGTCGCGCACCTCGAGCCACACATGGAGAAGGCCACGGCCGGTGGCAAGGGCACGATGATCCTCGCGACCGTCCGCGGCGATGTCCACGACATCGGCAAGAACCTGGTCGATATCATCCTGACCAACAACGGCTACACCGTCCACAACCTGGGCATCAAGGTGCCGATCAACGTCATCGTCGAGAAGTACCGCGAGCTTGGCGCGGACGCGATCGGTCTGTCTGGCCTGCTGGTCAAGAGCGTCAACGTCATGGAGGAGAACCTGCAGGAGCTGGTGTCGCAGGGCGTGACGGTGCCGGTGCTGCTGGGCGGTGCCGCCCTGAGCAAGCACTACTGCGAGAGCCACCTGCGCAAGGTTTACAAGGGCAAGGTCTATCACGGCACCGACGCGTTCGAGGGCCTGAGGCTGATGGACACGATCCGGGCCGGGAAGTTCGATCAGCTCGACGCGGAGATCGACCAACGCCTCACCAAGCGTGCGGACACCGATGAGAAGCTCGCGACCATCGCGGAGAAGAAGAAGGCTGAGGCTGCGGAGGTCCGCGCTCAAGATGCGGCCGTGGCGACCGCGGCGCGTTCAACGGTCTCGACCGACCACGCCGTCCCCGTGCCGCCGTTCTGGGGGCACCGCATCGTGACCGATCTTGACCTGAACACGATCTACCCCTTTATCAACAAGGTCGCGCTCTTCCGCGGGCAGTGGCAACTCAAGAAGGGCCGCAAGTCACAGCAGGACTATGACCGCCAGATCGAGCATGAGGTCTTGCCGATGTTCAACGACCTGAAGAAGAAGATGCGAGATGAGAAGATCCTGCGCCCGGCGGTGGTCTATGGCTACTACCCGGTGCAGTCCGATGGCGATGACCTGATCGTGTTCGACCCGGTGGATCAGGACAAGGAGATCGAGCGCTTTACATTCCCACGCCAGCCCTCACGCAAACGCCTGTGCATCAGCGACTTCTTCCGGTCCGTCGAATCCGGCGAGAAGGATGTGCTGGGGCTGACGTGCGTGACGATGGGGGGCGAGGTAAGCAACGTGGCCAAGGAGTTGTTTGAAAGCAACAGCTATGCGGATTATCTGTACGTACACGGCATGGGTGTCGAGACCGCGGAAGCCCTGGCGGAGCTGTGGCACAAGCGCTGCCGCGCCGAGTTGGGCATCGGCAACGACGATGCGCCGCAGATCGAGAAGCTGTTCACCCAGCACTACCGCGGCAGCCGTTACAGCTTTGGCTACCCCGCGTGCCCGGAGATGAGCGATCAGGACAAGCTCTTCCGCCTGCTGCAACCCGAACGCATCGGCTGCCACCTCACGGAGAATTGGCAGATCGATCCGGAGCAGAGCACCTCCGCCATCATCGTCCACCACCCCGAAGCCAAGTATTTCAATGTGTGAGTGAAGCGGCCTTACTTGCTGGCTGCGAGGACGATGTGGCACTGATAGATCAGCAGCCGCGCGACATCCGCCGGGCCATCGGGCCCAGCCACCTTGAACGGGTCGGTGATGTCGATGACCCAGCGGCCATCGATCGTCATTCGCGGCCTGCCATCGCTCCCGAGCACCGCCTCGATCGATACCGGGACACTCAGAGGAATCGTGATCCCCTTCATCGTGAACTTGCCGACAAGCACGCCGGGGATGACCTCGCCGAAGGAAAGCTTCTCCACCGATGTCTCGATCGCTTCAAAGCGGAAAGAGGAGTCGGGGTGTTGCTTGCCACTGAGCCAGCCGAAGATTTCCGAGTCCAGGTCCGAGTCCCCCATCGTCACCGATTTGATCGGGACGACAAACTGCCCGGCTGCATCCTGCAGCGACAGCCCCTCGCCAAGTTTCAGGCTGCCCGACAATTCCTTGGCCCGCCCGGCATAGTTATCCAGCGGGGCACCGAAGGCGAACTGCACAGCGGGGCGCTGAGCCTGAGCCGCGGCGTCCACCGCCCACTCCCGCACCAACTCGATCGAACCGGGGTCCACAGCCACAGCGCCTGCGGGCTTGGGCGGCAACGAAAGCCCCATCGCGTCCCACGTCGCCACATCCCGGCCCTCGGTGATGATGTTGAACCCGTCACCGATCGTTGAGCGATTGATCTGCTGCAGCACCTGCCGGTTCGCTTCGACGATGGCAGCCGTAATCGCCTCGCTGCGCTTGTCCCAAGGTGAGGCAAAAGGCTGGTCGCCCGTGGAGTAAACCGGGTCATGACAGTGGAACTGCGAGAAGATGGCCATGCTCAGATACAGCGTGCCATCCTCGGAGCGGTAGGGGTAAAAGTCCACGTAGAACAGCCGATCACTGCGACCAAGCGCCACATCACCCAACGCGCCGCTGGGCTGCATCGGCGTGTCCACAAAGGCCTGACGGATTTCATCGGCGAGAGCCGCGTCGGCGTGACCCTCCGGCACGGCACCAGACAGCGGCGTCACCTTCAGGGGCAGAACTACCGTCGCCCGGCCGTCACGCATCCCGATCGCGTCCCTGATCTCACGCTTCTCCCCGCCCTGCGGCATGAAACGTGCCGTCTGCACAAAATTGCCCAGCCGATCCAGGGTCGTGTACCTGCCCTGATAAACCGACCGCCCCCGGTGGTTCTGAAACACCACCAGCGGTGTAATCCCAACCTCCTCCGGCAACGCGCCCTCGGTGACATCCTTCACGATGAACGCGAGGCCCATCTCCGCTGCAAGCTTCTCGATCGCAGGCAGATGTTCTGTCTCAAAAGCCCTGGCAAGGTCCGTCGCTTCGGGCTGCGTGAAAACAATCAGTTGCTCGCTAGGCAACGCATCAGCGCCCGCTTGCACGGGTTCCGCAGGCACGGGGAACACCCACGCGAGCGAAAAGCACAAGCAAGCCGCAGCCAAAAGCCGCGGCGTCACACCACGCCGACCATCAGCCGACAGCCCGCGCGTCCACGCAGCCGTGTGCTTGCTCACTTCTCATACCCCGCGATGCCCACGACGATGCCGATCTCGTTGCCGACCTTGTCCCCACCCATCTCCGGCTTGATGCCCAGGTCCTTCCGCGTGACGATGAAGTTGGACCGCAACACCAGCAGGTCGCCCGACTCCGCTCCGCCGCGGGCCTTGGCACCATCGGGCAGATACATCGCGCCGACCACGATCTCTTTGTCCAGCGTAAGCCCCATAGCCGAGAGCTTGGCGTCCACCGTCAGCAGCTTGTCGCCGATCTCCCCGTCTTCCACCTTGGTGACCTTGCCAAAGGTGACGGTGATGGTCGGGTTCGCCTCGACGTTGAGCCACTGCTCGCCGTGCATGTGCTCGGTCATGGTCGGGTTGGTGACGCGCAGGGTGTCAGCCGCGATCGAGATCGACCCGGTCATCGCCTTGGGGTCTTTCGGGTCGTAGGTCACCGTCCCCGTCACACCCGACCCGGTGCCGACGAAAGGCTCGTACTTCGAGTTGAGGAAGAAGCCGATGCCATTGACGCCCTTCGGGTCTTTGAAGTCATACGTTTTGGCGTTCCCAGCAGCGGACTGCTCGGCATGGCCCGTGTAAACGAGCATCGACAAAGCGACAAGGGCGACGGCAGCGGAGGCGATCTTCACAAACTTCATCAATTTCACCTTTCGGGTTTGGAGTGTGACAACACGTGCGACATGATAGGAACGCCGACCCCACAGCGTCTATTCCGACCAGCGGAGTAGCACGCCGCCCGGCTTCCCGCTAAAATCCCCCCCGTTGGGGCGTTAGCTCAGTTGGGAGAGCGGTTGCTTTGCAAGCAACAGGTCATCGGTTCGATCCCGATACGCTCCATTTGCCGGATTGCGCAATCGCTTGTAAAATAAGAGATTGTGCTGATTAGAGGAAGTGAAACGCCTGCTGGTGTCTGATTAACGAGCATTTCTTTATCTGATTTTGAAGCTTGGATGGCCCCCGGAAGGGAAGCCGCCGAAGAGGCGTTCGGTCAGTTCATCGAGGAGTACCGGGCCAAGTACCCCAAGGCGGTCGCGCGCCTGGAGAAGGGCCGCGATGCGTTGCTGACGCTCTACGACTTCCCGGCCGAGCACTGGGGGCACCTCTGCGCGGGTGTAGAACTCTCCGCTGAGCTTGCCTTCCGCGGCGTCGGATTTCCAGAGGTTCTCGCCACGTGATTGGATGTTGTTACCGTTCTGACCACTCATGGGGTGATGATCGGTTGCATGGCGGTAATGGGAACCGGTCGAATGGATACTGGAATCAATTTACTGCAATGTCCGGGATGCTGCGGGGCGGTGGGTTGGCTGGGGAATTGCGCGTTGGCCTGACCTATGATGCTGGGCATTGTGTGGGCTGCGGGGTGGTCTTGGGATGGGCTGGGAGTGGTGTGGCTTATGGGTGTGCATGTGGCTTGGGATGGCGGCGCTTGGCGGCTGGAGATGGCGCAGTGGTTGCCCCGGCCGGTGGGTGAGGTGTTTCCGTTTTTTTCGGATGCTTACAACCTGGAGCGGTTGACGCCGGGTATCCTGCGGTTTGAGGTGTTGACGCCTCGGCCGATCGTGATGCGGAGCGGGGCGTTGATTGATTACAAGTTGCGGGTGCGTGGGGTGCCGATCCGTTGGCGGACGGAGATTTTGGAGTGGGACCCGCCGCGCGGGTTTGTGGATACGCAATTGCGTGGGCCTTATGCGTTGTGGCACCACACGCACCGCTTTGAGTCGCGTGATGGCGGGACGCTTTGCACGGATGTGGTGCGGTATCGGCCGCGCGGCTGGTTGCTCGCGGGGCTGGTGAATCGGCTGCTGGTGGAGCGTGATGTGCGGGCGATCTTCGCGTACCGCGCGGCGAGGCTGGGGGAGGTGTTTGGGGATAGGCGCTTGGGGTTAGGCGCTGGGCGCTTGGGGGAGGGGGAGGGAGATCGGCGTTTGGGGTTAGGCGCTGGGCGTTTGGGGGAAGAGGATAGGGAAGAGGAGAGGCGCGGGGAGTTAGGCGTTAGGGGGGAGCGATGAATGGGGTGCCGATACTTGTTGTGCACGCGGCTGCGACTTGGTTCATGGTGGGGCTGATCTGGTTTGTGCAGGTGGTGCATTACGCGATGTTCGATCGTGTGGGTGCTGCGGGGTATGTGGTGTATCAGCGAGGTATGACTGAATGTTGTGGATGACGAATTGAAAAAGGCGGCGTACTTTGGGTGTGATCTACCACGCCCGTCCCCGAACACCGAGGAGTACGCCACCATGAGCCAGACTACCCACCCACCGTTCACATTTCCATCCC
>JBGTLW010000125.1:0-12140 GCA_041743835.1 Phycisphaeraceae bacterium | reverse complement strand
TGGTCGCCCGGCACGCGCAGCCGCGCACCGGTCACCGCCGCCAGCGGATCGCCGGGCCGCTCGTAGTACACCGCTGTGCCGTTGACGTGCGCGGTCTTGCCGGAGATGAGCAGCACCCCGCCAGCCTCGACGTACTCCCGGATCACCGCCGCCGCGGATTCATCGAGCAGCCGCAGTGACGGCACGAAGACGATCCGGTACCCATCGAGCGAGGCGCCGGGCTCGATCACGTCGATCGGCCCAAGATTCGCGATCGCCTCGGCATACGTGGGGATCATCGCATCAAGATAGTCCGGCGGGCCCTCTTTCCAGCCGTTGCCCTTGTGCAGGTGCGCGCGGAAGCAATCGACGCTGAAGATCATCGCCGCGTCGCGCCGGCTTACGTCCGGGGCTGAGGCCTTCCGCCCGAACGCCCCCGCCGCTTTCGCTTTGGCCAGTTGTTCGGGGTACGGCTCGCCCGCGTAGTCGCAGATCGTCCGCCCGCCTGCTTCGAGGTTCCCGCGGTGGCAGCGCCAGTGCCAGAACAGCACCATGTCCACGCCGTGCCGCGCGAGTAGCGACAGGTACTCCTCCGTGCAGTCGTGGATACCAGTCTCCATCACCTTGATCGGCTTGCGCGTCGCGGTGCGGAGCCAGTCGTTGGCCAGGCACACGAACTGTTCCTTGTACCCGTGCCCCGCCGAGGCCGCGCCCAGATACGCGTCCCACCCCGCGTTGTCCAGCGCGCGGGCCAGGTCCGCATGGTTGAGTCCGCGGTCGAACATCGCGGTGCTGTTGTGGTTGATCCACTGGTGGTCGGCGAGGTGCGGCCGCAGCGCGTCGTATTGCAGCCGGGCGAACTCGGCCTGCATGTCGCTGAAGAAGCGGCTGTAGTCGATCGCCCAGCCCCGCGTCACCCGCTGGCACCGCGGGGTGGTCACCTCGCCCCACGCACTGAACGCCTGGCTCCAGAACGTCATGTACCACGCCTTGTTTAGTGCCGCTAAGTCGCCGTACTTATCTTGCAGCCAGCGACGGAAACGCCAGGTGCTTTCGGGCGTGTGCGACTCGGGGGCGAGGTGCTCTGCGCCGCAGAGCTCGTTGTCGATCTGCCAGCCAATCACCGACGGGTGCTTGCCGAACCGCTCGCCCATGGCGGTGGCGATGCGGACAGCGTAGTCGCGGAAGATCGGCGAACAGACATCGACATCGCGCCGCCCGCCGAATGGCAGCGACTGCCCCTCGCGCGTCTCGATCATGATCTGCGGGTACTGCTGGACCAGCCACGCGGGGGGCGCCGCGGTGGGCGTGCAGAGCACCGCGGACAGGCCGTGGTTGGTGAGAAGATCGAGGAACCGCTGCACCCAGGTGAAATCGTACTCAAGCTCGCGCGGCTCAAACGCGGCCCATGCGAAGTCGAAGACCCGGACCACGGTCAGACCTGCCTCGGCCATGATCCCAAGGTCGCGGTCCCAATCCGCCTCGGGTGTCAACTCAGGGTAATACGATGTGCCAATCTGCATATGAACGCTCGATCCGGGTAGGGGTGTGGGGGCGAGAATGAGACCGGGTAGTGTAAAACGATGCCCGGCGTTGTGCGCCGGGCATCGTCATGGGTTCTTGTCGATCTGACTGCGGCGCCACGTCTGTCAAAGGAAACCGGGTTTCAGGGAGAAATTTCGGTCGGCTCAGCGATCGGCGGGGCTTCGGTGGTTTGGGCGGTCACGGGGGTGAGATACATGGCGAATCCGGTGCCCCCCGGGCCGTTCTCCACGCGGACCAGGACGCGGTTGAGCCCCTGCTTGAGCCGGACTTTGCGGTAGCCACGGAAGTGGAGGTGGCAACTGTACCCGCCGACATCGTGGCCGAAGCTGAACTGCCAGGGGTGTTCGTTTCCGTGCCACGTCGGGCCTTCGACGGGCTGGTCGTTGAGCCAGAGCCGCATCCCGTCGTCGGACCCGACGGCTAGCCAGGCCGTCACGTCGCGATCGGCTCGGAGGTGGGTGAACGCGTAATTCACGGCGTTGGTGGCCTGGTCGGGGAAATAGAAGGTGCCGCTGTTGGTTTCCTTGCGGTAAGTCCATGCGAGTTCGCGGCCGTCGGGCCCGGTGTAGTGTGCGTCGAGATCGACGACGGACTCGGGTGGATAGACTTCGTTAAGGCCGGCCGAGGTGCCCGTGCGGAACGGGCCGATGGTGTACCACGCGTCGATGAAGGTCCAGGGCTGGGCACCGCCGGTGGCGGCTATTTTTCGGCCGGGCTCGACCGCGGCCATGACTTTGCGTCGCCGGGCTTCGGCGTCCACCAGGACCGGCTCGCCGTCGCCGGGCTCGTCGCCCCCGCTGGGGCCGCCGGTGCTGGCGAGGTCTTCGTCGCCCTCACCCATTTCGCCTTGCCCCTGGGAGTCCTCGCCCTCGCCTCCCTCGCCTCCCTCGCCTCCCTCGCTTCCCGACTCTCCGGCTTCGCCAGTCTCACTGGTGTCGCCTTCGGCATCGGCTTCGGGCGTGACCATCAGGCCGTCGGCCAGGGCCAGCGCGCTTTCTCCCATGGCTGAGCCGCGCGCCGCCTCCAGGCGGGCTTCGGCGCTTCGCACCATCTGTGCTGTTGTGTTCACGGCTACGGCCAGTTCCTTCTCGTAACGCTCGTAGGCTTCGCCGGTGGACACCGGCCCGTCGAGCGTCGCGGCATCGACCGTCGGCCGATTTGGCGCGGGGGTGAGGCCCATCGCGGTGGTCACCAGCGCGAAAGAGATGTCCGAGGCCATGATCGAAGGGTCACCCATCGACCCGGCGAGCGCCACCGCCTCGAAGGAGTTGATCATGCCGATCACTGTGCCGAGCAGGCCTAGCAACGGCGCCAGCGTTGCGATGACCGCGATCGGGTAAGCCTTCTGCTGCTCCTGACGAACCTCACGGGAGACGATGTCCTCGGCCACGGTGCCGATGTCGTTGAAGGAAAAATCACGGTGCTTGACCATCGACTCAATCACCTGGCCGAGGATGCTCGTCGGCTGTGCATCCTGGACCGGCTGTGCGGGTTTGGTTCCGGCAGCCGATGGCCGGCAGAGGGCGCGAGCGCCGTCGTAGTCTTAGCCCAGCATCCGCGCAAGCGCCTGCCCCGCCAGACCGACGGGCGCGAACCTGCTGCGTCGCAGGTGCGCAAACCGTTCAATTGCGAAACCTACGCCCAGCACGGACATCACGATCAGGATCACGCCGATCGACTTGGCTTGCCGAACCTTCTCGACGATCTCCGCTCCGAGCGTGCGCGTGGGTGGTTGATCCACGTCGCTGGTCGGGGTGGCTGCGGCGGGTTGCGGTGACTCTGGCGTGGCCTCTTGCGCGGATGCGAAATCAGCCAGACCAAAGCACAAGAGCATGACTAGAGCAATCAAACAACATGAGGTACGCATGCGGTTAGCTTTCCGATGGATCGGGTATGGGTGCGATGTAGGGCCAGCACCGGGGCTGATTGTCGGGTACTTAGCTCAGAGGGCGGCGTGCCAGTGCGTTACTTTGCTGTACGATAGATCGGCAAGTGGTAGGCGTTCAACTCGCCACGAGGCAGGGTCTTGGTCTGGCCGTCGTTGGTTTCGCTGACGATGTTGGAGAACGGCTGATTCCAGTGGTAGAAACCGATTGTGAACGACGCCTGTGAGTCGTTGACCACGAAGACCGGGGGATCGAACTCCTGGTTCTTCCATGATTGATACGCCACGCCGCCGAGGAGCTCGACTTTCGAGCCGTTGACAGCCTTGATATGCGTGGTGCGGCCCTCGGTCTTGAGCCCGAGCACCCACAACTGCCCGCCATCCACGCTGACCATGTCCACCTTCGGCGTCTCGGTGTTCAACTGCCGACACCATACCTTTTCACCCATTCCGATCGGGAGCGTCGCTTCACGCGAAGGCGAGAAGTCCTCAAAATACCACGTATTCCCCGGCTCAGCACGCTTGGTGATCCCGCGTTGATTGACGTTCTTGACCACCATGACCTTGCCCGAGCGGTTGGCGAACATGGGGACATTCTGCGGCGCATCCCAACCGCCGAGCAGGAAGAACCGCTCGACGATGAACACCTCGCTGGTCAGGTCCTCGAAGGTGAAGACCGCGTGCTTGCCGTCTTCAAATCGGTTGTTCGCGTTGACCACATCCAGGACATTTGCCATGCCGATGATGCGGTTGATCGAGCCATGCACCCGGATCGGCCCGGAGATGCGCAGCCGGTTGCTGGCGATGCAGACGGTGGTTTTGCTGCCGCCAGCCCCGGCATCGATGGCTTCTTGCAGTTGCTTGGTGACGTCTTCGCCCCGCTCACCACGGACGATGATCCACTTCTCCACATCGTTCTCCCACGGCACCTCGGGGGTCTCGGCGATGGGCAGACGCAAAGACTCGGGGTCAGAGCCAAACAAGGATTGGCCCTTCCCGTCGTACCACTCGTCGATGTCGCCATCGATGAGTTTGCCGTTGGCCGGCTTGACGCTGTGTCGGAACCCGCGTGTTCTCACATCACGCACGAAAACCTTGCTGTTCTCGCCGACGATCGCAGCCTCGGCCTCACCTGTCGCCTGGAGGTCGCCTTCGATCAGCGTCAACTCCCCATGCTTCTTGATGTCGATGGCCGGGCCGGAGCTTTCGCAGGTGAAACCGCGCATGGTGATGCGCCCTCCCAGTTCGTAGCCGACGCCCACGTTCTTGGCGCGGATGTGTTCATAGACGAGCGAGAAGGTGCCTGCGCTGGCGATGCCTGTTTTGAACCCGTCGATGGAGACGTGCTTGACCAGCGCTGGGCCGTTCTGCCCCTGGCGCATGTCCAGACCGATCAGGCCCTGCCCGTCACCGGAGCGGATGGTCAATCGCTCGATCGCGCCGGTGTTGTTGCTGAGGAACCTGAAGCCGATCGCGCCGGGGTTGCCATTGCCGGTGTCAATCGTCATGTTCCGCATGTAGCTATGCATCGCGTCGCCGGTGCTCTTGCCTTGATAAAAGCACACCGCAATGCCCGGCTGTTCGGGGTCGGCGAACGCGGCGGCGTTGTCTTGGACCTTGATGATCGTGCCTGCCTCGCTCTGGCCCTGGAAGCGCACGAAGCGGTCGTTGCTGTGGGCGGTGCCGTTGAAGATACCCACGGGCTTGCTGATGAGGTACACGCCGTCGGGAAAGTACACCCTCGACACTTTCCCCGCCCGGCGATCGTCGAAAACCTTCTGCAATGCAGCGGTGTCATCGGTCCGGCCATCGCCCTTGGCGCCGTAAGCCGTTTTGATGTTCACATAGCCAACACCCTCGGGCATCACGATGTTTTCTGCCGAAGCTGAACACATGATCGCACCAGAAATCGCCAGGATGACACACCACTTCATAGTTTGACTCCCAAGTCATGATTTGCGTCACGAGCGGTATCTCGTGGCACTTTTGCGATACGGTTGCTCCAACTGTAAAACAGCAACACTCTCTTGATATCTACAATTGCCGAGTATCAGCGCGAGGTTACTTCAGATTTTCATACCACCGGTTTGGGCTCAGGCTTATCTCGTCGGCGAGGGTGTCCCGGTCATACCTCAGTACGCTGCCGTCCACAAAAGCGATGTTCTGTGTATCGCCTCGGTGACGCATGACGATGTAGTCGATCATCAGCAGCACGTAGGCATCGCGGTAGCCCTGGATGCCGCGTGTGTGGGTTTCGCTGTTGTTGATGCCGTGAGGAGCGTCCTTGATCCAGCCGTCCTTCTTCTCTGTAAACATCATCGAGGTGGACGCCAGTTGGCTGAACTTTGCCCATCGGCCGCTATTGTTGGCGGCCGGTCCGATGCCGGCCATGCCCTCGTGCATCATGTAGCTGACCCATACTCGGCCGTTCTCGCTCATCGTCCCCTCGTTGCCTTTCCATGGGTCGTTGATGTGTCGATTCGCGTTCGGGGCTTCGGGGCAGACGAGGGCGGACGACATCCGATTGCGGTTGCTCCAACGCGACTCAACGAAACCATCGCCCAGATAACCCGCGGCCACGAATGCCTTTGACCACTCCTGCACCCCCTCGGGTGGGGCGGATGGCCACCACGGCGGGCGCATGGTCCCCATGTTGTCCGTGGCGTACACGTGCTGGGCCATCGCAACCTGTGCGATCCGGGATGCACAGACCACCGCCCGCGCCTCGCCCCGCGCCATCTGCAGCGCGGGCAGCAGCAGCGCGATCAGCAGTGCAATGATGCTGATCACCACAAGCAGTTCCATCAACGTGAATGCGGCTGTACAAGGCTTGCAATGATTCGTCTATCAGCTCGCTTGGAAAAGATGGTTAGCATGAAGCATCAAGCACCCCGGCACCCAACTCACGCCCGGCAGTACAGGCGCGGTCGTATTACCTTGCGTATTTTGGCGGCGGCGCCACGCTCTGCCCCGGCCGGTATTGGACAGCCAGCACACGCGGCTGCACCTTGGTGTTGTCTTTACTGATCTTCTCGAGCAACGCCTCGACCGCCTGTTTCCCGAACTCACGGTCGTTCTGAATCATTGTGTCGATGACCTGGCCGTAATACTCGGGCCGATACCCAAAGCCGATCAACGACAGGTCCCGGGGGATGGACAGTCCCAACCGTTCCGCCGCACGTATAATCGACGCCATGCGTGTGGCCGAATAATGGATCACCGCGGTCGGACGATCTGCGCTCTGAAGCCGGTCAACCCAATAATCGATCGGTTTCTTGGCGGGCTCCGGGCTGGAGTAGGGTTCGGATACGTCGGGCTTGAGCCCCGCGTTTCGCATCGCCAGCAGATAGCCGTCCCGCCGATCGTGTTCCGAGTAGTGCGCTTCGCTGCCTTCCCAGTGGTGGCTGGAGAACGCGATACGTCGGTGTCCCAGTTCGATCAGTGTCTGCGTCGCTGTCTTGCCGCCCTGTAGGTCGTCGAAATAGACGCAGTCGTGTTCATGCTTGACATTGAGCCACACGGAGGGGACCTGATAGTTTTCGATCAGCTCGGTCATCCGTGCCGGGATGTGCGTGTGGTAATTGATGAGCAATCCATCGCACGACCACTCACGGAGGATCTTGGGGACGAACTCCGCATCGGTCAGTTGGTTGTCATTGAGGGTGGCGATGGTCAGGTGCATGCCCTGCGACTCGAGGGCATCGCTTGCCCCGAAGATCAGCTCGCCGGGCACGTTGCTGCGGTTGACATCAGTGGAACTGAGTACCAGGCCCGCGCAGCCGAACCGCCCGGAGCCAATCGCCTTCGCCGCCGCATTAGGGCGGTATCCCAGTTCCTCCGCCATCTGAAGGACACGCTCGCGCAACTCCTGACTGACTCGGGTGTTACTCCTGCCGCCGTTGGCAAGGATGGTGCTCACCGTTGGCCGCGCAACCCCCAGGCGGTCGGCGATGTCCTGAGCTCTGACGTTCTTTCGTGCCAAGACGGAACCCTCATTGGTGAGAATCACGGCCATTTTTAAACAAGTCTGACCTCATTGCCATCAAACTGCCCGCGTAGTCATTCTACTGAGGCGGGTGATCGCAGTCAATCCCCTAACGTGAAATCGTTCTCCAAACACCGCAGACCTGATGCAACTCGCGGGTAGGCGGAAGCGGTTCCCGTTCAACAGGAAGTCACTGCCCTGCAATTCGTTGTCATGGTGCCTGGTGCTGACGCGGAATGGGTTATGAATCGACAGCCCACCGCGTGGCACTACAATCCTGCGATGGAATTGATCCTGTTCATCGTCATTCCGGCGGTATTCTTGCTTACCAGCGCAATGATCTACGCGCTGCTGCCGCGCTCCTGGAAGCATTGAGCAGCAACATGTGCGGCGGAGGTGGGTTTACTTGCTGGTGGCGGTTTGCTCGGGTTCGCCGGTGGCGGGGGCTTGGGGCTTGGCGGCTGGGCCGGCGGGGACTTGGATCCGCATCGCGCACTGGCGGCAGCGGACGGTTTTGCCGCGTGCGGCCGGGGGCACCGACAGGATGGACCGGCACTTGAGGTTCGGGCAGATCATCCGGATCGAGGTAGTCATGTTGCAATTCTCCGCGGGCACTGGACCCATCTGCATTATCGTGATGATCGGCGGTCGGCTTGAGGCCGAATCATGCCTATGCGTGCCCCTTACTTCGGCTGCTTCTCGGACCCGTGTGGCGTGGGCATAACCCGCCCCGATGCACCCGCCGGTATGATCTGCAAACAAAATCGCAACTGACTGGAGACGATCGTGGGTTGGGAAGCCTGGTACACCGTATTGCTGCTTGGATTGCTCGTGCTGGGTCTTGCCCGCAACTGGGCCGTGCCTGATGTGCTGGTGCTGGGGACGCTGGCGCTGATCATGCTGGCCGAGGCGTTGACGGGGACCGATCGTCTGCCCGGCCCCGCGGCCGCGGTCGCGGGGTTTGGCAACTCGGGGCTGATCACCGTCGCGGCCCTGTTCGCGGTGGTGGAGGGTCTGGTGCAGACCGGGGCGATGACCCGCGTCACCACGCCGCTGCTGGGTCGCCCCAAATCAGCGGCCGCCGCTCAGGCCCGGCTCATGTTCCCGGTGGCGGGGCTTTCCGCGTTCCTGAACAACACGCCCGTGGTGGCGATGTTTCTGCCGGTGGTCTCGGACCTGTGCAAACGCACCGGCATCAGCCCCGCCAAGCTCTTCATCCCGCTGTCCTACGCCTCGATCCTTGGCGGGATGTGTACGCTGATCGGCACGAGCACGAATCTGGTCATCAATGGCCTGGTGCTGGCCGAGCCTGGCATGAAGGGGCTGGGCATGTTCGACATCGCCTGGGTCGGCCTGCCGGCGGCGCTGGTGGGGCTCGGCTCGCTCATGCTGTTCGGGCGGTGGCTCCTGCCGGACCGCAAGCCCGTGATCGACCGCGACGGCGACCCCCGGCAATACACCGTCGAGATGGTGGTGGAGTCCGCGGGTCCGCTGGTTGGGTACACCATCGAGCAGGCTGGTCTGCGTCACCTCCCGGGGCTGTTCCTCATCGAGATCGAGCGGCGGGGCGAGGTGATCGAGGCTGTGGATTCGAGCGCGAAGCTCCAGGCCGATGACCGGCTGGTGTTTGCCGGCATCGTGGAATCGGTGGTGGACCTCCGCAAGATTCGGGGCCTGATCCCCGCGACGGATCAGGTCTTCAAGCTCGACGCACCGGTCGCGCAGCGCCGACTCATCGAGGCGGTGGTGTCTGACCGTTGCCCGCTGGTGGGGATGACGATCCGTGATGGCAGGTTCAGGACGCGGTACAACGCGGCTGTGATCGCGGTGGCCCGCAGTGGCGAGCGTGTCCGCAAGAAGATCGGCGACATCGTGCTGCGGCCGGGCGACACGCTGCTGCTCGAAGCGATCGGTTCGTTTGCAGAGCAGCACCGCAACGGCCGCGACTTCTTTCTGGTGAGCCAGGTTTCGGACTCCGCGCCGCCACGCCATAACCGGGCCTGGGTTGCGCTGGGCATCCTGGTGGCGATGGTGGTGGTGGTGGCGGCCGGGTTCATCAGCATGCTCACCGCGGCGCTGGTGGCCGCGGGCGCGATGGTTGTCACGCGGTGCTGCACAGGTACCGAGGCCCGGCGGTCCATCAACTGGCAGGTGCTCCTGGTCATCGGAGGGGCGCTGGGGCTTGGCATGGCCATGACGACCAGCGGCGCAGCCGAGAGCATCACCCGTGGCCTCATCGGGCTGGCGGGCGGCAACCCGTGGCTTGTGTTGCTGATGGTGTACCTCACCACGTCGCTGTTCACCGAGTTCATCACCAACAATGCCGCAGCGGTGCTTGTCTTCCCGGTGGCGTTGGCGGCATCGCACGCGATGGATGTCAGCGTCATGCCGTTTGTCGTGACGGTGATGATCGCCGCCTCGGCGAGCTTCGCGACGCCCTTGGGGTACCAGACCAATCTCATGGTGTACGGCCCCGGCGGGTACCGGTTCACCGATTTTCTGCGCGTGGGGCTGCCGATGAATGTGATCGTGATGGTGGTCACCGTCACGCTCGCGCCGATCATGTTCCCGTTCGCGGGGTGAGGCGGACGCGGGCTTTATCTGCCCTGCTGTGGTTCCACCACGCCGACACGGACCTTGACCTGACGCAGCGCGGCGGACTTGTGACGGCGGGTAAGCTCCCGCATCAGGCCACCCCGCAGCAGGCGATCGAGCTCGTAGTGCCGCGCAGCCGAATCAACGACCACGCGCAGCACGCCGCGCTGCAACCCTTCGAGCCGTGTGTGTTGCGCCAGATGGGTCGGCACAAGCTCAACCCACAGCTCGGCAAGCTCTTCAAGCTGCTTGAATGGCTTGGCGACCTCGCGCTTGAACGTGTCGGACAGGAACGCAAGCGATGTGTCGCGGTCGCGCCAGGTCCGCATCTGCCGAAGCTGCTCCATCCGGCGGGTTTGTGCGCTGTCGGCCATCGCGTCCAGCGTAGGACGAGTGCGGCCCCGAGTCCAGCGATCGCTTGCGGCGCAACCCCGACGCTATCAGGGGGCTAGACGCGGGCGGCTGGTCCCTCTACGCTGCCGACATGACCGCCAGCAACATCATCCTCATCGGCTACCGCGGCTGCGGGAAGACCAGCGTCGCACGCATGTTGGCGGAACAACTATGGAAGACGTTTGTGGATATCGATCAGTCGATCACCGCACGCTTTGCCGGCCGAACCGTGGCGGACATATGGGCCACGGATGGGGAGCCGGCCTACCGTCGCGTGGAGGTCGAAGTGACCCGTGCCATCTGCGCAGCGTCGGACCAGGTCATCGCGTTGGGTGGCGGGACACTGATGCAGAGCGGCGCACGCGAAGCGGTGGCAGCGTCTGACGCGATCCGCATCTACCTGCGGTGCGACGCCGAGGAACTGCATCGGCGGATCAGCAACGACCCACAGACCGCGGGCCTGCGCCCAAGCCTGACGGGTCAGGGCGGGGGGTTGGAGGAGATTGTCACGGTGCTCGCCCAGCGCGAGCCGGTGTATCGTGCAGTGGCGGATGTGGAGTTTGACGTGACGCTGACCGACCTCAATGAGGTCGTCCGACACCTGATCGCGAAGCATCTGTAGTTTGCCGGGTGGCGAGCTGGTGCGTGGTGTCAATCGGTGGTGCCGAAGATGCGGTCGCCCGCGTCGCCGAGGCCGGGGCAGATGAAGCCGTAGTCGTTGAGCTGACGGTCTATCGCGGCGGTGTAGATCGGCACGTCCGGGTGCGCCCGCTGCATGGCGTCGATGCCTTCGGGCGCAGCCAGCAGGCAGATGAAGCGGATGTCACGGCAGCCGCGCTGCTTGAGCAGCGAAGCGCCAGCCATAGCGCTCCCGCCGGTCGCGAGCATCGGGTCCACAAGAATCGCTGGCCCAGCCCCGACATCTGGCGGGAGCTTTTCGTAGTAGTGCTCGGGTTGCAGGCTGTCCTCGTTGCGGAACATCCCGATGTGCCCCATCCGCGCGGTGGGGATCAGCGAAAGCATCGGCGTCGCCAGCCCGAGCCCGGCACGGAGGATCGGCACAATCGTGATCGGCCCAGCCAACGCCTGACCCCGGAAGGGCTCGAGCGGCGTCTGCACATCGCGCGTTTTCAGCCGCAGGTCGCGTGTCGCCTCGTATGCAAGCAGTTCCCCGATCGTCTCCAGCACGGCACGGAACCGGCTGGAGGATGTCTTGCGATCGCGGGCGACGGTCAGCAGGTGGCTGATCACCGGATGCTCGATCAGGATAAGGTCGGGGTCGTGCGGCATGGCGTGTGTGACGGGGACAAAGACGGGTGCGAGCTGCGGGGTCTGCTGCGAACTGGGCGCACAAAAAAGACCCGGCAAGCGTAAATAAAGAATACTCAGTAATGGATAGCTGGGTATCGGGATCGTGCCTGCTCGGGTCTTCCACCCGAAGGTGAGTTTTCTTTCCAGTCGGCAGACCTCCTTTCGTGTAAGCAGGTAAAGCCGTCTGCTATCTATATGTTCTGTACTGAACCCGCCCAAGTCAAGGGATAACCCCCGTTTGCGGTGAAGATTCTGCGGGTAGTGCGTAGAGCGTGGCACGCGGGGTGTGGTGGACGGGCTGCCAATGCGAGATATTGTCAAAAGCTGTGGATGAAGTTTGATCAGGCGGCGTGTTGTTTGACTCCGTCGGTGAAGGTGATGCCGGCGATGACGTCGCCGATCAGTTCGTGGCCGTTGAGCCGTCGCCACTTCTTCTGGGCCGACTCG
>JBGTLW010000124.1:0-24323 GCA_041743835.1 Phycisphaeraceae bacterium | reverse complement strand
TGAGCCCGCATCTTCCTCCACCGGTTGTGCTCGTGCAAGGCGGGCCCTTCCGGCGGACTGTTATGATCCCGGTGTGACGCCTCTGTCAGCCCCCTTCGCGGTCCGCCTCCCCAGCCCGACGCCCGGCGTGGCGGTCTATGGCCGGCGCTACGGCGACAACGAGCCGAGCACCAACCCGCAGGCTGCGGCCCAGCAGATCGCCGCGATCCTCAGCGCCCCGGCCGTGCAGACATACAAGGATGACCGCCGATCTACCGTGGTGTCGTGTGACGCGGCGGGTGCGCGGTGGGTTGTGAAGACGTACCGGGACGGGGCGGTGAAGACGCGGGTCTACGGTTTGTTGGGGGTCTCGATCGCGTGGCGCGAGTGGCGCGGGGCGTGGCGGCTGCGTGGCGCGGGGCTGCGTGTCTGTGAGCCCTACGCGCTGGTCCGTGGCCCCGGCGGGACCGAGCGGCTGGTCCTCCCGCACATCCAGGGGCAGACGGTCGATCAACTGGTCACCGGCCAAGAGCCGCCCGCCATGGGGCCCGCGCAGACCGAAGCGATGCGATTGCACGTGGCGCACCGCATCGGCCGGCAGATCGGTCGGCTCGCGGGGGCGGGGTGGTACAACCGCGATTACAAGCCCTCGAACCTGCTGATCGACGCGGCCTGCCTTGAGGGTGATGAGCCGATGCTGATCGATGCGTCGCTGCGACGGCTGCGCTCGGATCGTCAGGTCTGTCATTGCCTCGCGGTGGTGACCCGCTCGGTCAACCGTGTCGGCTCCGCGACGCGGGGTGAATATCACGCGGCGTTGCGCGGGCTTGAGGAGGGGTATCCCGCGCTTTTTGCCCGACGCGGCAGGCGATGGATCATCCGGCAGACCACTGATATCCTGCGGGACTTTTACAGGCGATACGACCCCATCACTTTTCTGCCCCGGCCCAAGCGAACCTAAGCCCCACCCCGCGCCATGATGCCAGACAAACCGTTCATCTGTGGCTTTAGTTACGGGAAGAACCTGCGCAAGCTCGACTACCCCGTCGCGGAGGCGATCCGCTCGGTGCTGCCGATCTGTGACCGTTACATCTTCCTCGCGGGCGACTCGGAGGACGACACCCGGGACTACATCCAGGCCATCGACCCCGGCAAGATCACGATCATCGACAGCCGATGGCCGGCGAAGATGACCGGCGGGGATTTCTTTCGGCTCGAGGGGCAGAAGGCGATGGATGCCGCGGCCGCGACCGGCGCGACGTGGGGCCTGCACCAGTTCTGTGACGAGGTGTATCACGAGGACGACCTGCCCAAGCTCCGCGCCGCGTGCGAGGCGTATGCCCAAGACCCGGCCATCAAGGCGTTGCTGGTGCGGGTGCTCAACTTTGTGTTCGACTACCGCTCGATCGACCCGTGGATGTACCGCAAGGTGTCGCGTGTGTATCGGCTTGACGGGACGCTGGCGCTGTATGGCGACGGGTGTGGGCCGGGCATCCGCGAGGAACTGCTGGCCCGGCCCGGCCACGGCTTTAACCCCGGCGGGCGGAACAACTACTACCTCGACAAGCACCACCTCGGCGGCCATGTGCGCTGGGCGTGCGGCCCCGGCGACACGGCTCCCGCGCGGGTGTTTCATTACGCGTGGGTGCAGACCCCGGTGAACAGGCGGCGGAAGATCGAGGTGATGGCCAACCAGTACTGGGGCGAACTGCCAACAGAGCAGCGGCTGGCGAAGGCGGAAGCGAAGTACAGCCGGTTCATGGATAAATACAACGCGATGCGCAACTTTACCGGGTCGCACCCCGAGGTGATGTCGCGGCGGGTGGCCGCGTTCCCGCCGCTGCGGCCTCACCGCAACCGTTGGCTTAGCCGACGCTTTTATGCCGAGTGCCTGCGTCACGGTATGAAGCTCTAAACCCGACAGCCCCCGGAACACCCCATGCGTGACCAGATCACCGTTGAAGGCCGTCAATTCCCCTCGTTCTCCCGGCCGGAGATCCACGTCAAGATCGCGCAACTGCTGGCAGACATGCCGCGCGGCAAGCTGCTCGACCTGCCCGCGGGTTCCGGCGCGTTGTCGTACCGGCTGCACAAGATGGGGTTTGATGTGGTGGGGTGCGACATCATGCCCGAGCACTTCGTCGGGGACCCTGTGCCGATCGTGCCCGGCGACATGCGCGAGCGCTTCCCGTTCGAGGATGAGAGCTTCGACATCGCGTGCTTTATCGAAGGCCCGGAGCACGCGGAGAACCCGTACCACGCGTTCCGCGAGTTTGCGCGGGTGCTCAAGGTCGGCGGGCTGCTGGTGCTGAGCATCCCCAACTACGCGAACATCGAGCAGCGGCTCAAGTTCGTGATGCACGGCTGCTCGGAGCGCGCGGTCAGCGGGGAGCGGTTCAAGCGTGAGTTTGATGGGAACCCGGCCATGCTGCACGTCAGCCCGCTGACGTACACCGAGTTGCGGTTTTTCCTTGAGGCCAACGGCATGGAGGTGCAGCGGATCGAGAAGGACAAGTTCAAGCCCAAGCAGTTGCTGTGCTGGCCGTTGGTGGCGTTGATCCAGCTTGCGACGCTGTGCTCGGGGAAGCGCGGGCGGGAGAAGTACTTCGCGGACCAAGCCAACTCCAACGCGGTGCTGCTGGGCGGGAACACGCTGATCCTGATCGCCAAGCGCGTCCGCTGAGCCGTCGTCAATTAACCTGCCCGGCGTGGCGCGGCGGCTGGCGCAATCGCCGTCACCACGGGCTGACCCGATGATCCCTATAATGCGGGGCTAAGCCCCCCCCGGAAATAACCCCCTGCACCCCCCCCGGCCAACCCCGGAACACGCCGGCGCCCCCGGCCCCGATACCCCGGACTTACCCAGCCTGCAATACGATGAGCATCCAGCCGCACATCCGAAACTTCTGCATCATCGCGCACATCGACCACGGCAAGTCCACCCTGGCCGACCGCATGTTGCAGGGCACCGGCGCGATGGACGAACGCAATCGGCGTGAGCAGACGCTCGATGACATGGACCTGGAGCGCGAGCGGGGCATCACGATCAAGGCCAGTGCTGTGTCCGTCGTCCACATGTACAAGGGCGAGGAATACGAGCTCAACTTCATCGACACGCCAGGCCACGTGGACTTCCACTACGAGGTCAGCCGGGCGCTCGCGGCCTGCGAGGCGGCGATCCTGGTCGTCGATGCGGCCCAGGGCGTCGAGGCCCAGACGGTCGCCAACCTATACAAGGCTGTGGATGCGAATCTGGAGATCATTCCTGTCCTGAACAAGATCGACCTCCCGGGCGCACGCCCGCTGGAGATCGCCCAGCAGGTCGAGGATGTGCTCGGGTTGCCGGCCGACGAGTGCATCCTCACGTCCGCGAAGACCGGGCAGGGCGTCGCTGAATTGCTGGATGCGATCTGCGAGCGTTGCCCGCCGCCCAAGGGCAATATTGCTGCGAAGACGCAGGCTTTGATTTTTGATGCGAAGTACGACGATTACCGCGGCGTGGTGGTGTATTTCAGGCTCATCAACGGCACGCTGAAGGTCGGCGACCGCGTGCTGATGATGGGCACCGGCCGAACATTCACGATTACGGAGCTGGGCAAGTTCCGCCCGAAGATGACCGCGACGGATGAGCCTTTCGAGGCTGGTGATGTGGGTTATATGGTGGCAGCGATCAAGACGCTGGAGGATGTGAACATCGGCGACACGATCACCCGCGACCTCGCGCCCGCCGACGCGCCGCTGCCCGGCTACCAAGAGCCCATGCCGATGGTCTTCTGCGATTTCTACCCGTCGGGGGATACACAGTTTGATGAACTGCGGGATGCAATCGCCCGGCTGCACGTCAATGATGCGAGCTTCACGTTTGAGCCGACGAATTCGGAAGCGCTGGGCTCGGGGTTCCGGTGCGGGTTCCTGGGGATGCTCCACATGGACATCATCCAGGAGCGGCTGGAGCGTGAATCCGACGTGTCGCTGATCCAGACCGCGCCGACGGTGACGTATGAGATCGAGGAGCGCAGCGGCGAGGTGTATCACATCACCAACCCCTCGGATTTGCCCGACCCGTCGCGGATCAAGCAGATACGCGAGCCGATGGTCGCTGCGGAGATCATCACCCCGACGCGGTGCATCGGCGACATCATGCGGCTTTGCGAGCAACGACGGGGCACCTATAAGTTGCAGAAGTTCCTCGCGGATGACCGGCAGATTCTGGACTACGAGCTGCCCCTGGCGGAGATCATTTACGACTTCTTCGACAAGCTCAAGTCCATTACCTCCGGCTACGGGACGATGGATTACCACGTCACCGGGTTCCACCACGACGAGCTGGTGAAGATGGACATCCTGGTCAACGGGGCCAGGGTCGATGCCCTGTCGGTCATCGTCCACCGCGACAAGGCGGAGTTCCGCGGCCGGGTGCTGCTTAAGAAGCTCAAGGAGCAGATCTCCAAGCACCTCTTCGAGATCCCGCTTCAGGCGGCGATCGGTGGCAAGATCATCGCCCGCGAGACGATCAAGAGCGTCGGGAAGAACGTCACCGCCAAGTGCTACGGCGGCGACGTGTCGCGCAAGCGCAAGCTGCTCGAAAAGCAGAAAAAAGGCAAAGACCGCATGAAGCGCATCGGCACCGTGGACATCCCGCAGGAAGCGTTCATGGCGGTGCTGGATACCGGCGAGTAAGAACGCAACCGCTTACTTACGTGCGCGGCTCGGTGAAGGCAACCGCTTGCTTGCGTGCGCAGCTCTTTGGGTCTCGGCGGTGTTAGAAATTGGTTTTTATGGGTTGGGTACGCTCGGACTCAGTTCGGGGGCTATAAATTACCGATAGAAGAGCATCGTTGGTGTGACTCGCACGCTGCGCACGATGTGATAGAGTTCCCGCCTTATGTACGCACAGGACACGAGCCAATCCAGACTTGCGACCGCGGACGAGGTGCCCGTGGATGTGTCGTTCGGGATTGTCCCGATCCGCGAGGTGGGGGGTCAGCTCCAGTTTCTGCTGGTGCAGCACAAGGCGGGTCATTGGGGTTTTCCCAAAGGCCATGCCGACAAGGGTGAGTTGCCGATCGACGCGGCGGTGCGTGAGCTGCGGGAGGAAACGGGCCTCCGTCTGACCCATCGGCTGGATTCGCCGGGCTTCGCGGAGAGCTACCTCTACACCAAGCGCAAGTCCGGCAAGCGCGTCCGCAAGGCGGTGACGTATTATCTGGGCTGGGTCAATGGGGCTGAGGTGGTGACCTGCCCGAAAGAGATCACGGCCGCGGCCTGGGGCGACACCCGCGCGACACGTGCCCGCTTAAGCTTCCTGGAGGGCAGGCTGCTGTTTGACCGGGTGGTGGCGCATTTGCAGCATCAGATTCATTCGTGAGCCGGGGTCTTGAACTGCACGATGTATTGTTGCGGAGACCCACGGACGGAGTCCGTGGGCTTCTTGGGGGTCATGACACCTGTTGGTTGGCTTCGTTATGGCGCGACGGTCGGGTTTATGCGGGCTGGGGGCTTTTGTGTGGGTGTTCTGATTGCGAAACCACTGGCTGAGGCTTGCACATAGGCGGTGCGAATCGTCTGATGGATGGTCTTCGCATGGGCCACCCGCCTTGGCGACGGGATTTTTTCCCGGTGATTAAGTCGCCGGGCCGGGTGGACGATGTGATGGGTGGACCCGCCGCGTGGCGTGTTAACAAGTTAAGAGCGGGTCGGCGTTCGACCCTTGTATCGTCATGGGTCATGTTGACCCGAAGCCCCCGGGCGTTTCCGGGGGTATCCAAACGTTCGGTTGAATAACCGTTGAGAAGGAGATTGTGCTATGTCCAAGCGTACGATGAAGAAGGGCTTTACGCTCGTCGAAATCCTGATCGTGGTGGTGATCCTCGGCATTTTGGCCGCGATCGTCATCCCGCAGTTCACCAGCGCGTCGGAGACGGCCAAGGGCTCGAGCCTTGTGTCGCAGCTCCAGACGATCCGTTCGCAGCTTGAGCTGTACCAGGTCCAGCACAACGGCGATTACCCCAGCCTCGGCACCAACTGGGACCAGATGACCACCACGACCGACGTCTCCGGCGCGGCCGCGACCACCGGCATCACCTATGGGCCGTACCTGCAGAAGCCCCCTGTGAACCCGTTCTCCAACACGTCCACCGTCACGCAGTCCACCGATGCCAACGGCAACGTGCCTGCCGCGGGCGCGGATGTGGGCTGGGTTTACAACAACCAGAGCGGCCGCATCAAGGCCACCGTCCCCACCGCTGCCAAGGCCGTCGCCGCGGGTCTGATTGATGAGGTCGGCGACCTGGCCACCAGCCTCGACTTCGTCGCCGCAGCCGTGGCCCCGTAAGGCAACAGCACACACGACACAACCCCACGACGGTCAGGGCCTCACCGCCCTGGCCGTTTTTCATTGGCTGGTTCGGCCCGGCCCGCGCTTACTCGCTTCGCGGTGCGGTGTGCTCGCGGAAGAACACCGCCAGCGTCGGCTTGTCGGCCTCGCCCCGCGCGACGGTGAGGGTGACCGCCTCCAACTCATCGTTGGTCGCGGTGCATTCGTGGCCGTTCTCGCGCAGAAAAACCAGCGCAGTCATGATTGCGGCCCGCTTGTTCCCATCGTGGAATGGGTGGTTGCTCGCGATATGGAAGAGGTAGGCGGCCGCCATTTCAAACAGGTCGTCGTGCAGGTACGACCCGCCGAATTGAGCGCGCGGCATGGCTAAGGCTGAGTCGAGCAGGCCACGGTCGCGCACCCCAGCCAACCCGCCTTCAATGGCGATCGTCTCTTCTTGGAGCTGCAGCACATCCTGGATGTCGAGGAATCGGATCTCTTCCATGACACATCAGGCCAGGCGTTTGAGGGCTTCGCCGTACTTCTCACGGATCGCGCCGCTGTGTTCTTTGACGCGATCTTCACCAAGCCCGATGTGGGCTGGCACCACGCGAATGCCCGATCCGTCCGCGGTCACCTGCACCTCGTCCCCCTCGCGCAGGCCCATCATCTCCATGGTGGTGCGGTCGAAGATCAGCGCGTGGCTGTTGCCGACTTTGACGAGCTTTTTGATCATGGCTAAGTCTCCAGCGTTATAACGGTATTATAACCGATCGGGTTCGCGAACTCCACGGTTTAGCCCGGATGATTCACCACAGAGGCACAGAGGCACAGAGAAATACTTCTGGATAAAATACTTACATCATTTTTCATTGGTTTGACGCATCAACAGCGCGCGCTGATCACCAAGGCCGGGCCATGGTCAAAAATATCCTAAATCACTGTTTCACAATGACTTGCTCTGTGCCTCTGTGCCTCTGCGGTTCATCCTGAATGATTCGGGTTAGATCGAAAAACGCAGGATGGGCACGCAGACTCACTTCTCACCCACTGCCCCCCGAACGACCCACCCCCGCCCGATAACCGCTACAGCCCGTCTCTCTGGTCCCATTTTCCTGGGGTCTGCCGCGGTTTATCGCTGACCCACTTACCCCGCCAGCCCAAAGCGCCGAAGAGAACGCATAGCCCCCCCCGGAACTAAACCCCCGGAACTATTACCCCCGGAACTATACCCCCGGAACTAAACACCGGAACCTTCGAGTCCGGGTCACACTCGCGGCAAGGAGACCAATCATGCGTTCACTGCGTTACCTCAACACCATCCTCACCCTCATCGCTGTGCTGCTCACCCTCAACCTCTGGACAGCCTGGACCACAGGCTCTGCCCCGGCGGTGGACCTCGCGCACCAGGCACACGCTCAGGGGGCAAGCAGCTCCGGCGACCGCCAGCAGACGATGATCGAAAAGCTCACGTCCATCGACAAGAAGGTCGGCGATATCGACGCGACGCTCACCAGCGGCCAGGTCCGCGTGAAGATCGACTCCATGCCCGCTGCCAAGTGACGCCAAGCCAGGCATGCGCGCCACGCTCAGAGCACACCGATGCCAATCATGCACCGCACTACCCGACGCTGCGCAGCCTACACCCTGGTTGAGATGATCATCGTCATCACGATCCTGGGTCTGGTCTCAGCGATCGTGGTGCCGCACATGCTCACGGCCGGGACGATGGGCGTGCAATCCGCGACGCGAATCATCGTGGCCGACCTGATCTTTGCGCAGAATGAAGCGATGGCCAGGCAAACCACACGGCAGGTGGTGTTTGATGTGCCGGGCGATGGTTATCGGCTCGCGGACCAGGCGGGCGTCACGATCGATGCCGCGTGGCTCCCCGGCGATGGCAACAACTACGCCGTCAGCTTTCAGAAGGACAGCCGTTTCACGGGGGTTAGGATTCTGTCCGCGAACTTTGGGGGGGATGCGACGATTGTGTTCGACGACCTGGGCGCACCCGATACAGGCGGCACGATTGAACTTGAGTACAAAGAACACCGATACAGGATCACGGTGGCCGAGTTCACCGGCCGCATCACGGTGAGCAAGGTCACGTCATAAGGGAGGTCACGACCGTGTTTGGAGGCAGCTTGAATAAACGAACGTGCCCGGTGGGCGTGGATATCGGCAGCAGGAGCGTCAAGCTCTTGCAACTCGAGCGCACCGCGACGGGCTTCAAGGCCATCGCCGCCGCGGAAGCGGACCTGCCCGAGGGTCTTAGCACCCTCAGCGACAACTATCACCACGCGGTGGCCGAGGCACTGGCGCACGCCAAGAGCTCGGGCAAGTTCGTCGGCACTCAGGCGGTGAGCTGCCTGCCCGCGGAAGTGGTGCAGCACAAAAATCTTCGGCTGCCCAAGATGCCCGCCAAGGACCTGGCCGCGGCCGTGCAGTGGGAAGCTCAGGAACGGCTCCACCTCTCGGCCCAGCCGCACAGCGTCCAGTTCTTCGATGCCGGCGAGGTCAGGCAGGGTGACGAGGAACGCCAGGAGATCATCCTCATGGCGGCCCCCACGTCCTTCATCGAAAGCCACGTGAAAACGCTCACCGATTGCGGCTTCACACCCACCGCGGTGGACGTCGCGCCCGGCGCGATCAACCGCTGCTTCGAGGGCACCCCGCCGCTCAAGGATGGCGAGGCCCGCGTGACGCTGGATGTCGGCGACACCACCACGAAGGTGCTGATCGTCCGGCAAGACCGCATCGTGTTCTACAAGCTGATCGACATCGGCGGCCGCCACTTCGATGAGGCCGCGGCCCGCAAGCTGAATATGCCCCGGACCGAGGTTTCGGCGTTGCGTCAGCAGATGCGCGCCGGCCAGAGCGTGCAGGCGCACGAGCAGCAGGCCGTGCTGGAGGCCGCCCGCGCGGCGGTCAGCGACCTTGGCCGCGAGGTCGGGCTTTGTCTCCGGTACTACAGCGTGACGTTCCGTGGCCGACGCCCGGAATCGGCGGGCCTGATCGGTGTCGAGGCTGGGCAGCCCTGGCTTGAGGACCTGCTCACGGAGCAGGCCGGGGTCACCATGCACTCGGTCAACCCGATGCCCCATGTGGATTGTGCGGCCGTGGAATCGGTGATCCCCGCGGGCTGCTCCGCGGCCTGGGCCACGGCGGCGGGCTTGTCGATGCGACAGAAGCAGGCCGCCGCAACCCACAGCAGCAAGGCGGTGGCAGCATGAACAACATCAACTTCCTACCCGAGTCATACACCCGCGGTCGTGCCCGGCGAAGCCGTGTCGTGCGGCAGGTCATGCTGGTCGCGATGGTGGCCGGCGGGCTCGCGGCCTGGGGCGTCCTGCTCGAAGGCCAGCTCGGCGCTAAGCGTGACGCCAGCCGGATGCTCGACGACCAGGTGGTCGCGGCCCGCAACATGATGACGGAGATGAACCGTCTGCGCGAGGACCGCAAAGACCTCACCCATCAGATCCGCATCCAGCGCGAGCTGTCGCAGCCGATCAGCCACACCGGCGTGATCGCCAGCATCGCCAGCCTGATCCCGCCGCAGATCGCGCTCACGGAGCTGACGATGACGACCAAGCGGACCCGGCCGGAATCGATCGTGCCCGAGGGCGCGACCCGCTCGCGGAAGCGTGCCCAGACCGATGCCGCGGTGATGCGTGATGACAAGATCGAGATCGCGTTGCAGGCACTTTCGCCGGACGCCGCGTCGGTGGCGAACCTGGTCGAGGCGTTTAGCCGCCACCCGATGGTGACCGACGTGCAGATGCGGCACACCCGGGCCGTGGAGGTCCGCGGCGTGGCCGGGCGTGAGTTCCGGCTGGAGATGCAGATCGATTTGAACCGTCAGTTCATGGACCCCGACCAGTCTCGGGAGGAGGTCGCCGGTGCGTTTTGAGAAAGACCAGATGATGACGGTGGGCGCGGTGGTCGCGTTAGCAGCGATCTTCGTGTTCGCGGTGTGGATGCCCTCGCGTGCCCGGTCGGCGGAGCTCGATCGCAAGATCGACACCGCCAAGGCCGAGCTCGGTATGACCCCCGTGGCCCAGGCCGAGCTGACCCAGCTCCACGCCCAGGTGCTCGCGCTGCGTGAGCAGGTCAACGGCGCCCAGCGTTATGTCCCCCGTAACGACGAGATCGCCGAGGTGGTGCGTGGCATCAACGAGTCGCTTAAGTCCCACGGCGTGACGGACCAGGAAATGGTGACCCGCCGGGCCGAGGCCTTTGCGAACTACAGCACGATCCCGCTGTCGATCGAGTACCAGTCGTCCTTCCCTGTGGTGTTCGGTGCACTCAAGGAGATCGAGAAGATGCCCCGGCTGATCCGCGTGGATCGCCTGAGCGTGCGGGGCGACGCGAGCAGCGCCGCCACACCGCTGGAGGTCCAGATGCAGCTAAGCACTTTCTATACCCGCACGAATGGGGGCCGGTGATGGAACAGATGATTGAGAACCTCAAACGGCAGTTGATGGCTGACAAGAAGAAGCTGGGCATCATGCTCGTGCTGGTGGCGGTCGGGCTGCTGATGTGGGGCCGGCTGCTGCTCAAGGAAGTGCCCAAGACCGCGACGGCGACGCCGGTGGCGGCTGCGGCGGCCGCGCCGACGGCTGCGGAGGCGGCTCAGGACGCGCTGCTCCTGGAGGAGGCCCGCTACGGCGTGACGGTTGTGATGTCTATACCGCGTGACCTGCCGCGAGACCTGTTTGCGCTGGATACGACGGACTACGTCAAGGTGAAATCAGGGGCCCCGACAAGATTTGAACCAAAGCCCGAGTCCGATACGCCCGATAGGGAGTTCCGGACCGCTCGCGCGGTCAAGGCCGCGGGCGGTCTGCGGCTCGAGGGCATCATCCTCGGCGATGAAGCCAGCGTGATTATCAATGGACAACTGCTCCAGGAGGGGCAGCGCATCGAAGAGTTCACCGTTTTCAAGATCGAAGAGCGCAGGGTGGTGCTGGAGTTTGATGGCATCCACATCCGCATGAGCATGTAACGCATAGGCCGCGAACGCGGCGAAGGAGTTGGGCGATGATCGGAATGAATACCAAGCGTTTGTTGGCGGCTTTTTTAATGGTCGGTGGGTCCGTCTGTGCGGGTCCGGCGATCGGGCAAAACGTGGCAGACGGGGTCGAGGCGGTTGACCTCTTCGACGCCGAAGCACGACCCGGAGAAGCCCCCAAGGTCGTGATCGGCGCCGGCGGCGTCACCATCACCGCCAAGGACACCGACATCACGCTGGTCCTGCGCATCCTCTCGATGCAGTCCAAGCGAAACATCATCGCCTCACGCAACGTCTCGGGGACGGTCTCGGCCAACCTCTACGACGTGGACTTCTACGAGGCCCTCGATGCCATCCTCCAGCCCAACGGCTTCGGGTACCAGGAGAAGGGCAACTTCATCTACGTGAAGACCCTTGAAGAGATCCGAGCCGAAGAGAACGCCAACCGCAAGAAGATGCACAAGCTCGTCCGGCTCAACTACCTGAGCTCGGCGGATGCTTCTGCCTACGTCTCGCCCCTGCTGTCGGGTGAGGGCTCCATCTCCGTCAGCCCCGATGCAGCCGCGGGCTTCCAGCCGTCCATGGGCGACGGCGGCAGCAACACCAGCGCGCATGCCGACACGCTTATCATCGTGGACTACGAAGAGAATATCGAAGCCATTGCCGGCCTGATCACGCAGCTGGATGTCCAGCCCAAGCAGGTCCAGCTCGATGCCACCATCCTCCAGATCACACTAACCGAGCGCACCGCGTTGGGCGTGGACTTCTCGGTGTATGGCGATATCGGGATCGATGACATCACCACGCCGCTGGGCGCTGTGGACAACCTGATCTCCCGCACCGGCTCGGGCGGTGTCGGCTCGCTGAACTCCGGCCAGGCCGTCACGACCTCGGCGGGTAACACCGTCGCGGGGCAGTCCGGCGTGAAGATCGGTTTCCTGGGATCCGATGCGTCGCTGTTCATCCGTGCGTTGGATTCGGTCAACGACACCAGCGTGCTGGCCGCGCCCAAGGCCCTGGTCTTGAACCGCCAGAAGGTCGAGCTCCTGGTCGGTCAACGGCTGGGCTATCTGTCCACCACCGTCACCGAGACCTCCGAGACGCAGACCGTCGAGTTCCTCGATGTCGGCGTGCAGCTCACCGCCCGCCCGTTCATCTCCGACGACGACCGCATCCGCATGGAGCTGCGTGCGTCGCTGTCCGACGGCAACACCGACCGCGTCGTGGATGGCAGCGTGATCCCCACAGAAACTACGCAGGAAATCGTCACCAACGTCATCATGCGTAACGGCCAGACCGTGGTGCTCGGCGGCCTGTTCAAGGAAGACACCGGGTCCAACGTCAGCCAGCTCCCCGGGATCGGGCACGTGCCTGTGCTCGGCCTGCTGGGCAAGGGCCAGGACGACTCGGTGGACCGCACCGAGGTCGTGTTCCTCATCAAGTCCACCATCATGAAGGATGAAGTGCTCGGCTCGATTGGTAAGGAAGTCGAGCAGATGACGCGTGACTCGGTCGTCGGCTCGCGTGCGAACCTGCTCCCCTGGTCACGCACGAAGATGACCGCGGCCCACATGACCAAGGCCCGCACCTTCCTCGATGAGGGCGACCAGAAGAAGGCCCTGTGGCACGTCAACCTCGCCCTGCACCTGGACCCCACCATGGTCGATGCCATGAAGCTCAAGCGGGACCTGACCGGCGAGACGTTCTACTACCACAACCGTTCACGCCTGGACCGCGTCATCGACTCGATGATCGACGAGCAGACCGACACCATCGCCCCGGTCCAGCCCTCTGACCCCGCGACCAAAGACCTCGAAGAGCTCGACGATTCGATGAGCGGTGCCGACCTGAGCACCGAGGACCTGTCCGCGGCTCTGACAGAAACGTCAAGCGAGGAGGCTGCGGTCGTGGGCCAGTCTGCTGAGGCCGCCCCCGCCACCCCGGCTGCTGATTCGGCTGCCGAGTTGGATGAGATCGCCGCCGCTATTGCCGCTTTCGATGCACAGAACCCCATCGAAACGGTGGACGCCGAGAGCGCAACCGGCGACGTAGAGGTGATGGAGGTCGAGATGGCCGAGACAACCGAGGCCGAGGCGGTCACGGCCGAGCAGCCGATAACCGTGGACGTGCTTGAGCCGGTGACGATGTTCGACGATGTAGAAGGCGACGGCCACTGGGACGACAGCGTGTCTGAACAGGTGACCGAGGTCTCCGTCGAACTCGACGACACGAAGTAAACCGTCGGCCAGTTTGATCCAGGGAAAGGATTGCTCACGATGAAGGTAAACACGGTCCGCACGGGCCTGATCCTCACAGCGACGATGCTTCTGGCATCGTCGCTGTTGGGTTGTGGCGTCAAGAACAACACCCACGCCGAGAACGTCGCCAAGTCTGACACGAGGCTGCGTCAGATCCGGTCCGCGGTGATGTACGACACCGCCCGCACGCAGTTTGTCACCGGCCAGTTGGACATGTGCCAGCGGACGCTCGAAGAGTCGCTGCGGCAGGACCCCACCAGCGCGAAGCTGCTGACGCTCTATGGCCAGCTCAAGATCGAGCGTGGGCAGTTGGAGCGGGCGTACCACTTCTTCCAGGCCGCGATCGAAGCTGATGAAGCGTACCCCGAGCCGCGCTACTTCCAAGGCATTGTGTTGCAGCGGTGGCAGCGTCACGACGCGGCCTACGAGCGCTACAAGGAGGCGTTCGAGCTTGAGGCGGACAACGCGGGCTACCTGCTCGCGATGGCTGAGATGCTCGTGGCGATGAACGACACGGGCCAGGCGATCGACCTGCTCGAAGGCAAGGTGATCTACTTCGACCAGAACGCGGGTGTCCGCGGCACGCTGGGCTATCTCTACAGCATTAACGGCGACTACGCGCGGGCCACGGAGATGTTCCGCCAGGCCAGCCAGTTGGAGCCGGACAATCTCAAGGTCCGCGAAGACCTCGCGCTCACGCAGACCGCCAACGGCGACGACCGGGCCGCGGTCACCACGTACCGCCAGTTGCTTGAGCAGCCCGAGGCCAAGGATCGCAGCGATCTCAAGCGTCTGCTGGCCGCGGCCCTGATCCGCACAGGCAACCAGCGTGAGGCCCGCGACCTGTACTTCGACCTCACCCGGCTGCCGGACGCGGATGTGGACGACTGGGTACGCTACGGCGAGCTGTCGTGGAAGCTCGATGATGAGGGCAACGCATTGAACGCCGCGAACCGGGCCATGCGTATTGCCCCGCAGCGGCACGAGGGCTATGTGCTTGCGGGTCTGATCTGGCAGAAGCGTGATCGGCTCGATGATGCGTTACTCATGTACGACCGGGCCGCGAGCGTAGCGCCCGAGTCTGCCTCTCCGCTGATCCTCCGCGGCATCGCTTTGCAGAAGGCGGGCCGGCTGGAAGCGGCCGCCGACGCCTACACCGAGGCGCTCAAGCGTCAGCCCACCGATGCGCGGGCGCTGCGGCTGCTGCGCAGCGTGGCCGACGCCATGAATTGACCGTGTGGCGCGGCAACTCGGTGCTGATCCGGTAGCGCGATCGGTGCCGGCCGCGCTTGGCCTGAGGGGAGGGGATTTTGTCTTTGTTACGGATGACGAGTCTTGCGTGTGCGTTGCTGGCTGCTGGCTGTGTGGCCGGGGCCGCGTGGGCTTCGCCGCTCATCGGCCCGGTGGCGGGGGTTGTCTTCGCGCTGTTTGCCGTCACGTTTGTGGGCGGCGGGCTGTGGTACATCGCGGGCGTGTATGACCGGGAACTGTCTCGGTTGCTCACCCGGCTTGATTCCGCGGGAGATAAGGCCCTCAACCAGACGCCGCTCCGCTCGCGCTTCGCGCTCGATGAAGTGCTGGCCAAGGTGTGCGCCAACGAATCACACCTGCGCCAGAAGCTGGCCGAGCTGGTCGCCAGTCGGCGTGCCCTGGAGATCGCAACCAGCGTCGCGGATGCCGACCGCCAGCACCTGCAGACGATCCTCAACTCGATCTCCGACGCGGTGATCGTGACCGATGCGTTTAATGAAGTCGCGATCGCCAACGGTGCGGCGGGGCGGATCCTGGGTTTTGACGCCACGCGTGCGGCACGTCGGCCGATGGACCAGGTGTTTCACGACCCGCTGCTGCTCAACCTCATCCGCGAGACCCGCGAGGCCGATGCGACTACCCGCCGCTGCATCGACCACACGATCAGCTTCGGCCCGGAGCAGGCCGCCACGTTCAACGTCTGCCTGTCCCCGATCGCTGTGAACGGAAGCGGTGTCGGCGGCTCAACTCCCGAGCGCGCGGGCGGCGCGGGTGTGGTGACCGTGTTGCGCGACATCACGCGCGAGCGGGAGATCGCAGACGCCAAGAACGATTTTGTCGCCAATGTGTCGCATGAGTTGCGCACGCCGTTGTCGTCGATCAAGGCGTACATGGAGATGCTGGTCGATGGCGAGGCCAATTCTGACGAGACCCGGGCGGAGTTTTACAACGTGATCCAGGGCGAGGCCAATCGGCTCTCGCGTCTGATCGACAACGTGCTCAATATCAGCCGGATCGAGTCGGGTGTGTTCAAGGTGCAGCGTGAGGCGCTGGCGTTAAGCGAGCTGGCCCGCGAGACGGTGGACATCCTGATGCCCCAGGCCAACGCGAGGCGGATCGTGGTACAGCTTGAGCCGCCCGCCTCGCCGATCCACGTGTTTGCCGACCGCGACATGATGCTCCAAACCATGCTGAATCTTGTGGGCAACGCGATCAAGTACACCCGCGAGGGCGGGGAGGTGCGGGTGTTCTTCACGTGTGACCGGGCCGCGGGCGAGGTGACTTTCGCGGTGTCCGATAACGGCGTCGGGATCCCCGAAGTTGACCTGCCGCACATCTTCGACAAGTTTTATCGGGTCGCCGACCACAAGGGCATGGCCAAGGGCACGGGCCTTGGCTTGAGCCTCGTAAAGTATGTGATCGAATCCATTCATGCGGGCAGGGTCGGACTTACAAGCAAGGTCGGAACAGGCAGCACATTCACGTTCACCCTCCCAATTGCCGAAAGCGATACAGGGCAGTGACTCGAAAGGAGGGCACGCGGTCCCACGGCCACGGTTGCGAGCCAGTCGGTTCTGGCGAGACACCCCGGGCCTGCTACGCGTGCGAGGAAGCATGGCAGACCAACCCCTGATTCTGGTGGTGGATGACGAAGCCCACATCGTCCACGTCGTCAGCCTCAAGCTGCGCAACGCCGGGTACGAGGTGCTGACCGCGTCGGATGGCGAAGAGGCGCTGGCGCTGGCGATCGACCGCCAGCCGGACCTCATCATCACCGACTACCAGATGCCATTCATGACCGGCATCGAGCTGTGTCAGAACCTGCGGCTGCACGAGAGGACCGCGTCGATCCCCGCGCTGATGCTCACGGCCCACGGCTTTGCGCTGTCGTCCTCACACATCGAGAAGACCAACATCGTCGAAATCATCAGCAAGCCCTTCAGCCCGCGGGACATCCTGCTGCGCACCGAAGAGCTGATCGCCAAGCGTCACACAGCCGTGGAGCCAACCCCGGAATCCCCATGATCCGCATCGCACATGAACCAGCACACCTTGCCTCGCTGTCCACACGCTTCCGTGACCGCCTGCGTGAGCTTTCGGTCACGGTTGTCCGGCTGACTTCGGAGGGCGGCGTGGCGGTGGACGGCGACATCAACTGGATCGAGCGTCTGGTGGTGGGCAGCCGCATCTTCAGCGCGTCGGTGAAGACACGCTGGCCCGAGATCGGCGAGGGCATCGCGAGGGTGGTGGAGCTGTGGCCGGGCGTCTGCGTGGTCGCGCTGCCCGAGGAGCAGCGTCGGCGGATGCAGACGGTGCATTGCCCGCTGTTCCTCAATGCCGCGCTCATCATCGGCCCGAGCATCATCAACAGCGAGCAACTGGTGCGGATCTGTGACGAGGCCGAGCTCGACTACCGCGTCGCGATCTCCCGCATCGACCCATCGCGCCTCACCGACCCCGACGAGGCGCACCGCCTGGCGATGACGCTGGCGTGGATGTGTGAGGACGTGCTTGAGCTGGACCGGCAGGCGTCGGAGCTGCGCACGATGAGCTGTGAGCTGGCCGACTCTTACGAGGAGTTGAGCCTGCTCTACAAGTTCTCAACCAACATGCTGGTGAACCAGGCGCCCGCTCAGTTTCTGCACGATGCGTGCAGCGAGTTGCAGCAGGTGGTCGGGCTGCGGTGGATGGCGATGTGCCTGATCGATGACGAGCCACGCTTGCAGAGCCTCGCGGGCCAGCGTTTTGTCGCCGGCCGGGTGGCGCTGGAGCCCGAGCGGTTCCAGGGCATCTGCAATGAACTGCTTAGCCGATACCGCGGGGCGGCGCACCCGGAGATTATCGAGGACACGACGACGCTGAACCTGCCCGACCTGGTCGGTGCCGCGGGGAGCCTGCTGGTCGTCCCGCTGCGTCGCAATGACCGCGTGCTGGGGCTGATCGTGGGCGGCGACAAGATATCGGCGGCCGAGCTTTCTTCGGTGGACTCCAAGCTGTGCGATTCGCTTGCCAACAGCCTGACCATCTTCCTTGAGAACCTCATGCTGTATGAGGATTCGCAGGCGATGTTCATGGGGACGCTGCACGCCCTGACCTCGGCCATCGACGCGAAAGATTCGTACACCCACGGCCACTCCGAGCGTGTGGCGATGATGTCGCGGATGCTCGCCGACGCCGTCGGCCTTGAGCCACAGCAAGTCGAGCGGGTCTATATCGCGGCGCTGGTGCACGACGTGGGCAAGATCGGCGTGCCCGAGAGTGTGCTGAGCAAGCCCGGCCGCCTGACCGACGATGAGTTCGACCAGATCAAGATGCACCCGGAGATCGGGGCCCGCATCCTGCGTGATATCCGGCAGATGCAGGACCTCATCCCCGGCGTGATGTACCACCACGAGCGGTGGGATGGTCGGGGATACCCGCACGGGCTGGCCGGCAGTGACATCCCGCTGATGGGACGGCTGATCTGCCTGGCGGATGCGTTTGATGCGATGAGCTCGACCCGGACTTATCGGGACGCGATGGACCGGCTGCAGGTGCTAGGGGAAATCAAGCGCTGTGCCGGGACGCAGTTCGACCCCGATCTGGCCGATGTATTCACAGGATTGGATTTCGGACCGTACGACCGCATGATCCAGGAGCATCAGAAGCGGTGGATGCGGCCGCCCGCGTAAACCTCCGGGGAAGTGTCAGGAGGCGTGATGAAGCTATCTCATGAGGACCGCGACCAGTTGACCGTGTTGTCGGTGCGTGGCGACCTTGAGGCCGAGGAAACCGCCCGCTTCCGCAAGGCGGTGCTCGAACGGATGGAGGCCAAGGTGCGCGACTTTGTGCTCGATATGGAGCAGCTCGCGCACATTGATTCCCAGGGGCTCGAGTCCCTGCTGTGGTTGCAAGACGAGTGTGCCGAGCAGCTCGGGCAGGTCCGGCTCGCGTGTGTGCAGGAGCACATCCGCACCATCCTCGAGATGACGCGGCTGTCCAGCCGCTTCGATTGCCACCCGACCGTCGATGCCGCCATCGCCAGCCTGAACTGATCCACGCCGCGAACCAGGGAAGTAAACCATGGCCCCCGTCACCGCAACCCCCGACACCCGGACACGGACAGCGCCACTGCGTGTGGGCGACCTGCTCGTGGAGCTCGGTGTCATCACCAACGAGCAGGTGGAGCAGGCGCTCGCCTTCCAGCGTGACAAGGGTCACAAGAAGCTGCTGGGCGAGGTGCTGATCGAGCTGGGCTTTGTGACCGCGGAGCAGGTCGCGGAGGTCTTGGCCAAGGGCTACGGCGTGCCATTCGCGCGTATCTGCCCGATCGTGGTTGACGCGAAGATCATCGAAGTCCTGCCGCGCGAGTTCCTCGAGCGCAATGCTGTGCTCCCGCTGTTTCTGGTCCACGAGAAACTGACCGTCGCGGTGTCCGAGCCTTCCAACGTGTTTCTGGTCGAGGAGATCGAGCGGATCACCGGCAAGAGTGTGCAGATCGTTTCCGCCACCGCCACGGATATCCACACCACGCTGGCATCGCTTCGGCCCGACGCGAACGTCTTTGTCATCGACGAGATGATCGAGGACATCAGCGAAAGCGACCTGAGCGTTGTCGAGACACAGATCACCGACCTGTCCAACCTGGAAGACGCGTCGGGTGAGTCGCCGGTCATCAAGCTGGCGAACTACCTGATCTACTCGGCTGTACAGGAGGGCGCGTCGGACATCCACATCGAGCCGGACGAGGGCAAGATGCGGGTCCGCTACCGCGTGGACGGCGGGCTTTACGAGAAGATGCAGCCGCCCTACGCCATGCACGCCGCGGTCGTGTCACGCATCAAGATCATGGCTGGGCTGGACATCTCCGAGCGGCGAGTCCCGCAGGACGGCGCCATCACCATCCGCGTGGATAAGCGTCAGGTTGATCTGCGTGTGTCCACCTGCCCCGGCAAGTTCGGCGAGAAGGTCGTGATGCGTGTCATCGACAAGACCGGGGCCATGCTCAGCCTTGAGAAGCTGGGGTTTGCGCCCAAGATGCTGGAGGACTTCCGCCGGCTGGTCCACCAGCCCAACGGCGTCGTGCTCGTGACCGGGCCCACCGGGTCGGGCAAGTCCACCACGCTGTATGCCGCGCTGGCGGAGATCAACGACATCTCCACCAACATCTCCACCGTTGAAGACCCCGTCGAATTCAACCTGCCGGGGATCAACCAGTTCCAGACCCACGAGAAGGCCGGCTTCACCTTCGCCGGGGCGCTGCGTGCGCTGCTGCGGCAGGACCCGGACGTGGTGATGCTCGGCGAGATCCGCGACCAGGAGACCGCCAAGATCGCCACCCAGGCCGCGCTCACCGGCCACCTCGTGCTGTCCACGCTCCACACCAACGACGCGGTGTCCGCCGTCACCCGGCTGATCAACGTCGGCGTTGAGTCGTACCTGATTGCCGCGTCCATACGCGGTGTGCTGGCCCAGCGGTTGCTGCGGAAGGTGTGCGCCAACTGCAAGGAGCCGTTCGTCCCGCCGACGCAGACGATGCGGACGCTGGAGCGGATGTTCCCCGGCTACGCGTTGCCGGAGAAGTACTACCACGGCGCGGGCTGCGGCAAGTGTCGCAACACCGGGCACGCGGGGCGGATCGGCATCTACGAGTTGTATATCCCCGATGATGAAGGGCTCGACGCGATCAGCCGTGACGCGCCGCTGCAGGAGCTGCGTCGGATGGCGGCTGCCTCGGGCGGGTACACGAACCTGCGACAGGACGGCATCGAGAAGGTCGCCGCGGGGCTGACCACCGTCGAAGAATTGATCAAGGCCACAGCCACCTGATTGGTTGGCGGGCGGCCCGCGGGCCGCCAGAACACGGAAGATACCCATGCCCCAGTTCCGATACCGAGCGCGTGAAAGCAACGGCACCCTGGCGATAGGGACCCTTGAGGCAGACTCGCTTGATGCCGCCGGGGCGCTGCTGCGCCAGCAGGGGCGGTTCGTGCTTGAGATCGCCAAGGGTGGCAAGCTGGCCGAGGCCGCGCCGGATAGCACCGGCGTGCTCAAGGCCAAGGCCGGTCGCATCAAGCGTGACCACGTCATCACCTTCGCGCAGCAGTTGGCGGTGATGATCGACACGGGCGTCCCGGTCAGCGAGGCGCTGGAGTGTGTGCGCGACCAGTGCGAGAACGCCGCGTTCCGCGAGGTGCTGGCCGAGGTGACCGAAGAAGTTCAGGCCGGCGGCGAGCTTTCCGCGGCGCTGGCGGACCACCCCAAGGTCTTCCCGCCCGTGATGGGCAGCCTGATCCGAGCCGCGGAGATGTCCGGCAAGCTCGGGCCGATGCTCGGCGTGATCTCCAAGTACCTCGCCAAGGAGCAGGCGACCGCCCGCAAGATCAAGGGCGCAATCACCTACCCGGCGGTGATGTTCGTCATGGTCATCATGGTCACCATCTTCCTGCTGGTGTTCGTGCTGCCGCGCTTTGCGACGATTTATGAATCGAAGGACGCGGCCCTGCCCGCGCCGACGCAGATGCTGATGACGTTGAGCCATACACTCATCCACTACTGGCCGCTGTGGATCGCGGGGCTGGTGGCCACGGTCGTCGGGCTGGTGGTGATGCTGCGTATCCCCTCGGGCCGGCGTGTGTTCGACTACATCAAGCTCAACGCGCCTATCCTGGGCACGCTGTTCAACAAGCTGTACCTCACGCGGTCTTGCCGCACGATGGGCACGATGATTGCCGCGGGCGTGCCGATCCTCGACATGGTCAGCATCACGAGGTCCATCACGCGCAACTGCTACTACGAGCGGCTGTGGGATGATGTGGATGAGCGGCTGCGTCGGGGTGGGCAGCTCTCTGATGCGCTGTTTGAGACGCCGATGATCCCGCGCTCGGTCGCGCAGATGATCTACGCGGGGGAGAAGTCGGGTCGTCTGGGCGAGGTGGTTGAGAAGGTGGCCGCGTACACCGAGGAGGATTTCGACGACCAGGTGAAGTCCGCGACGCAGTACATCGAGCCGCTCTTGGTCAGCGTGATGGGCGCGATCATCGGGTTTGTGGCGATCGCGTTGCTGCTGCCGATCTTCAAGATCGGCACGGTGATGAGCGGCTAAGGCCGGTGCGTGAGCTGTCATCCCGCTTTGGGCTTGCCGGCCCGACCGGGGCCGCGGTGTGTGAGACGGGCCAGTTGTTGTGTGAACCGTAAACGCCAGTGCTCTGGCGGGGGGAAGGTGGGATGCGTTTGGGGCGACTTTGGGAATCGTTGGTCAGCCGGGTTGTCTTCACGCTGCTTGCGGGCGGGCTTGTGTTGTCCGCTGGGCTCAGTGTGTTGGAGTGGCACCGCTCGCAATCGCTCCTGGGCATCGACCTCCAGCAGCGCACAACCATCACGGTACGCAATCTGCAAAGCGGGCTGCACGGCTTGCGCGCCGATGCGGATGCGCAGGCGGTGCGGGCGGTGCTGTCGGTATTCGTGTCGCGTGAGCACCACATCCGCGCCGCCAGGCTGACCGGCGGGGTGCATGAGCCGGTGACGGTGGGGGACTGGTCCGACGGTGTGGGCGAGCAGGTGGCGGTGTGGGAGCTGAGCGATGTGGGGATCAGCCGCGGCGGGTCTGTCGCGCTGGATCGCCTGACGTTTGTGCGCGCACCGTTTCGCCAGCAGGAGCAGCGCTTGAGTCTCGAGCTGCTGGTCGATGGTCCGGGCGCGGCGGCGGCGATGCGGCAGAAGCTCTACACCGGGCTGGGGACGATGTGGCTGTTGTTGGCGATGATGACGTTGATGGGGCTGCTGCTGCTGCGTCGGTGGTTCACGGGGCCGCTGGGCGACGTGGTGGAGCTTGTCGCGGTGAACGCGGGGCCCGAGCCCTTCCATCGTTTGGGCCGGCGACAGGTCGGGGAGTTTGGGCAGTTGTGCGGCGCGATCGCGGGCATGCTCGAGCGCATCACGGACACGGCCAGGCAACTGGAGCAGCGGGAGCGCGCGTTTGTCAGCCTGTACGAGCAGGCCCCCGCCGCGATGATCAGTATCGACACCCGAGGCCAGATCATCCAGGCCAACCGCCGCGCCACCGAGCTGTTCCGGGCAGAGAACACCGCGGCCCTGATCGGCCGTGAGGCCACGGCTTTCATCATGCCCGAGGACCGCGCCCGGCTGACGCAGACGATCGAGCGGCTGACGTATCAGGACAGCTCAAGCTGTGAGCTGCGGCTGGGCATCGGCCCCGAGCGTGTGGATTGCAGGCTCGAAGCAGCGGTCGATCGTGATGAGGACGGCGCGTCGCGGTCGTACCGCCTGTCCCTGACCGATGTCAGCCGATCCAAAGCACTCCGCCGCGAGTTGGAACAACAGACCCGGCTGCTGAACCTGGTCATCGACCACATGTCCGATGCGATCCTGCTGGTCGATTCATCGGGCAAGGTCGCGGCCCACAACCAGCAGTTGGCGAACCTGCTGCAACTCAGCGGCGAGTCCCTCGCGGGTCAACGGTTTGAGTTGACCGAGTTCTGGGATGTGCTTGGCGTGCAGAACAAGGAACAGTTCCTGGCGCGGATGCGTCGAATCGATGCGGACATGAGCCGGCCTGCGCAGGAGCGATTCGAGACGCGGGCCGGGGTGTTCCTGTTCCAGGGCATCCCGGTGCAGGACGCGGCGGGCAAGGCGGTGGGGCGGCTGTGGGTGGTGCAGGAGACAAGCCCGCAGGAGAACAGCCGCAAGCTCATCAATCAACAGAACCAGCAGCTCCAACTGCTTAAGAGTGTCAGCGAGGGGTTGCAGGGTGTGGGCACGGTGGCGGTGCTGATCGAGCGGGTGACCCAGCGCCTCTACGAGGGCATGGGCGTGGGCGCGATTGGGTTTGCGCTGCGGGAGGATGCGGGCGAGCGGCGCTGCCGGCAGCTCATGCACCGTGGGGCAGGGGCTTATCTGCTGGAGACGAATCGGGCGTGGGTGGATGCGGTGGCGTCGGACCTGATGCCCCGCGTGCTCGGTTCCAAGGATGTCGCGCTGTGGACGGACCTCGGCGTCAAAACGACGTGGGCGACCGCGGCGCGTAATGTGGGCTTCACGTGTCTCGCGGCGGTCCGGCTGCGCGGCACGGCGGATGCGCAGGGCATCCTCTGGATCGCGCAGCGCGGCGGGGAGCGGCTGGAGCGTCACCACATCGTCATGATCGAGACGCTTGCGCCGCTCCTGGCTGCACGCTTGCAGATCGCCCAGCTCACGCACAATGCCCAGCAGGCCGAGCTAACCGACCCGGTGACCGGTCTTCCCAACCGCGAGCACTTCGAGCAGTTGCTTAGCCAACACAGCCGACGGCCGGGCCAGGCCTGCGCGGTGGTGGTGCTGCATGTGGACCAGTTCTCGCAGGTAAATGAGATGCTGGATCACGATGGGGCCGACGCGGTGCTCAAGACCATCGCCGACGCCGTGCTCGGGTCGTGCCGACGCTCGACGTTTGTCTGCCGTGAGACCGGCCCGGCGTTCGCGATCGTGCTGCCCGGCGCCACGACCGAGCAGGCGACCCAGCTCGCCGGCC
>JBGTLW010000123.1:0-22131 GCA_041743835.1 Phycisphaeraceae bacterium | reverse complement strand
CGCTCGACCCCCAAGGCCAGCACCAAGCTCAAAGCCAAACGCACCAGCCTCAAAACCCGACGCCTCCGCTGCGGCCTCGAAGACACCTACCTCATCCAAACACTCACCGGTGGAGATCGGGGGTAAATGTCTTCACCCTGTGTCACACCCCCCCAAAGCCGAGGGATCGCCATCCCTCGGCCTCCCCCTCGGCCTCCCCCCTCGACTTCCCCCTCAACCCTCCCCCAACCACCCGCCCCCACCCCAAAAACCCAGGTTTGCATTCAAACCCGGCCCGGATACAATACTCGGCTCGATTGAACCGATTGCAACCCGGGTTCGGCCCGGCTTTGGAGACCTGCCATGCCCCGCGTTTGTGCTTTTACCGGCAAAAAGACCACCACCGGCCACACCTATACCATCCGCGGTAAGGCCAAGTACCTCGGCGGCGTCGGTACCAAGGTCACCGGCAAGACCAAGCGGAAGTTCAAGCCAAACCTCCAGACCGTCTCGGCGGTCATGCCCGATGGCTCGGTCCAGAAGGTCAAGGCCTCAGCCAGGGCGATCCGCAACGGCATGGTCATCAAGCCCCTCAAGCGGAAGTACGCGTACACCGCGGGCGAGTAAGATACCTGACGATGTCGGGTTAGAACCTCAGGAAATGACGTCCGGGGCCCGGGCGGGTTGGAAAACTAAATTGTCAGGACGGGGGGCGGGGTTGGTGGCAGTCAGCTTCAGTAGCGGGATCCTCCATCGGAGAAGTCGGGCCAGCCGTGCCACGACTCGATCGGCCAGTGATCCCCGGGCGTCCTGATCCTCAGGGCAAAGCAGCAGGTGGTACGACGAGACATCGGGTGATCTGACAACGCGTCACGTGGCGTTCAACATCGGCGGCCATCCGCCGGTTGGGTGCGTGCGCACCGGTTGTCAATCAATAAGTCCCCTTGGGATGCTCCCCCGACCGCCACGCCTTCCACCGGGTCCCTTACTCCACATGCTACACCGTGATGATGACAAATTGCGGGTGCAGGACGCGACCGACATCGTTCGTCTGGTCGGCGAGCAGGTGTCGCTGCGCCCCAAGGGCCGTGAGTTTGCCGGCCTGTGCCCGTTCCACGACGACAAGACCCCCTCGATGTTCGTGTCGCCCGCCAAGCAGATTTACAAGTGCTTTAGCTGCGGCGCGGGTGGGGACGTGTTCAGCTTCGTGATGAACTATCACAAGATGAGCTTCCCCGAGGCGATCAAGCACCTGGCCGAGCGCGCGGGCATCGAGCTGACGCCGTGGCAGGGCGGGCCGGGGCAGGCGTCGGATGGCCCCAGCGAGCGGGACGTGTTGCGTGAGGCAAACGAGCGGGCGCTTGGGTTTTTCTGCACACTGCTCAAGCACCCCGAGCACGGCCGGGTCGCCCGCGAATACATCGAGAAGCGGGGCATCAACGCCCAGATGGTCGAGGAGTTCCAGATCGGGGTCGCGCCGGATCTATGGGACGGGCTGGCGAAGATGATCGGGTCCAAGGGGTGGGAGACGCGCGGGTTCATCGCGGCGGGCCTGGTCAGTGTTCGGGGACAAAATCCGCAATCCGCAATCCGCAATCCGCAATCGGCCGACTGCTACGACCGCCTCCGACATCGGCTGATCTTCCCGATCTGCGATGCCATCGGCAGGCCCATCGCCTTCGGCGGACGCGTCCTGCCCGGCTCAACGCGCGACGACGCCTCCGATGCCAAGTACCTCAACTCGCCCGAAACCAAGCTCTTCAACAAGTCGGCCACGCTCTACGGCCTGCACCTGGCCAAGAAACCCATCATCGACAGCCGGACCGCCATCGTCGTCGAGGGCTACACCGATGTCATCGCCTGCCATCAAGCGGGCGAACGCAACGTCGTCGCCACGCTGGGCACCTCGCTCACACGCGAGCACGTCACGGAGCTGCGGCGGTACTGCGACAAGGTGGTCGTCACGTTCGATGCCGACGTTGCGGGGCAGAAGGCGGCGGACCGTGCGGTCGAGGTGTTCCTCACCGGCGACCTGGATGTCGCGGTCGCCACACCGCCCGGCGGGCTGGACCCGGCCGACCTGCTCGCGCTGCCCGATGGGTTGGAGCAGTGGCGACGGGCCATCGCCGAGGCACAGGACGCGTTGGCGCATCAGCTCGACCGCGTCAAGCAGCAGCTTGAAGCGGCGGGCACCGTGACCGGAAGGCAAAAGATCGCCGAGGCCTACATCATCAAGCTCGCGGAGCTCGGCCTGACACGCACCGCGTCGCTGCGGCGGTCGTTTGTCATCCAACGACTGTGCTCACTGCTCCACCTCAGCGAAAACGCGATCACCGCACTCCTCCGCGAACACACCCCCCGCCCCCGCCCCCGGAACTTCCCCCAAAAACCCACGACCCCCGGAGGTACCCCCGCCCCCGGAAGTATCCCCGGAACATCCCCTGGGAGCACTCCCGGAACCACCCCCGAGTCCGGCTCGGCTACACCGCAATATGCTGGGGAGTTGGAATTAGAGCCTGCCCCGCACGACCTTGGGGCGCACAACCCGTTTAATGACGATCACGACGGCGTGAGCGTGCCCGGCCGCGGCACGGTGGATTATCAGCCGGCAAGCGCTACGATGAAGGCTGTGGCTTTAGCGGAGCGGCAGGTGATCGGCGCGCTGATCCGGGACAATGGGTTGTTCCACCGCCAGATGCCCGATGGCCACGCGTTTGATGAGGTCCTCGTGCCGGAGGACTTTGGGGTGTCCAGCCACCGCCAGTTGTTTGTCCGCATCCACGACCGCCTCGCGGAAGGGCGGGCGGTGACGCTCGCGTCCGTGCTGGGCGACCTCGCGGCGGAGCTGGAGGCCGAGGCCCGCGTGACGTTGTCGAACACGCTGACACAGGCGGATATCGACGTGGAGCGTGGCAGCCTGGGTAAGCCGGAGAAGGTGTGCGAGTTATTCGACCTCGCGGTGGACCGGCTCCGCGCGGTACAGGCAGACCGGGACTACCAGACAACCAAAGATGAACGGCTGGAAAAACTGGCCGGCACCGAGAATGATGTCACTCTTAACGCGGCGGTCATGGACGACCTCAAGCAACGCATGGCGGCCCGGGCGAACCCCGGCCGCATCCTCCGTCGAAAGTAACCGTCCCCCCACACCGACCGACCCGATCCAGGAGATAGACACCCTTGAAGATTGAAGCCCTCCACCCCGCGATTGACGAACTCCTTGGCTGCGGCCGGGAATACGGCTGCATCACCTTCGATCAGCTCAACACCCTGCTGCCCGACGAGTACGTCGATCCGTTCAAGCTCGACGAGCTGCTGGTCATCCTCTCCGGCCAACAGGTGGGGCTGGTCAACACCGCCATGTTCCCCGAGAAGATGACCGTGCAGTCCAACAAGGTACTCATCGGCGTGGACCCGCTGGCGCAGGCACTGCGTGAGCAGGAAGAGGCCGCGTCCGATGAAGAAGCCGTCATCGCGGAGCAGGCCGCGCTCGACGTGGATGGCGAGCCGGCCCCGCCCAAGGTGGACGACGAGGAAGAGGAAAGCGAAGACGAGGAAGCCGACCTCGGCCCGGACATCCTGACCAAGGAGCAGGCCAAAGCCGAGATCGCCAAGGCTTTGGCCGAGTCGAGCCACAAGCGGATCGACGACCCGGTGCGGATGTACCTCACGCAGATGGGCGAGATCAGCCTGCTGACGCGGGACGAGGAGATCCGTCTTGCGAAGAAGATCGAGACCTGCCGGTACCTGTTCCGCCGCAAGGTGCTGCAGAACGACTACGCGATCAGCCAGAGCGTGGAGGTGCTGGAGATGGTCCACGAGGGCGACCTGCCCTTCGACCGGACGATGAAGATCAGCACCGCCGAGGACGACGCCAAGGGCAAGATCGCCGCCCGCATCCCCTTCAACCTCAAGACGATCAAGCGTCTGCTCGAGCTCAACCGCGAGGACTGGGAGACGCTTGAGACCTCCGGCCGGATGGCCGCAGCCGACCGCGCCCAGTTGCAATACCACATCGCGTTGCGCCGCCGGAAGATGGCGACCCTGATCGAGGAGCTGTGCCTGCGGACCAGCAAGGTGCAGCCGCTCATCAAGAAGCTGCGTGCGATCGCCCAGAAGATGCAGCAGCTTGAGATGACCATCGCCAAGGCCGACGAGAACCCCGACCGCTACGACCCCGAAGACATCATGGTGATGCGTGAGGAGCTCGCGGGCCTGCGCAGCCTGGTCCTCGCCGACCCCGATGAGCTGATGAGTCAGGTGCGGGACGTGACGCTGGTGTTCGATGAATACGAGTCCGCCAAGCGTGACCTGTCGGGCGGGAACCTCCGTCTGGTCGTGTCCATCGCCAAGAAGTACCGCAACCGCGGGCTTTCGTTCCTGGACATCATCCAGGAAGGGAACACCGGCTTGATGCGTGCGGTGGATAAATACGAGTACAAGCGCGGCTACAAGTTCAGCACCTACGCGACGTGGTGGATCCGCCAGGCCATCACCCGCGCCATCGCCGACCACGCCCGGACGATCCGCATCCCGGTGCACATGATCGAGACGATGAGCAAGCTGCGGAACATCCAGAAGAACCTCTTGCAGGACCTCGGCCGCGAGCCGACCATCGAGGAGGTCGCCGAGGCCGCGAAGATGCCGGTGAGCGAGGCCCGCCGGGTGATGAAGATCAGCCGGCACCCGATCTCCCTGGATCGGCCGGTCGGCGAGTCCGAAGACAGCTACTTCGGCGACTTCATCGAGGATGAGTCGGCGTCGAACCCGACCGACTCGGCGACCAGCGAGATGCTCAAGCACCGCATCGAGCAGGTGCTCAAGACCCTGACCTACCGCGAGCGCGAGATCATCAAGCTGCGCTACGGCATCGGCGACGGGTACACCTACACCCTCGAAGAGGTCGGCCGCATCTTCAAGGTCACCCGCGAGCGCGTCCGTCAGGTGGAAGCCAAGGCCATCCGCAAGCTCCAGCACCCCGTCCGCAGCCGCAAGCTCGTCGGCTTCCTCGACGGCAACGTCGAAGCCGAAGTCGAATAACCCACACGCACACCACCCCAAAGCCGAGGGATCGCCATCCCTCGGTTCCCCCGCTCCCCTCCACGTTATCAACCCACAGAAAAACCCCACGTTGCCGTGGGGTTTTTCTTTCTCCCGATCCGCCCGTGCGGGGTATCCTCGACCGGGTTCCAACCGGTCTTCACTCCGGGGTCCAGTCCCAACCATCCTCCGGGGTCCAGTCCCAACCATCCTCCGGGGTCCGATCAATCCTCGCCCCATCGAGCGTCAGCCATCCAAGCCAGCCCATCCAATCCCGCCCTCACAGCCCGTCACGCAGCGCGGCGCTGTGTGCCTTCGTCCCCATGACCCGTCTCCGCCGCCGCGCCTGACGCCGGCATCGGCAGGCCAAGCCCGCTGCCGCGCATCGCCCGGCGGAAGCGGTCGCTGTGGATCCACCACGGCCGATCCATCAGGCGACCCCACAACATCTTTTGAGCGCTAGCGCCGCAAGCCTCCGCCTCCGCGATCGCAAAGATCTGACGACGCTCATCCAGGTTCCGCCAGAGCACCGGCCTCTGCTCGGGTGTCAACGCGTCGGTGTATCGCTCCGCAGCCGCGATCTGCTCGATGCCGCGGTTGATCGTCTCATTCATCGTCCGCTTCTCGCCGGTCTCACGCACCGACGCCATCTCGTGACGCAGCACCATCGGGCCGACACCCCGGCTGAGCAGACGCGCGTGGAACTCGTAATCCCACGCGTGCATCAGCGACGCATCGAGCCAGCCGTGCTGGCTGAACAGGCTGCGGCGGTACGCGGTGCTGCCCGGTGCGATGGGCTGGGCGTTGTGCATGAGCCACGTTGCGAGGCCGCCCTCGGGACGCGGGGAGGTGTAGCTGATCGTCTCGTCAAACTCGTCGATATGCCGGGCGTGGCCGACCAGCCAGTCGGCGTTTGGCGCCTTGGCGTGCATGTGTGCGATGGCGTCGAGCGTGCCGGGCATCATCACCGAATCGCTGGGCAGGATGATGACGAACTGGCCGGTCGCCTTTTCGAGCGCCCAATTGATCGCCGCCGCGGGACCGTCGTCCGGCCCGCTGCGCCAGCCAGCCAGTTCATCCTCGTACCGCCGGATCACCGCGACCGAGCTGTCGTCCGATCCACCATCGACCACGAAGTGCTCGGCATGGGGGTAGCCCTGATCCAGCACGGAGCAGATGCACGCCTCGATGAAACGGCCCGCGTTGAGGTTCGGGGTGATGACGGTGATGGTGGGCTGTGTGGGCATGTTTGATTTCCCGCGACGGTGTCGCATGTTCCCCTCACCCCACCACTCATCGGGGTTAGCGGATGGCGACTTAATCGCGCAACAGGAAATTTTTGCCCAGCCGTTACAGCCCACCGATCCGATGCGCCCGATAACGCGCTGCGGCCCCCCCGCCCCGCTAGATCGGCCGCGAAGCCAGGCCCGGCCGCTGGTCCGCCGGCGTGACGAACGCGGGCTCTGCTTCCAGATCAAACACCTTCTCCGCCCGCTTCTCCGCACGCGACTTCTTGGGCTGCTTCTCCTTCTTCACCTTGAACTGCCTGGGCGACCGCGCGAACACAGCCCCGCACGCCATCGCCGCGAACACCAGCGCGACCGGTTGCCACATCGCCACGCCATAGCCCGTCGCCTGGAACACCAGATACACAAGCCCAGCCGCGACGAGCAGCAGAAGCTGGCCCTGTCGCCGCCCAGCCATCGTCGCCAACCCGAGCATGGCCCACAGCAGCAGCACCACATTCAGCACCAGCCACCCCGTCGATAGATAGCCCACGGAGCGGGCCTCGGCACTCTGCGGGGGCATGATGACCTTGTCACCACGGAACGCGTCCGCTACACCGCCGGGCGTATAGGTCAGGCCCATCGCGTGGTACAGCGCATCGACCCGGTGATCGGTCAGCAGGTGCATGGCCGTCTTGCTCATGACCGCGCCGAGTTCCAGCGGGTGCTCCTTGAGTGTGTGCAGGCTTGTGTCGTGGATGGACGCGAGCACATCGTCGCCCTGTTGACCATTGAGAAACATCGCGGGCAGGGTGTCGCCTTCGGGGGCTGGGAGTCCCAGCGCGGAGGCCTCGACCTTGGCGGCGGTCTGCGCGAGTGCTGCGGTGGGGGCGCTGCTTAGCCGGGTGCCGAAGCCCACCATGTGGTTGCGTGCCATCCACATCGCCGGCCCCGCGACGCTCATCACCGCCACGGTCATCGCGCAGCCCAGCGTGCTGGCCTTGCGATCCCCGAGCACCATCCACAGCCCGATCGCCGGGCCGACGAAAATCGAGATCGGCCGAACCAGCACCGCGGCCGACAACGCCAACCCGCCCACGATGGCCATGGGCGTGGTGTGCCGTGATGCCCCATAAAGCCCAAGCAGCAGCAGCGTGACAAACAGCACATCATCAGACAGCGAAAGCGGCGCGACGACCAGAGCCGGGTGTGCCGCGACGATGGCCGCAGCCACCAGCGCCGGGACGGGCTTCCTCAGCAGATTGAACACGATGCCATACACCAGCGCCGCGGACACGGCCGACAGCGCACACTGGATGACCAGGAGCCAGGCCGTCGGCCCCCCGGCCGCATCCACAAGCCCGAGCATGATCGCATAGCCGGGGACCTCATAAACTTCTGGTTGCAGCGCACCCTGCGGCGCTTCCAACTGCCCCGCGGAGCTGCGCAGATTGATCACGCTCTGGCGCATGCCCGGCGACGTGGCGGCCGGGTCCGCTGCGTCATAGCCGAAGGTCTGGACGTTGAGCAGTTGGCTCGCGAGGTGGGCTCGCAGCGGCGCGTCATCGGTGAGGGCGCGTTCTGCGACGGCCGCGGGACCCAGCGCGAACATAAGCAACCGAAGCACCACCGCCGACGCGACCACCAGCGCGAGCCAGCCCATCGCGATGCGGAAGGCGGTGTTGGGCTCGGCCAGCTCCAGCACCTTGGGCGAGGTGACGTAGGACGGGCTGAGCCCGCCAAACCCCGAGCCGGTCAAGTCGGCTGCGGGCGATTCCAATTGATTGTGCAGGTACACAGTGCGGGCCTCGCGTCGGGGGTTGGTCGGGATCGGACACCGGCGTCGATGAACTATCCAAATCCCAGCCGCGCGGGGCCAGCCCAATCCACACGTACGCAAGGTGTCGCGGCAAGCCTTGACGGTTGCAACGGTCAGGCAGCCAATCGCCCCGGCCAAAGCGGCGCTCGTGTGCGCCCCGTGATGCGCATTACTCCAGCCGCAGTTGGCGGTGGATGAGTCGGTACGTGGCCTGCCCGGGATCGCCGCCACGGGTGAGCAGCTTCTGGGTCTGGCGTGAGGCGACCACTTCTGCCGCGAGCACAGCGAGCCATGTGTCCCACAACTCACTGTCCGGCTCCAACTCGGGCCAGCACATCATGAAGTCGAAGTGTTCGCCGTGATGCAGCAGGCGCGGCGGCAGGGCGGTCTTGCCCCAGGCCCCGATGAGGATGCCATAGCGCAGGTACGGGTGGATCTGCTTGTGGGTCGCGGCCTTGGCGCTGTACGTCAGCGCGTCGTGCGTGGTGACCTGGCCGAGCTTGGCCTCGATGACCACGCGCGGCGTCCAGCGGTCGCCCCGCACCTCGCGGACCAGGATGTCGGTGGCGTAGTTACGCGTCGGGCTGGGCACGGGCCGGTCCTCGTGGCCCTGATAATGATCGATCGCGTGGGTGTAGGGCAGTCGGTGCTGCTCGCTGATGTGAATCCCCGCGCTATCGGGCAGCCGTTCGCGCAGGCCGGCCTCGATCCTGGGGATCAGGCCCGCAACCCACGCGCGTTCCGAGGGCATGCGCATGGCGTCCTCGTGCGTCGCAAACGACTGCGTGCTGCGTTCGAGGGTTTCTCGGCGGTAGCGGTGGAGTTCGAGCACGGTGAGCAGGTACGCGAGGATGGATTCTGCGCCCTGGTTCTTGTTCGCACCGTGGGGCTGGAGGCCGTCCTGACACCCGCCGGTGTCTGCGTGGTAGAGCGACACGCCCAGGTCGTTTCGCCCGATGAACCACTCGTAACACCACCACGCGCGGTCCGCCCACGCGCGTGCCTCGGCCGGGTCGCCCACGATGCGTGCGGCACAGAGGCACGCGTCGGCCAGCGCGTAAGCCTCCAGCGGCTGCTGATCGAAGACCGCGCGGGCCTGGCCACGTCGGAGCCAGCCCGCGTTGCCGATGATGGACAGGTGTGTCTGCCCGTGGTTGTCGGTGACGGTTTGCTGTTCGAGCAACCAGCGCACGGCTGTGAGGCCCGCGTCCACCATGTCCTGCCGCTGGAGCCCGACGCCGGACAAGATTAGCGCCTGGCACAGCTTGGCGTTGTCATACGTGACCATCTCATCCCACCACGGCCAGGCATCGCTGGACTCTGCCCTCCATCGATCAAACAACTGGCCCGCGAGCTTCGCGCGCAGGTCGCGGCACTGGCGGTGCTCGGGGTCAAACGCGAGGAACCGGTCCAGCCCGATCAGCGTGAACGCCCACGAGCGGATGTACGCAAAGTCATCGACCGCAGGCAAGGCACGGAGAAACACATTCTGCGCCAGCTCGCGCACGTCGGACTTGGGCGCGAGGTCGATCGTAAGGCCCAGCGCCCAGAGCGTGCGGGCCTGGCTGTCCTTGCTGCCCTCGGCCTCCAGCCAGTGGCGGTCGTAGCCCATGAAGTTGCGGAATCGGCCGGTCTCTTCGTTGTAGGCGTAGGTGAGGAACCCCAGGTAGCGCGTCAGCGGCACCACCCGCTCGTCGTGGCCATGCAACTGCGCATGGAGCAGCGCCGCGATCAGGGCGCGGGCGTTGTCGTCGATGCAGTAGCCGTGGTTGGGGTCCGGCACACCATGCACCGCGTGCTGGTACATGCCGGTGTCGTCGGTCATGCGGATCAACTGCCGCAGGTCGATCTCGGGGAACGGCTCCCACGGGTCCGCTCCGGCTTCAACGTCAGTCGCGTGTGGCGCAGCCTCATCACGGGGCGGCTGCGCCTCTGCGGGCGGTTGTGTTTCCCTTTCTTCGGAAGTTGAATCGCGGGCGGTGGTGAGGTGCTGGTTCAAAATCACAGCCTCCTTGTGGCGTGGGGCCGTAGTTTGTGTGGTGACTCTAGGCGCGGGGCGTGGGCGGTTCAAGGTGAAACAATCGGGGGTCAGAACAGGAAGTATCGCTGCGCGAGCGGCAGTGTTTGCGCGGGGGCGCAGGTCAACTCCTGGCCGTCGGCGGTGACGCGGTAGGTTTCGGGGTCCACGTCGATCACGGGGAGCGCATCGTTGAGCTTCATGTCGGCCTTGCCGATGCCCCGGCAGCGTCGCACCGGCTCGATGCGCTTGCTCAGGCCGTAGCCCGCCGCCGTGCCGGTGGACATGGCCGCCTGACTCACGAACGAGATGGCGCACGGCCCCAGCGCCTTGCCCAGTGCCCCGAACATCGGGCGCATGAACACCGGCTGGGGTGTGGGGATCGACGCGTTGGGGTCGCCCATCTGCGCCCACGCGATGTGCCCGCCCTTGATGACGATCTCGGGCTTCGCGCCAAACATCGCGGGCTTCCACAGCACCAGGTCCGCCAGCTTGCCGACCTCGATGCTCCCGATGAGGTGCGACATGCCGTGCGCGATCGCGGGGTTGATGGTGTACTTGGCGATGTAGCGGCTGATGCGCGCGTTATCCCCCCCGGCCGAGGAATCGCCCGCCAGCGTGCCGCGCTGGTCTTTCATCTTGCTGGCGGTCTGCCACGTGCGTGTGATGACTTCGCCGACGCGACCCATCGCCTGCGCATCGCTGCCCATGATCGAGAACGCGCCCAGGTCGTGGAGGATGTCTTCCGCGGCGATCGTCTCGCCACGGATCCGGCTCTCGGCAAAGGCCACGTCCTCCGGCAGGTTCTTGTCCAGGTGGTGGCACACCATGAGCATGTCCAGGTGCTCATCGATGGTGTTCACGGTGACCGGCCGGGTGGGGTTGGTGGACGAGGGCAGCACGTTGGGCTGGCCGCAGACCTTGATGATGTCCGGAGCGTGCCCGCCGCCAGCGCCTTCGGTGTGGTAGGTGTGGATCGTGCGTCCGCCGAAGGCCTTGATCGACGCCTCGACGAACCCCGACTCGTTGAGCGTGTCGGTGTGGATGGCGACCTGCACATCCATGTCGTCCGCGACGCCGAGGCAGCAGTCGATCGCCGCGGGCGTGGTGCCCCAGTCTTCGTGGAGCTTGAAGCCACAGGCCCCGGCGGTGACCTGCTCGGCCAGCCCGCCGGGCAGCGCCGTGTTCCCCTTGGCAAGGAATCCAAAGTTCAGCGGCAGGCTGTCGGTCGCGCGGAGCATCATCTCGATGTTGCGTGCGCCGGGGGTACAGGTGGTGGCGCATGTGCCGGTGGCCGGCCCCGTCCCGCCGCCGACCATCGTGGTCAGGCCCGAGGCGATGGCTTCGTCGGCGAGTTGCGGGCAGATGTAATGCACGTGCGAATCGAAGCCCCCGGCGGTGAGGATCAGCCCCTCGCCCGCGATCGCCTCGGTGCCGACGCCGACAACCATACCCGGCGTGACGTTGGCCATGACATCGGGGTTGCCCGCTTTGCCGATCGCGCTGATGATGCCCGCCTTGATGCCGACATCCGCCTTGTAGATGCCGGTGTAGTCCACGATCAGCGCGTTGGTGATGACGTAGTCGAGCGTGTCGTCGAGGTTGCTGCCGACGGGCTTGGCCTGTTGGCCCATGCCCTCGCGGAGCACCTTGCCGCCGCCGAACTTGCACTCGTCGCCGTAGGCAGTGAGGTCTTTCTCGACGCGCAGGAACAGCGACGTGTCGCCTAGCCGGAGCAGATCGCCCGTGGTCGGGCCGAACATCTGGGCGTACGCCTCGCGGGGCATCTTGTAGGTCATGGCTTACTCCGACACACTTTCAATCAAGGCCATCACGGAAACCACGGAGGCACAGAGGAAGACCATGGATGGAATGCATAGCTCCAAACCCGCCCCGTTGCCGGCTGGATGCTTACTATTGATGCCCGCTTTTCTCTGTGCCTCTGCGACTCCGTGCCCTCCGTGATACAGCGAGGCAGACGGCTGCGATCGCGGCGATGGCCAGTCCGATCCACAGCAGGTGGTGCTGCTCACCGCCGGGAGCCCCGGCATGGTCGTGGCCGGGGTGCGCCAGCGCCGGGGCGGCGATCAGGCAGGTCGTGAAGAGGGTGAAGAAGGTTTTCATCATGGGGTCCTTGGTGTGGGTGAGTTTGTGGCCGAGGGATGATTGTCCGCGGCTTCGGATCATGGGCTTACGCGGTTTCGTTTGCGAAGTGGTCTTCCTCGATGCGTTGGAGGGCTTGTAGTTTACCCTGCTCGCTCACCGGGCCGTCGGCCAGCGCGTTGCCGCCACGGATGATCTGCTGCCCGGCAATCGCCACAAGGTTGACGGGCTTGGTCTCGCCCGGCTCGAAGCGCACGGCGGTACCCGCGGGGATGTCCAGCCGCTTGCCGTAGGCTTCACTGCGGTCAAACCGCAGGGCCGCGTTGGTCTCGATGAAGTGGTAATGGCTGCCCACCTGCACCGGCCGATCGCCGGTGTTGGTCACGTCCAGCGTGGTCGTGGCCCGGCCGGGGTTCAGCTCGATCGTGCCTTGCTGCGCGAGGCATTGGCCTGGCACGTGCTCTTCTGGCTGCGGCTGGTCCCACACATCGTCACTCGGCAAGGGCAGGAAGCTGCCGTACAGCGCGAGCTTGAGGTTGCCATCCTCCGACGCGATGGGGTGGTGGACGGTGACCAGCTTGGTGCCGTCGGGGAATGTGCCCTCGACCTGCACCTCGTGGAGCATCTCCGCGATGCCGGGCATGACCTGTCTGCGGCCGAGCAACTGCCTGCCAAGGTCCATGCACTCGGCCACGCGTTTGCCATCGCGGATGAACTCGAGGATGACCGTGCAGATCAGCGCGACACACTCGGGGTGGTTGAGCCGAACCCCGCGCGCCAAACGCTTCTGCGCCACGACACCGGCGTTGTGGAGCATGAGCTTTTCGATCTCGCGCGGTGTCAGGTGCATCGTCGGTCTCCAGCAAACTCGCTTACCACTTCCGCTCCCACAAGCCACGCCCCAGCCGCGGCGACAGGAACGCCAGCTCTTCGTGCAGCCTGGCCGCGATGTCTTGCGTCCTCTGGCCGGCCAGCCTCAGCAGCATACCATCCGGCAGCCGGCTGACAGACGCCAGCACCGCCGGCCGCTTCTCAAGCGGCGCACGCGCGATGGTCCGCTCCCATCCTTCGGCAACCTCTTCAAACCCCGGCCCAGCCAGGATCACGGTCGCAAGGCAGTGATATCCACCGGTCACCAGCGCGCCGCCAAGCGTCGCGTCGCCCGCATCGAGCCGGACCGCATCGCGGATGACAAGCTTGCCAGCGACGCGGATGTCGTTTCGGCTGATGTAGCGGTCCATCGCCCAGCGCTCGCCCATCGCGGCCCGGCCGCTGGTCATCCAATCCACCAGCACCAGCGACGCGTCGGGGTGCAGGTCGATCGTCTGATGCTGCTCATACCGCGCGTCGGCGAAGCACGTCACGGGGTCCGGCCCGATGACCAGCAACCCGCCCGCGCCCACACTGGCACGCAGGGTCTGCTCGCAGCCGACCTGCCCCTGGCGGTGAAAGACTTTGCCCGCTGCTTGCGTCGTCAGCACGCCGACCGCGCCATCACCCACGCGGAGGTCGAGCTCGATGGCATCACCCGCGACCAGCCCGCCACCGAAGGTGCCCGCGTAAACCCAGGCCGCGCCCCCGCCGTGCATCGGGCACAGCAGTTTCAATGGCGAAGTCGCACGGTCCCGCACCACCACGCTTCGACCCCTGACCTGCTGGACCTCAACAAGCCCGTGCCCGACCCGCAGCCCAGCCGCGTCTTCCGTGGGCTTGAGAGTGTCCATCGCCTGCGCCATGCACGCATCATCTACGATTTGCGACGGGATGGGGAGTTCGAGCGTGGTCATGGTCGGCTGATCTGCGCGTTCATCCGCAGCGGCTTGTGATCGCAACGTGACTCACACGCTGAGGTGTTGGCGTTCGATGTCTTTGGTGAGGTCCGCGGTTTCGCCCTGCGCGACGACCCGGCCGCGATTCATGATGTAGAACCGGTGCCCGAACTCGCGGACAAAATCGACGTACTGCTCGACGAGGACCACAGCCATGCCGCGCTCCGTCGCCAGTTGCGCGAGCACCTCGCCGATGCGCTGGATGATGTTGGGCTGGATGCCCTCGGTGGGTTCGTCGAGGATGAGGACCTTGGGGTCTCCGACCATCGCGCGGGCGATGGCGAGCTGTTGCTGCTGACCGCCGGAGAGGTCGCCGCCGTTGCGTGGGAGGAACTCCTTGAGGATGGGGAACAGGTCGTACACCTCGGGCGGGATGCGTTTGATGCCGTCGCTGCGTGCCTGGAGGCCGACCTTGAGGTTTTCTTCCACCGTGAGCTTGGGGAAGATCATGCGTCCTTGCGGGACGTAGCCGATGCCGCGTTTGGCGCGTTGGCTTGCTGGGGCGCGGGTGAGTGAGCCGTTGCCCCCGCTGCCGTCGAGGGTGATCTCACCGCTGTCACCCCGGAGCAGCCCGACGATGTTCCGCATGAGTGTGGTTTTTCCGACGCCGTTGCGTCCCATGACGCAGGTGATCTGGCCGGGCTTGCAGACCATCGAGACATCCGACAGCGCCTTGACGCCGCCATAGGAAAAGTTGAGATGACTTACATGCAGCATTGCATATCCCTTGTGTTTAGCCGCGGGCGTCCGCCCGCGCTCTTCCCCCGCCTGATCATTCCAACCCAACCATCACCGCCCCAGATAAGCCTCGATCACATCCTCATTGGCCTGGACCTGATCGAGTGTGCCCTCCGCGAGCACCCGGCCCTCGTTGAGCACCGTCACACGCGAATCGAGCTGCCTCACAAACTCCATGTCGTGCTCGATGCAGATGATCGTGTGCTCGTTCTTGAGCTCAAGCAGCAGCTCCGCGGTGAGGGCGGTCTCGAAGTCGGTCAGGCCCGCGGCCGGCTCATCCACCAGCAGCAGCTTGGGCTTGGCGAGGATCAGGGTGCTGATCGCCAACCATTGGCGTTGGCCGTGGGACAGGTTTTTCGCGGTCTCGTGGCGCTGGTCGATGAGTTTGACGCGCTCGAGGATCGACTCCATGCGTTCGCGGGCCTCGGGCGTGGCGCGGCCGCCGGCGTTGAAGAAGCGCCTGGCCGCCTTGATCATCGCGACACCGCCCGGCCCGGCGATGCGCGGGTCGAGCGTGCGCGGGTCGATCGGGATGCTGTTGATCAGCGCCGGCAGGGCCAGCAGCATGTTCTCCCACACCGTGAGCGAGTCGAACACGTTGGGCACCTGGAACTTGCGGCCGACGCCGCGCTGCGCGATAGCGGTCTCGTTTTGCCCGGTGATCTCCTGCCCGTCGAAGTAAACCCGCCCGGTGGCCGGCCGCGTCATGCCCGAGATCACATCGCACATGGTGGTCTTGCCCGCGCCGTTTGGGCCTACGACGACGCGCAGCTCGTGATGCCCGATGCCAAGGTCTTCGATGTCGAGCGCTTTGAAGCCATCGAACACGGCCGTGACATCCTGCAGGAACAGGATGTACCGCTCCCGCCAGAGCTGGCTGTTGCGCGGGCCTTCAATCGCGTAGTCGTGCTGCCGGGCATCGCGTTGCAGGATCGGAACCTCAATCATGCCTCACCTCCCCGCCCCCGGAAGTGACACCCCCCGAAGCGACGCCACTTGTGGCGACCCCCGATGCCGGCGCACCGATTTCAACCATCCCGCGACTGTGTGTTGCACGCGATCGAAGGGCTATCCCCGTGATGACCTGTGGCAAGCTCATCACCCCGCCGGGCAGCAGCAGGGGCACGAGGATGAACAACCCGCCCAGCACGAAGAGCCAGTAATCCGCAGCGATCGAGGTCATGCGGTCGTAGAGGAAGCTGACCATGATCGCACCGATCACCGGCCCCCAGAGCGTGCCCCGCCCGCCGAGCGCGACCCAGACGACGACCAGGATCGATGAGGCCGCGGCGATCTGCTGGGGCGTGATGATGCCCTTCATCGGGACGTAGAGCATCCCGCCGATGCCCGCGAAGACGCCCGCGATCGTGAACACCGCGGCCTTATAAACCCAGGTCTTGTAGCCGGCAAAGCGCAGGCGTGTCTCGTCATCGCGGATCGCTACGAGCACCCGGCCAAACCGCGAATGCACCAGCCACTTGGCCGCGAGGAACACAGCCGTAAGCGTCAGGACGCTGACGATGTACATCCAGAACCTTGTGGTGCTGTGCCAAGGCGTGGTGTCGGGTTGAGCGATGGGGTAGCCGAGGATGTGGGTGAAGTTGGTCAGCCCGTTGGTCCCGCCGAGCTTCAGGTCGTTCTTCTGGAAGATGAGCCAGAATGCGACGGCGATGGCTTGGGTGAGGATGGCGAAGTACACGCCGCGCACCCGGCTTGAGAAGGTCATGATGCCGATGACCCCCGCGACCAGCCCGGGGACGAGGATGACCAGCAGCACGGTGCTGAACAGCGACTTGAACCACGAGAGGAAGAAGGGCGGCTCCGCGCCGCTGACGCTGGACATGACGACGTACAGCGCGGTGGGGATGTCCTTGTTTGGGCCGGACATCGGGCCGTGGTTGATGAGGTAGAGCCCCATGCAGTACCCGCCCAGCGAGAAGAACAGGAACTGGCACAGGCTGAGCACGCCCATGTATCCCCAGACCAGGTCCAAGCCGATCGCGCAGATCGCAAACGCGATCCATTGGCCATACTTCTGCATGTCGCCGATGCTGATGAATCCGAAGATGTAGAGCAGGGGGATGACCACAAGGCCCAGCGTGAGCATAGCCACCCCGAGCGCGACCTCGCGGGTCTTGTTGACTTTGCGTGCGCTGAGCCAGGGCGTAGCCGCGCCGGTCTGCTGGTCAGCCAGGCGGCCCTTGTCCGGGAACAACCCCGCGGGTCGGCGGGTCATGAACAGCACCACGCCGATGAGCACGGTGACCCACGCCCACGTCGCGTCGAAGAACTCGAACGGCATGAACCCGAGCTTGATCGGCTCCAGCGTCTTGTTGATGAGGCCAAGCCCCAGGCCCGAGATGACCACACCCACGAGCTTGCCCACCCCGCCCACGACCGTGACCAGGAAGGAGTTGACGATGTAGGTCTGCCCCATCTCGGGGCTGGGGTTGGTGAGTGTGATGAGCCCGAAGCCCGCGAGCCCCGCGAGCCCCGCGCCGAAGGCGAAGCTGAACATATCGACCAGGCGTGTGTTGACGCCCAGCGCCTGGGCCATCTCGCGGTTCTGCGAGGTCGCGCGGATCATCAGGCCAAGCCGGGTGTAGCGGAAGATGACCACGACCATGAGCAGGCAGAACACGGTCAGCGCGATGAGGAACAGGCGGTTGTACGGCAGCGTGACGTCGAGGATGACCTCCCACCCGCCCGTGAGCCAGATGGGTTTGCTCATGCCGAGGTTGTCGCCCTTCCACAGGCGGACGCCCTGGATGAGGATGTAGCTCACGCCGATGGTCGCCAGCAGCGAATCGAGCGGCCGCTTGTAGAGGAAGCGGACGATGCTAACCTCGATGACAAGGCCGACAAACCCCGCGACGAGGAACGCCATGGGGAAGGCAATGACGTAGTACCAGCTAAAGTGCTGGGGCGGGAGCATGGGGGAGATGAACTCGAAGCAGGCCCAGGTGGTGACCGCGCCGATCATCAGCATCTCGCCGTGCGCCATGTTGATGACACCCATCAGCCCGAACGTGATCGCGAGCCCCAGCGCGAGCAGGATGAGGATCGATCCCCACGACAGGCCGAAGAACAGGTTCTTGACCCAGTTGGTGATGGAGATGTGCCTGCTGATGGACGCGATGGCGGTGTCGTACACCGCGACGCCCGGCGAGCCGTGGGGCAGGGCTTCGCGCTCGGCCTTGAGCTGGGTGTAGGCCCGGACGCTCCGCATCTCGCCGAGCCTCTGCACCGCGTCGAGCTTGTCCTGCGCGCTGCTGCCCGGCACCACCCCCAGCGCGACCATGAGCTGCACCGACTCGTCGGCCAGGAAACGCACCTTCCAACTCGGGTCGTTGTCGGCCAACGTCTGGAGCAGTGGCAGAGAATCGACCTCGCGCATGTCGCCCAGCTTCTTCGCTGCGGCTGCGCGGGTGGCTGGACGCAGTGACTTGAGCGCGAGCACATTGATCACCGGGCGGATCAGCCGTCGCGCATCGCGGTTGGCGCGGAAGCTGCCCAGCAGATCGGTGGGGATCAGCTCCGCTTCGATCGCGGCAAGCTCATCTTCATCCAGGTACAGCGGGTACACCCGGCCAAGGTCCACGGTCTGACCGACACTGAGCTTCTCGACCACGGGCGGGTGGTCGCGGTACTCCTCGGGGAGCAGGGCGCCCGTCTCATCCCTGATGCGCTCGGCGAGGTACACCGGCTTGTCATTGAATAGCGCGACTTGATTGTCGAACACCCGCTGCAACGCAAGGATCACGCGGTTGTCGCCGCTGTTCCCCAGGGTGATGAGTTGCGCGGTGGCCTCCTCTGCCTCATCCGCCACGGTGAGCTGAAGGATCAGCTTGTCGATCTGCTCGTCGGTGATCTGGTCGGCGTCGATGACCGCCGCAACTTCATCGCTGGACTCGGCGGCTGGGGCGACTTCCGGTTGTGCAAAGACCATATGCGAGAAGCTCGCAGCCAGACACAAGGCAAGGGCGGTATAGCTGAGCTTGGGTAGCCGGAGGATGATGCGGTCTTTCATGGCAAGCAGGTCCGTACCCGTGGGGTTTCCGGCGCTGTCCGGCGGGGCTCAAACCATCGCCTGTCCGATTGGGTCCTGGAAAGCCAGCCCGCGGCGTTAACCGGGGGCTGGCGTGTGCGGTCAGCTTGCCCCGGCCTAAACCGGGGTGCTTGTGTGGATGATTTACTTCTTCGGGCCGCCCGTCGGCTTCATGGCCGCGAGCTCTTCGGGTGTGTGCAGGAGGCTGGAGAAGGAGTCCGGCTCCACCAGGTCGTCGGTCTTCCAGACGATGTCGAACTGGCCGTCGGCACGGATCTCCCCGATGTACACCTGCTTGAAGGTGTGCTGGTTGGTCGGGTGCATCTTCTTCTTGCCGCCGGGCGCTTCGAACTCCATGCCGTATACCGCTTCGCGGACCTTATCCACGTCGAAGGAGCCAGCCTTCTCCGCGGCCTTGGCCCACACGTACACGCCGAAGTACGCCGCCTCGATCGGGTCGCCGGTCACGCGGTCGGCACCGCCGGGCAGGTTGTTCTTGGCGCAGTATTCCTTGAACGCCTTGATGAACTTGGCGTTCTCGGGGGTGTCGATGGACTGGAAGTAGTTCCACGCCGCGAGGTGGCCGACCAGCTTCGAGGTGTCCATGGCACGCAGCTCGTCCTCACCGACCGAGAAGGCGATGATCGGGCAGTCGTCGGAGGTCAGGCCCTGGTTGGCGAACTCGGTGTAGAAGGGGACGTTCGAGTCGCCGTTGATCGTGGAGAGCACGACCGCGTCGCCGGACGCGGCAAAGGTCTTGATATCGCTGACGATGGTCTGGTAGTCCTGGTGGTGGAAGGGGGTGTAAACCTCTTTGATGTTCGACTCGGGCACACCCGCCTTGAGCAGGTAGGCCTTGAGCACCTTGTTTGCGGTGCGGGGGAAGACGTAGTCGGTGCCCAGGAGGTAGAACTTCTTCGCTCCGATCTCTTCGATGGCGTAGGCCGCGGCCGGGATGAGCTGCTGGTTGGGCGACGCGGCGGTGTAGAAGACGTTGAGCGACTGCTCCTCACCCTCGTACTGCACGGGGTAGAACAGCAGGGCGTTCTTCTCTTCGATCACGGGCAGCACGGACTTGCGCGACACCGAGGTCCAGCAGCCGAAGATCGCCGCGACATCCGCGTCGATCAGTTCCTTGGCCTTCTCCGCGAAGAGGGGCCAGTCGGACGCGGGGTCCACCACGACGGGCTCGATCTTGTACGACTTGCCCGCGACTTTGACGCCGCCCGCGGCATTGATCTCTTCCGCAGCCATGAGCACCACGTCACGCAGCGAGGTCTCCGAGATGGCCATGGTCCCCGAGAGGGAATGGAGCACACCGATCTTGACGGTTTCCTGTGCCTGCGTCGGCAGGGTTGCTCCAGCGACGCCTAGTGTGGCGGCCAGCGCGAGGGTTTTGAACTTGCTCAACATGTTGTTTCTGACTCCTTGCTCGTCTCCACGAGCTGTGAACGATGAGGTCCGATCAGGCGGCTTTGCCCGACTCGGCAACTCGGATTTTGGCTTGACCCGGGCAGGTTCCGGGGATACTGCGGGTGTATTCCAAGGATGTTCCGGGGTTGTTCCGGGGTAGTTCCGGGGGGGGGGGGGGAAGGCTGACGGTGCCGGTCAGGGCACCGCCAGCGTGTTTCGTGCGGCAGGGGTTGGGTCAGAAGCTGACCGAGAACCCGATCGTGCCGGTGAGGAAGTTGTCGTCCTCGTTGTCGATCACATCTTCATCGGTCATGTAGTAGGTGAGCCCGGCCCCGGCCGACCAGCTGCCGTACTCCGCGGGGATGAAGGTCAACGGCATCGACAGGTTCGCACCGATCGAGACGTAGCCGAAGCCGTCATCGGTGACGGTCCCGTCAGACTTCGCACCGTGGAAGCCCTCTTCCAGGAAGTAGCCGACCGACACGGGGATGCTCAGCGAGATGGGGTAATCTTCGCTGTCCACCAACTGGAAGCCAGGCTCGATGCTGAAGACCAGCACGGTGCTGTTTTCGTCGCCACCGGGCACGGCGTCGATGTTGGTTGACGAGAGCCGGTTGTGGACCACGAGGCTGGGGCTGAGGGCAAACTCGCCACCCATGAAGTCGCCCCAGAGTTCCGAATCGTCGTAGCCGACGGAGAAGTCGAGGATCGTCTCGACACCGCCAGCGTACACCCAGTCCTGATAGGTGACGCCGAAGCTGAAGTCACCGACATCGAAGCCCAGGCCATAGTACACGTCGATTTCCTGGATCTGTCCGCCGATGGACGCCGCCCCGTTGGTGTTCACATCCCACCATGTGCCGACGAAGAGGCTGAAGGCACCGAAGTCCACCGCCACCTCAGCCCAGGGGTTGAGTGTCGCGTCATCCCCGAAATCCGTGCCCACACCCCAGACGTCAAAGCCGTAGGAGACGAAGTGGGTGTTGTAGTCCACACCGCCAGCGAAGCTGATTTTGGTTTCATCCGCCTCCACTTCCTGAGCGAGCGCGGGTTGTGCCATGAGCCCCGCCGCCAGGCTCAGCCCGAGCGTCGTGGTCAGTGCCTTCTTCGTTACATCAGTTACGTTACGAGTCATTAATACGATCTCCTGAGTTGGTCAGGCGCGAGCGACAGCCGTGCGGCGCCAGACAACACTGCCTGGACCAGAAACCGCAATCGGTATCTCGCGACGCCTGTGTGGAGGTAGCCCTAACCCTTGCTGCCGAACCCGATCTGGGCCGACACATGTCCGTGCGAGCCGGGCGGTCAGAATCCACGCCACGCGGAGTGGGCCGACCGGTTCACCACTGCGATATTGCAAAGGTCGTGCCAATCGCCGTTTCTAAACCCGGATGTTCCGATAGCCGATGTCTTGTTTCGTCCGCACGATCGGCCCCGTGACTGGTGCAGTGCCCGCGCATTCACAAAACAAACATATTTTGCGGTGTTTGCCCAGGCATCCCGGGCGCAGCCGATCGCGTCGCCACTTGTACGGATCGTGAAGAATCAACCCAACGGGTCATCACGCTGCTGCCTATTCACGCGTCAGCGGGGAATCGCTGCGCGCGGATTAGGCGATGATTTGATCGCACTTGCCGAGTGGTGCGGGTCTGTTAGCCATGCTTATGGTTGCCGAGGTTGGCACGCGATCTGCTAGCATGGCCGGGTAGCATGGCGACCGACACGACTTGGCTCTGCTGGCAGTTGGCGGACTCGGGCTTCCCAAGCGGGGGGTTTGCGCATTCGCTGGGCATCGAGGCCGCGTGGTCCGCTGGCTTACTCCCAAGCGCCCCCGACCTGCTCGCCGCCGCGCGGACCCTCCTTCACCAGCAGGCCTTTGCCGCGCTGCCCCTGGTCCACCTCACCCACCGCCAGCCGTC
>JBGTLW010000122.1:0-5309 GCA_041743835.1 Phycisphaeraceae bacterium | reverse complement strand
CGCTCGATCAGGTCATCGCACGCCGCCGAGGCGACCGCCGTCGTGGCGTCGGGCAGCCAGGAGGTCGAGCCGCGGAACACCCGCCCCTCGCTGTGCCGCCCCAGTTTGTCGAGCACGCGGATGATCTCGTCATAACTCTTGGCCATGCCATCACCCGGCCCGTCCGATCGGCCGTTGTGGAACGGGGCCGCATAGATCGCGTGCAGCCGCAACCGTTCGGGCGAGAGCTCGGCATACGCCAGCGCGAACTGGTCGTCGATCTCGTTGTAGGTGTCGGTGTCGAGGATCAGGTCCAGCGGGCCTTGGTCCTCGGCCGGCGGCGTCAGGCGGGAATATATCAACGCGGGGTCGAGGGGATTCATGCCGGCAATGATACCGCCACGCTACTTCCGTGGGCTACTGCTTGTCGAGTTCCAGCCAGGTGTCGCGCTGGGTGTTGTCGTAGCTCCCGCTGAAGGCTGCGGCCGGCGGGATGCTGGAGATGAACGGGTCGATGACCTCGCGCGCGACCCAGCGGGTCGAGCCATCGAGCCTGGCGACGTTGATGCCTGTCATGTGCCGTTCGTTGACGAACATCGGCGTGGCGAATGACTCGGCCATGATGACCAGCCGCTCACCCACCGTTTCGATGGTCGGCATGGGGTTTGGCCATTGGTCGTTGCCACCCCAGTTCCACTGCACCTCGGCCCCGGCCTTGTTGATCATCATCGGGCGCGCGCCGAAGGCGGAGCGGGTGTTGAGGCCCAAGTTACTCCCTGGGGGCCAAGGGTTAATCGACGAATTAGGCCCGAACTCCGGCATGCGGGCGGATGGGCAGGAGACCGACACCGGATCGTTGAGTAGGCCATCGAGATAGAGCGGGCCCAGCACCTCAAAGTCCTGGTTGGAATTGGTGTAGATCTGGTAGTTGAATTGGAAGTGCCCGCCGAAGCCGAGCGTGATCTTCCCGCCGTGCTGCTGGGCATAGATGTTCTGCGCCAGCACCATCTGCCGGAGGTTGGAGGCACACACCACACGCCGGGCCGACTCACGGGCGCCTTGCAGCGCAGGCAGCAGCAGGGCAACGAGCAGGGCGATGATGCTGATGACGACCAAGAGCTCGATGAGCGTGAAGCCGTGGCGGGGCGGGGCGGTCAAAGGGAAAGCCGAGGGATGGCGATCCCTCGGCTTTGTGGTGTGACCGCTTGGCATTGTCGTCATTTGTGGCGTGGTGTGACGGTTCATGGGGGACCGTGTGGCGGGGGAGTCTAGAACTCAGGCCCGGCGTGACCGGCGGCCGCCGAGCATGCACAGGCCTCCAAGCCCCAGAAGTGCAAGCGACGCGGGCTCGGGGATAACCGTGAGGTTGACGTTGTCCACGCGGAAATCATTGGTCACGCCGCCGTTGCGGATCACGATGTACCCACCTGAGAAATCTGTGAGGTTGTCAGCCGGGTCGCCCGCGTCGTCTACATCGGTGACGGTGGCGGTGCCGCCATTGAGCGTGGTGCTGATCGTGACGGTGGTGGCGTTGAGCCTTGTGATGGAGAGGCTCACGGCATAGGCGTCATACGGGCTGGAGTTGTCCAGTGAGGATGACATCGTGCCATCGGTCTGGATGTCGGACGGGCCTACGAATTCATCAGCCCCGCCCCCTCCCGACCCCATGTTCTGATCAATGGAGGCTGCCGTGTCGTGCCGGATGCGCAGGGCGGTGTTGGTGCTGCCCACACCCGCGAGTCCCAAGGTGCCATATCCTGCGTTGTTGAACAGGCCGAAACGCAAACCGTTGTCCGCAGACTGGTTTCCAGTGGAGTACATGAAGTCGAAGGTCAGCGTCAGTGTTTCGCCGACCTGAAGGGTGAGGTTGGTGTCCACGGGCAGTGAGCCGCGGATCATCGAGAAGCCGGAGCTGACATCATTTTCGATATAGTTGCCCGTCCCGGGCGCTGGCGCGGTTGACTTTATTGTGACTGCGGTATTGTTGAACCCGCCGATCCAGGCGATATCGTTTGGGTCGTCCAGATCGTTGCCGATCGTCGGCGAAGCGCCGACATCGAAGGTGTCGTTGACGATCGAGGTCGCGTAGCCGGGCGCAGCAGCCCAGCCAAAAGCTCCCAAGGTGAGTGCGGCCAGTAGTTTGTGTGTGGTCTTCATGGAAGAGTCCTCCGTTCAGGGTGAAAGATGCGTGAACCGGCCCATTGCCGTTTCGCTGGAAACGCTCCAGCGCGCCAGCCAGAAAGCCAGCAACTACAGTATGACATCGATTCCTGTGCAGACAAGACGATATTGCGTTATAATATGTCGTGATTGCGACTTTTTTGGTTTTTTGCACCCCCCGGTCACGCTGCCATGGCCAAGCACCCCGTCAAACGCACCGTCGCTCTGATCCTCAACGCTTCCGAAGCCGCGGCCCGCGCTGCTCTGCGGGGCACCACGCGGTACGCCCGCAACCAGGGGCCATGGAAGCTCCTGGCCAGCATCCATGGCGGGCCTTGGCCTGCGGCGTGGGATGGCCTGCACATCGATGGGTTCATCGGCCTGCTGGCTTCGGATACCTACGACCAGCCCATCCATAAGTTGGGCGTCCCCGCCGTGAACATCAGCACCACACGCGCCCGTCAGCCGTTCCCCCATGTCTGCACCGACAACGTCGCGGTGGGCGCGCTGGCAGCACGGGACTTCCTCGACCGGGGCTTCCATCGCTTCGCGTACTTTGCGGACCCCCGGCCCGCGTGGGCGGCTACCCGGGGCCAAGGGTTCATCCAAACGCTCGCGGCCGAGGGTTACGACTGCGATGTGTTCAGACCCGACACGCAAGACCCCGACCGCGAACCTCTAGCTGGGATGCACGCGTGGATCGACCGTTTCGTCCCGCCCATCGCGGTGTTCTGTGGCAACGAACACCTTGGCTGGACACTGGTGGGCACTTGCCACGACCGCGGCTTTGATGTGCCCGAGCAGGTGGCGGTGATCGTCGGCAGCGATGACGACCTTGTGTGCGAAGCAGCCGACGTGCCCCTGTCCGCGATCGACATCGGCAACGAGCGCGTGGGATATGCCGCGGCCGAGCTGCTTGACCGCATGATGTCGGGGGAGCCCGGCCCGCCCGCGGATCAACCGATCCTGATCCCGCCCAGCCGCGTCATCACCCGGCGAAGCTCGGACATCCTCGCCATCCAGGACCCGGACCTCGCCGCGACGGTCCGCCTGATCAACAGCCGGGCGTGCGAACCTCTGACCGTGCCGGACATCCTCGATGAGGTCCCGGTGGGTCGGCGGGCTTTGGAGCGGCGGTTCAAGAAGGTGCTGGGCCGAACCCTCCAGGCCGAGATCATGCGTGTCCGTCTGGAGCGCGCCCGGCAGTTGCTTGTCGAGTCGGACCTCAATCACGACCAGATCGCGGCGCGCTGCGGCTTCCCGCACGCCCCGCACTTCGGCGCACAGTTCCGCAAGAGCTTCGGCATTACCCCCGCCGCGTTCCGCAAACAGATGCGGTGACCCGTGCGTTTAGCTTGGATGGTGCCGCGCAGCTCGCACGACTACACCCGCTTGATGATGAGCGTGTCGTTCTGCCCGCCGAAGCCGAAGTTGTTGCTCATGGCAAAATCGACCTTGGCCGGGCGCGACTGGTTGGGGACGTAGTCCAGGTCAAGCTCGGGGGCGGGCTTGGTGAGGTTGATGGTGGGGGGGAGCACCTGGTCGCGCATCGCCAGCACAGCGGTGATGAGTTCCACCGCACCCGCCGCCGCGATCAGGTGGCCGGTCATCCCCTTGATGCTGGACATGGGCGGGCCGCGGAAGCGCCCCTGCCCGTCCTTCGCGCCTTCGGGGCAGAACACCGCTTTGACAGCCTTGGTCTCGATGGAGTCGTTTTCCTTCGTGCCGGTGCCGTGCGCGGAGATGTAGTTGATCTTGTCCGGCGTGATGCCCGCCATGTCCAGGGCCTGACGCATGGCGTCGGCGGCCCCGCGGCCGTCGGGGTGGATGTCGGTGATGCGATAAGAGTCGGCGGTCGAGCCATAGCCCACGATCTCCGCCAGCACGTGCGCGCCGCGGGCCGCGGCATGGTCCGCACTCTCGATGATGAGGATGCCCGAGCCCTCGCCCATGACAAACCCGTCGCGGTCCTGGCTGAACGGCCGGGAAGCGCCGGTGGGGTCGGCATTGTTGGTGGAGAGCGCGGTGAGGCGGTTGAACCCCGTGACGCCGAACGGGTGGATCATGGTGTGCGTGCCGCCGGTGATCATGATGTCCGCGTCGCCGTGCGCGATGATGCGTGCCGCTTCACCGATCGCCTGGGTGGAGGCGGCACAGGCGGTGAGGCAGTTGTATGCCGGGCCCTGCGCCCCGAACTCCATCGCCAGGTGCGACAGGGGCATGTTGGGTTCCTGCTCGATCTCCGCGTCGGCGTGCATCAGCTTGCTTGCGGCCGCGGCCCACTTCACCGAGTCGGTCCGCCCGCCCTCCGCATCCCACCCGGCAAGGTTGGCAGCCACATAGTTGTCGAAGTCCAGCACACCCTCGCCCGAGCCGAGGTACAGCCCCATGCGTTGATGGTCCAGCCCGCCCGCCGCGTCCAGCGCGTCGAGCCCCGCATGACGCCAGGCCTGCGCCGCGGCGCCCAGCGCAAAAGCAATGTTGCGCCCGATGCCCTCGTGCAAGGCGGGGTCTTTGACAAAGTCGCGCCAGTCGAAGCCCCGGACCTGCGCGCTGAAAGCAGTGGGGAAGGTGGTGGCGTCAAAGTGCTCAGTCGCGGACACGCCCGACTCCCCCGCGAGGATGCGCGCCCAGACCCCATCGATGTCGTGACCCAACGGCGTAACCCAACCGATGCCGGTGATGACGATGCGACGGGCGGCCGCCGGCTGCGCGTGGGCGCGGCTGGGGTCCGGGGTGTGGGATATGGCATCAGGCATCTTCATATTCCTTTTGCAACCGCATCAAGCCGCCGCCGACTCAAGCATCCATTTTCCGCAGGACCATCGCGGTGTTCTGCCCACCAAACGATGTGGCGTACACCAGCGCGTGCGTGATGTCGCCCGCAGCCTTGGTGGCGGTCAGACCCTGCATGGGCTGGTCACGGTTGATGATGGCGGGCGTATGCTGGTGAAGCAGCGCCAGGGCCGCAGCCGCGACATCCAGCCCGCCCGCGCCCGCGCCGCAGTTGCCTGTCAGCGGCTTGGTGCTGACCACGGGGACATCCGCGAGCCTGTCGCCGAAGACGGTGTGCAGGGCGCTTGCCTCCGCCGCATCCCACGCGGGGTGGCCCAGCCCGAAGCCGACGATCAGGTCGATGCGGTCGGGCGTCACACGGGCCTCGCGCAGGA
>JBGTLW010000121.1:0-6967 GCA_041743835.1 Phycisphaeraceae bacterium | reverse complement strand
CGGGGTCGGGCCACCCAACGTCCCCGGCTCGGACGGGACCTTCTGGGACCCGCCGCCGCAGTACCGCACCAACACCGTCGGCTACAACATGTTCGGCATCCAGCGGTGGCTGCGCGATCGCTCGACGTTCCACCTCGAGCGGAGCCCCATGACCAGCCTCCGCAACACCTTCGCGCAGATGAAGCTCGAAGCCCTGTGGCATAACCGCAGCGACATGGCCTACCCGTTCCCCATCTTCCTCGGCGAGTGGTCGGACATCACCGACGCGGCTGCCACCTATTCCGATGGTGATGGCCGGCCACGCAACAGCGCCGCCGCGCCCAACCGCCGCCTCGTCCAGACCCACTTCTTCGTCGCCCGTGTCGAGTCCACCGTGGACCCCGGCAGCAGCGCGTTCCTCTCGCCGGGCACCTTCCGACCGCTGGGGTCAGACCGCATGATCCGCCTCGGGGGCGACTGGGATGTGCCGACCAACCCCTGCTTCCCCTCCACCGGCAGGTTCGGCAACGACCCGCGCGGGTGGCAGGAGGTGCTCCAGCGTTACATCACCGAGTGCCAGAACTTCACCACCCTCGACCCCACGCTGCAGGCCTACTGGCGGTCCGCGTCCTTCGAGGAATTGCAGGGATCGGACTGGCGCAAGACCCGCTTCGTCTCGCAGATCGAACGCGATGGCAGAACCATCTGGCAGGTCATGTATTACTTCGTCGTCGCGCTGGAACTCCACGAAGAGCTCGACGTCCGCAACCCCTACAACTTCACCAACCGCAACGACCTGCCCGCCCCGATCGACCTGGTCCACAGCCTGGTCGATTGGAACGACACGGCTGCGCGGCGGGAACGGCTGACTTTCCTGGGCACCGCGCAGATGACCAACACCGGCACGTTCTGGGGGCCACGCTTCAACGACCCGCGCGGCTACCCCCACCACGTCGCGATCGCGCAGGCGGAGGTCTTCAACAACCACTCGTGGGACATGTGGACGCAGATGTGGCACGCCCGGCTCACCCCGGTCAGCGACTTCGCCGACTGGACCGCCCGGGTCGATGCCGGGCGCGGCAACGCGGCCGCGATCCCGGGCATGAGCGATGAGCAATACGACGCGCTGGCGGACCACCTGCGGGGCCTCGAACCGCTCGCGGACCTGATGCTCCAGCATTGACGCCCCGACGATTGAACACAGCATGGTGAACGGAGCCTTTGCGATGAAACCCAGACAACCCAGCCGCAGCCAACTCCCCAGCCCGGCCCGCGCCACGCCCAACGCGCGTCGCCGCGGCGCGGTCATGGCCGAGACGGTGCTGATCCTGCCGGTGATCCTGGTGCTGCTGCTGATGCTGCTGTTTTATGGCTACTCGGTGACGCGGTTGCAGCGCGCGTCGATGCCCGACCGTTACGAGGCCTGGCGGCGGGTGCATTACGCCGACGGCCCGCGCGCGGGCGGGCTGTCCACCACCCAGTTCCCCGCTTATGCCGGGACCGACCACATCAACGCGACCTTCTGGAACGACCGCGCGCGCACCATCACCCACGGCACAACCAGCAACTTCCCCAACGAGACCCGCGAGGCGATGATCGACGGGGCAAGCCGGGCGTCGGTCGATGCCGGGCGTTACGCGGACAACCTGCTCTACAACGAGTTGCCCCACGGGATCACCGCTCGCTTCGGCACGACGCACGATCATCAACTCGGGCTGATTCAGTCCGAGGCGCTGGTCGGCCCGATCAGCCACAGCCACACCCGCATCGGGACCGAGTGGAAGTACGTCGATGGCATGATCGAGCGGGATGACGGGAAGTGGGTCCACATCCAGCCGATCCATGGGCTGGACGATCAGGGCCGGTTCCTCCGCATCTCGCCGGTGAATATTGGCCACGCGGTGCGCGACACGTTTTTGCTGGCGTTGGATGAGCCGATGCGGCAGATCGGCCGGGACCGCGTGTCGGGTGTGGTGCGGGGTTACTATCAGCGGTTCCCCGGCTACGTCGGGCCGGACGTGGACTATCACCTGGATCGGGACTAAGATTCGCGGTTTTTAACCCGATCCTAACCCGCGTGTGGCCCGAAGATGTCAGAAACGATTGCCAAGACGCATCCGACGTGTTCTCAAGCCCTTGCTCACCCTGCGGTCCAGCCGGTTGCATCCACCGGGGGCACCTGGGGCGGCGCGATTCTGCTGCGCTACGCGGGTTACACGCTCTTCATGTTTGCGGTGACCTATGGGCTGATCCTGATGATTGCCGCGTCAGAGAGCTTCGATCAGGCGTCGTTCCGCGAGGGCGGCGTGGTCGAGAGGACACAGTTTGTGATCGCTGCGGCGTCGGCCTTGCTTGCGTGGTGTGGGGCGTGCGTGCCGCGTCGCAGGGACCGGGCTTTTCTAGTAGCGCTTGGCGCGGTGATCGCGGTGGCGGCCTGCCGAGAGTTGGATAGCTGGTTCAAGGCTCTGCCCCTGCTGCATTGGAGCTACCCCGCGACGGTGTGCTGGGCGGTGGTGGTGCTCGCGTTCTGGCGGGGCGGGGCCAAGGCGGCGGCCATGCGGTGGCTGGCTACGTCGGGCGGAGCGATCTGTTGGGCGGGCTTTATCTGTGTGGTCGTCTTGGCGCAGCTCTTCGGACAGGTCGAGCTGTGGCAGGGCGTCATGGGCAACGCCTACGAGCGTGTGGTCAAGATCGTCGCGGAAGAATCGATCGAATTGTTCGGCTACGCGCTGGTGCTGCTGGGCACCGCAGAAACCCTGATCGCAGGGGCGACGGGTGTGCGTGCGTCAGAGGACAGCCAACCTGAAGTTACGCCGCCGACGACTTGATGCGTTGACGGCGGAGCATCTGTGTGCCGATCACCCCGACCAGCAGGGCCGCGCCACTTGCCGGCATGGTGAGGTTTGCCCAACTGTTTTGCGGTTGCGTGGCCGCCGTGGCCGTGGTCCCGACGTGGCCCCCGGCCGCGGGCGAAACCACCCAGATCACCACACACACCGACAGTGCGGCCAGCGTCGTGAGTACCACCTGGTACTTGCGTATCCAACTCTTGCGTCGCATCTTTCTTCCCTCGTGTCTCATCCGCGAGCCAACGCCGATCCGCTCACCCATCTGATGGGCAGACGTGCTTGAGCTGTTGGTCGATCCCGCCCCTTGTGTTCCGCAGGTCCCGTTCCTCGACGACGGCATTGCGCCGCGTCTGGATGATGTTGTAGGGCATTTGCCCGAGATTGCAAGTGGCCATCGTCACGGTTTGGTTAATTTCACCCGCTATCCACGATGAATACGGGGATTATCGGGATTGAATGTAAAGATGGGGTGTTTAGGCGGTCTGCGAAGTCAGGACGCCACCATGAGCACGCCGAACATCACCAGCCAGACCACATCGAGGAAGTGCCAGTACATCGACACGTAGCTCAGGGGTGCGTGGTACTCGTGGTCGTATCGGCCGCGGTGGGCCTTGTAGGTGACGATCGTCAGCGGCAGCACCCCGCCCACCACGTGCAACGCGTGGATGATGATGAGCACGAAGATGAGCCCGGACACGGTGGTGACCCCCTTCTGTGCCGCGAAGTGGTCGCTGAGCAGTTGCGCGAGCGCCGGCGACTGCACCAGCAGGAACCCGGCCGCGAGCAGCATGGTGACCACCAGCCATCGTCGGAGCCAGAGCTGCCGTTCCCGCCTCACCGCCTCGACCGCGGAGTGGATGGTGACGGAGCTGAGCAGCATGAGGAGTGTCGAGAGCCAGAGCGTCGTGGGCAGGCCGACTTTCCCGAGTCCCGGCGCGGTGGAGGGGATGAATTCGCCGGTGATCGTCGGCGTGGGTTGCAGGCTCAGCACCCTGATGAGCAGGTATGCCACCAGCGACGCGGCAAAGAGCACGCCCAGCGCGATGAGGAAGAGGATCATGCCCAGTTGGCCGGCCCCGGGGGGCAGCGTTTGGCCACGGTTGTTTCGGGGTGGCCGGCCAGGCTCGGGGGGGCGTGGATCGGCGTGGGTCAGCTCGGGGCTTGTCATGCCCGCATTCTATGCCGCGTCAAACCCCGGGCGCGGCAAGCGAGTCGGGATTCATTGCCTAGCAGCAAGTGGATGCGTCAGGCCGCGGCTGTCTGCGGCTGGCCGGGGTCGGGGGCCGGGGTGAAGCGGGGGGCGCGGGCCTTGGCCTGGAGCGTGAGCACCGCCTCGGCAACCAGCAGGTCGCGTGGCGAATCGATGTCGATCACGCTGTCCGCTTCGTTGCGGATGGCCCGGCGGTCGGTGCCCAGAAACGCGTGCGGGCTCGAGCGGTCATACGTGAACAGGCTGTCACGCGCCACCGCGATCACCCCGCCATCGAGCGCGTACACAGCGGGCAGGTCTTGCCGGCGGTCGATGGTGTTCTCGACGTAAGGCATGAGCGCGTCGGCCGCCCGATCGTTGCCGATCGTCTTCATCCAGTAGGGGTGGTGCTTGCCCACCGGCGAAAGCGACTGCACCGAGTCGCAGCCGGTGTGCATCAGCTTGCGCAGGGCACGCCGGGTCAGGTCGTCCGGGCGGACCGGCACGTTGCCATAGAGCAGCACGATGTGGTCGAAGTGCGCCAGGCCGTTTTCGTCGGCTTTGATGGAGTAGCGGGCCGCGTCCACGATCGAAGCGTTGTCGTCGCAGAGGTGTGGCGGCCGCAGCACCACGTCCAGGCCATAGCCCCGCGCGATGCGGGCCAGCGTGTCCGAATCGGTGGAGACGATGATGCGGTCGAGCCCCGGCGTGGCGCGGGCGTGCTCGATCGTCCACGCCAGCACGGGCTTGCCCGCCAACGGCAGGGCGTTTTTATTCGGCAGCCCTTTGGAGCCGCCCCGTGCAAGGATCACCGCGATCGAACTCATCTGGCCGCTCCAAAGGTCATGGGGGATCAGCGTCACGCCGGTGCAAACGACGCCGCTGCTATACCGCTTCGGCAAACCGGCCCGCCTGCTGCCAGATTTCGCGGAGTGGCGACGAACTTACCGAGCCCAAGGCGTTACCACCCGACCAATCGCTACGATCGGTTGTCAATAACCCGTTAGAAAGCACGTACCCGCAGCAGCCATCCATCGGCGTCGCCAGCCGGACCGGCGGGTCCATCGGCACGGGGGACAGGTCGGCCGCGACACCCCCGCCCGTGTCGAACCGATCGATCACCGCAAAACCCGCGACCACCACCCACCGATCGAAAAACGACTCGATCTCACGCACGTTGTCCCTCACCTTCACCAACTTCGGCACCACCCACCCCCGGAACTCACCCCCCCGCAAATTACCCCCCCGGAACTCCCCCCGGAAGTTCCCCCGCGCTTTTGTGCGCTCCCGCTTCAGCTCAAATAGCCGCTGGAGGTTGCGGGCGACGCGCTCGAAGCGGTCCTCACCCATCACGCGCTCATAAGTCGCGGCGGTGTCCGCATTGATCCGCACCACGATCACGTCCAGCGGCAGGGAAGCCAGGCGTTCGAGCACCGGGGCCTCGCAGAGCAGGTCTGTTTCGATGCCAAGCGCGAAGCACCCGGCCTCATCGGCGGCGGTGATGACTTGCTCCCAGTCGGGGTGCAGCAAAGGGTCGCCGAGGTGCCCGAGCATCAACGTGGTGTCGCCCATGGCCGCAACCTGCCGGGCCAGGTCGATCGCCAGCGCGGTGTCCATGTCGCTGCGGTCCAGCGTGGTGTAGTGCTGCGGGGTGACCGGGCCGGCGACCTCGCGGCGGGGCGTCAGCTCAAGGGTGAGGTGGTGCGGATAGGTCGGCGGGTGGGCGGGGGTGGTCGGCGAGGGATGCGTGGCGGTGATCCGGCTGATGTCTGCCCCGGAAAAATCGTCCGCCAACTCGTCCGCGGCTTGGCGGAGCGTGGCGATGCCGCGCGGCGTGTCGTAGATGAACCGGGCGAAGGTGTCGCGGGCCTGCGGCGGGATGGGCAGGCACACCTCTTTGCCGATGGGGTCGATGGTCGGCCGGCGCGGGTTGTACCACAGCGCATGGTGGAAGCCCGCGCCGTGTTGGGCCAGGTCTTCCAGCAACGCCCGGCTCACACAGATCGCCCCGAGGCCCGGCGGGGCCTGGGTGAAGGTGAGCTTCATCGCGTCGGGGGCGTCGGTGAGGCGCTTGAGTTGGAGGGACGCCAACGCGGGATCGAACCCGCACCAGTCCCCGCCGACGATGGCTGCGGCATCTGCCCCGTGCGCCTGCATGGCCGCGAGCAGAGGCCCGGCCGGGAGCAGCTCGTCGTAGCACGTCGCCCCGCCCAGCCCTCCGCGCCAGGCGCCGAGAGCCCACTTGCGGGCCGCGGCGCGCTGCGCGGCGTGGGGATCATCAGCCGGATCGAAGGCGTGGGCGACGATGGGCTTGGGGTGATCGCTCGCATCAATGAGCGCCAGCGGCTGCTGGCCCAATGGATGCAGGATCACGATCCGATCGACGCAGGCCATGCGCGAAAGCCTCGCCAGCGTCCAGTGAAGCACCGGCCTGCCCGCGACTAGCTCACCTGTCCGCGACGGCAGGCCGAGGAAAGTCCGTTCGAGATTGACTGGAACCAGCGCGATGGGCATGGGATTGTGAGTTGCGGGTTGGGATCAGGCGGCGGCGTGTTCGTGAGCGGTGGGCTGCGTTTCGTGAAGGCGTTTGAGAGCGTCCTCGAGGATCTGGATGGATTCTTCGGCTGCCTGAATCAGCCACTCGATGTTGGTGATGTCTCGCTCGATCTGACGGCGCTGGCGCTCGTAGGGATCTTCCGTGTCGTGGTGGGCGATCGCCCGATCCGCGCGCGTCCGGTTGTAGACGCCCACGGAGTTGACATCGTTCACCAGCGCGAAGGCTTCGGACATGCCCATCACCGTGTCCCGGTGGCGCTCGATGTCCTTGAAGATGCGCTGTGCTTCGGCGGCGTCCTTCTGATGCTTCAGCATGGACCTGAGCAGCGGGAGGGTCTGCTTCGAGCGGGTGCGGATTTCCCTGACTTCCTCAAGGCGCCTGGCGGTGAGCGCC